>JAHWKL010000100.1 GCA_019347915.1 Actinomycetota bacterium
CGCAGGTCGTCGGAGGTGATCTCCTCCTCGCCGGCGTACTTGGCCAGGATGACGTCGTCGAAGTCGGCCAGGACGTCGAGCAGCTTGGCCCGCCAGGCCTCGGCCTCGGCCACCAGCTCGTCCGGCACCTCGGTGACGGCCCATTCCTCGCCCTTGCGACCCTCGCCGTCGGACCACACCAGGCCCTTCATGTTGATGAGGTCGACCACCCCACGGAAGTGCCCCTCGGCACCGATGGGGATCTGCACGACGGCGGTCTTGGCCTGCAGCCGGTCCTGGATCGATCCCACCGCGGCGAAGAAGTCAGCGCCGATCCGGTCCATCTTGTTGATGAAGCAGATGCGGGGGACCCCGTACTTGTTGGCTTGGCGCCACACGGTCTCCGACTGCGGCTCCACTCCGGACACGGCGTCGAACACCGCCACCGCGCCGTCGAGCACCCGCAGCGACCGCTCGACCTCGACGGTGAAGTCGACGTGGCCCGGGGTGTCGATGATGTTGATGGTGTGGTCGTGCCAGTGGCAGGTGGTGGCAGCCGAGGTGATGGTGATGCCCCGCTCCTGCTCCTGGACCATCCAGTCCATGGTGGCGGCGCCCTCGTGCACCTCTCCGATCTTGTAGTTCTTCCCCGTGTAGTAGAGAATCCGCTCCGTCGTGGTGGTCTTGCCCGCGTCGATGTGGGCCATGATCCCAATGTTGCGGATGCGGCCAAGGGGCGTCGGTCGGGTTGGCGTCATGGGGACTCCTTCGCGGCGGACGCGTGCGCTTGCCGCGACTTCAGGGGAACGTACCGGCACGGCGGGGGCCGACCGCCGGCAGAGGCCGAGTCTACCCGCAGCGGGGGAAATGCCTCACCAGCGGTAGTGGGCGAACGCCTTGTTGGACTCCGCCATCTTCTGGAGGTCTTCCTTGCGCTTCATGCTGGCGCCGATGCCGTTGGAGGCGTCGAGCAGCTCGTTGGCGACCCGCTCGGCCATCGTCTTCTCTCGTCGCTGGCGGGCGTAGCCCACCACCCACCGGATCGACAGCGTGTTGGCACGGCGGGGCCGCACCTCCACCGGAACCTGATAGGTGGCGCCTCCGACCCGCCGGCTGCGGACCTCGAGCGCGGGCTTGACGTTCTCCATGGCCCGCTTCAGCGTGGGAATGGGGTCGCCACCGGTCTTTTCCTTGATGATGTCGAGGGCGTCGTACACGATCCGCTCGGCAGTCGACCGCTTGCCCCGCTGGAGCACCTTGTTGACCACCTGGGTGACCAGCACGGAGCGGTAGATGGGGTCGGGCATGAGCTCCCGGCGAGGCGCCGGTCCCTTTCGAGGCACTACGAACCCTCCCGCTTGGCGCCGTACCGGCTCCGAGCCTGCTTGCGGTCACGGACACCGGCGGCGTCGAGTGCACCCCGGACGACCTTGTAGCGCACGCCCGGCAGATCCTTCACCCGTCCTCCGCGCACCAGCACGATGGAGTGCTCTTGGAGGTTGTGGCCCTCACCGGGAATGTAGGCGGTGATCTCCATCCCGCTGGTCAACCGCACTCGGGCGACCTTGCGCAACGCCGAGTTCGGCTTCTTGGGCGTGTTCGTGTAGACGCGGGTGCACACGCCTCGGCGCTGCGGCGCCCCCTTGAGGGCGGCGGTCTTGCCTTTGACGGGCTTCGACTCGCGGCCCTTTCGAACGAGCTGCTGGATGGTGGGCACCGGGGTACCCTATCGGGCCGGCGTCACGACGCCGACCCCTCACTGGGGAGGTCGACCACGTCGGCCTGCGACGGGGCATTCCCGGCACCGGCGGCCCCGTTCCCGTGGCCGTCGCCGCCCTGGGTCGCCAGCCACGACGCCAGGTCGTCGCGATCGACCTCGTCCTCCGAGGTCCAGAACTCCATGGGCTCGTAGTCCGGCGCCGCCGTCTCGAACTCGCGGTACCGCTCCATGCCCGTCCCTGCGGGGATGAGCTTGCCGATGATGATGTTCTCCTTGAGCCCCACCAGCGAGTCGGACCGCGATTCGATGGCGGCCTCGGTGAGCACCCGGGTGGTCTCCTGGAACGAGGCGGCCGACAGCCACGAGTCGGTGGCCAGGGAAGCCTTGGTGATCCCCATGAGCTCAGGACGGCCTTCGGCCGGCGTCTTTCCCGCCTGGAGCAACTCGCGGTTGGTCTCCGCGTAGACCCGGGAGTCGACGCGCTCGCCGGGCAGGAACGGTGCCTCCCCGGGCTCCTGCACCGCCACCCGACGGGTCATCTGGCGCACGATCAGCTCGATGTGCTTGTCGTGGATCGACACGCCTTGGTCCCGGTAGACCCGCTGCACCTGGTCCACCAGGTACACCTGTGTCTCCCGGACGCCCTTGATCTCGAGGAGCTCCTTGGGGTCGCGGGGACCTTCGACGATCGGGTCACCGGCGGCGACCTCCTGGCCGTCGCTCACCTCCAGCCGGCTGGGGCCGGCGATGAGGTGGGTGTCCTCACTGCCGTCGTCACTGACGACGGTGACGGTACGTCCCCGGGCGTCGTCGTCGCTCACCCGGATCACACCCGACGTGCGGGCCAGCGTCGCCTTGCCCTTCGGGCTGCGGGCCTCGAACAACTCCACCACGCGGGGCAGACCGCCGGCGATGTCACCAACCCCGGACGAGACGCCTCCGGTGTGGAAGGTCCGCATGGTGAGCTGGGTGCCGGGCTCGCCGATCGACTGGGCGGCGATGACCCCCACCGCCTCGCCCAGCTCGATGGAGTTCCCGGTGGCCAGTGAACGTCCGTAGCACGCCGCGCACACGCCCTGAGCGGCGTCGCAGGTCAGCACCGAGCGCACTCGCACCCGGTCGACCTGGGGGTCGTCGCGCAGGGCGACGAGGTCCTCCGACCCCACCACATGGCCACGGGGCAGGATCCGCCCATCGGCCAGGGTGACGTCCTCGACGAGGGCGCGCCCGTCGAGACGAGTCTCCAGGTAGCTCCGCTTCCCGGCGGCGTCCGGGCCGACCTGCTCGATCCACACGCCTCGGCCCGTGCCGCAATCGTCTTCGCGGACGATCAGCTCCTGGGCGACGTCGACGAGGCGCCGGGTCAGGTAGCCGGAGTCGGCGGTTCGCAGGGCGGTGTCGACCAGGCCCTTCCGGGCGCCGGGCGTGGAGATGAAGTACTCCAGCATGGTCAGCCCCTCGCGGAAGTTGGACTTGATGGGGCGGGGGATGAAGTCACCCCGAGGGTTCGTCACCAGACCGCGCATACCGGCGATCTGGCGGATCTGCAGGACGTTCCCGCGCGCACCGGACGTCACCATCATCTCGATGGGGTTGAAGGCGTCGGCCTCCATGCCCTCGCGCATGGCCGCCTCCACCTCGGCGGTGGCGTTGGTCCAGATCTCCACCTCCTTCTGGCGCCGCTCCCCGTCGGTGATGATGCCTCGCCGGAACTGGGTCTCGACCTTCTCCGCCTCACGCTCGTAGCGGTCGAGGATGGTGCGCTTGGTCGCCGGCGTGCGCACGTCGTCGATGGAGAACGTGAGGCCGGACTGGGTGGCGTAACGGAAGGCCAGGTTCTTGATCTCGTCGACGCACTGGGCCACCACCGCCTTGGAGTAACCGACCGAGAGCTTCTCGACGATGGTGGCGATGTTGGTGTTCTTCTTGCCGACCACGTCGTTGACGTAGCCGAAGTCGGCCGGAAGCGCCTGGTTGAACAGCAGCCGGCCCGCCGTGGTGATCTCGTAGGTGGCCCCTCCGTTGCCGTCGGCGCCGTCGCCCGAGACAGGAGACCGGCGCAGTGCGGGGATGCGCACCTCGATCTCCTCGTGGAGGGCGATCTCGCGCGCTTCGTAGGCCCGTTCCACCTCGTGGACGTGGCGGAACACCCGGGGCCGGTCCTTGGCGGTGGGGATGCGCAGGGTCAGGTAGTAGGCGCCCAGCACCATGTCCTTGGACGGCGTGATGACGGGACGCCCGTTGGCGGGCGAAAGGATGTTGTTGGCCGACAGCATGAGCACCCGGCTCTCCGCCTGGGCTTCGGCCGACAGGGGCAGGTGCACCGCCATCTGGTCACCGTCGAAGTCGGCGTTGAACGCCGTACACACGAGGGGGTGGATCTGGATGGCCTTGCCCTCGACCAGCACCGGCTCGAACGCCTGGATCCCGAGGCGGTGCAGGGTCGGCGCCCGGTTCAGCAGCACGACATGCTCGCGAATGACCTCGGCGAGCACGTCCCACACCTGCGGCCGTCGGCGCTCGACCATCCGCTTGGCCGACTTGATGTTCTGGGCCAACTCGGTGTCGACGAGGCGCTTCATGACGAAGGGCTTGAACAGCTCGAGCGCCATCAGCTTGGGCAGCCCGCACTGGTGCAGCTCCAGGGTGGGGCCCACCACGATGACCGAACGACCGGAGTAGTCGACACGCTTGCCCAGCAGGTTCTGGCGGAACCGCCCCTGCTTGCCCTTCAGCATGTCGGACAGCGACTTGAGGGGACGGTTCCCGGGACCGGTGACGGGGCGGCCACGGCGCCCGTTGTCGAACAGGGCGTCGACCGCCTCCTGGAGCATGCGCTTCTCGTTGTTCACGATGATCTCGGGAGCGCCGAGGTCCAGCAGCCGCTTCAGCCGGTTGTTGCGGTTGATCACCCGCCGGTACAGGTCGTTCAGGTCGGAGGTGGCGAAGCGGCCACCGTCGAGTTGCACCATGGGCCGCAGGTCGGGCGGGATGACGGGAACGACGTCGAGGATCATGGCCCGCGGGTTGTTGACCCGGCGACCGTGCTCGTCGCGGCGGTTGAAGGCCGAGACGATCTTGAGTCGCTTGATGGCCTTCTGCTTGCGCTGCGCCGACAGGGGGCGCTGGCCCTCCTGAGGGTCGATGGCAGCGCGGAGCTTGACCTCCTCCTCGTCGAAGTCGATCCGCTCGATCAGCCGAGCCAGGACCTCGGCGCCCATGCCGCCCTCGAAGTAGTCGCCGTAGCGGTCCTTGAGCTCTCGCCACAGCAGCTCGTCCTCGAGGATCTGGCGCCCGTGGAGGTTCCGGAACTCGTCGAACGCCCGCTGGACCAGCTCGAGCTCGGCATCGGCCCGCTCCCGCACGTTGGCGATGTCCCGCTCGGCCAGCTTCTGGCGCGCCTTGAGATCGGCTTCCTTGGCGCCGTCGGCCTCCAGGGCGGCCAGCTCCTCTTCGAGCTGCTTGTACTTGCGATCGACGTCGAGGTCGCGCTGCTTGGCGATCTCGGCCAATTCCTCGGCCAGCTCGGCCTCGAGGTTGGGCAGCTCCTCGTGGCGCTTCTCCTCGTCGACCCACGTCACCAGGTTGGCGGCGAAGTAGATGACCTTCTCGAGCTGCTTGGCCTTCAGCTCCTCCTTGGGTTCGATGCCGGCAAGGAGGTAGGCGAGCCACGACCGGGTGCCGCGCAGGTACCAGATGTGCACCACGGCAGCGGCCAGCTCGATGTGGCCCATGCGGTCACGCCGCACCTTGGACCGCGTGACCTCGACGCCGCAGCGCTCACAGATGATGCCCTTGAAGCGCACGCGCTTGTACTTGCCGCAGTAGCACTCCCAGTCCTTGGTCGGACCGAAGATCTTCTCGCAGAAGAGCCCGTCCTTCTCCGGCTTGAGCGTGCGGTAGTTGATGGTCTCGGGCTTCTTGACCTCACCGTTGGACCACGTGCGGATGGAGTCGGCCGTCGCCAGCCCGATCCGCAGCTGATCGAAGTTGTTCACGTCCAGCATCTTGCTCTCCTTCTACGCCCGGTACCCGACCACCACTGCTTGGTAATGACATCGCCGCGCCGCCGGCGTCCGCCCTCGATCCCGACAGGCCACGCTGGCTCAGCGCGACCGACCGAGCTCAGACCCGCTCCCGGCGACGCTCGTCCTCTTCGTCGGACCCTCGCTCCGGCCGGGAAAGGTCGATGCCCAACTCCTCGGCCGTGCGGAACACGTCCTCGTCGAGCTCTCGCATCTCGATCTCCTCACCGGTGTCGTTGAGGACCTCCACGTTCAGGCACAGCGCCTGCATCTCCTTGATCAGCACCTTGAAGCTCTCGGGGATGCCCGGCTCCGGGATGTTCTCGCCCTTCACGATGGCCTCGTAGACCTTCACCCGCCCGAGCACGTCGTCGGACTTGATCGTCAGCAGCTCCTGCAGGCAGTAGGCGGAGCCATAGGCCTCCAGCGCCCACACCTCCATCTCGCCGAACCGCTGGCCGCCGAACTGGGCTTTGCCGCCCAGCGGCTGCTGCGTGATCATCGAGTACGGGCCGGTGGAGCGGGCGTGGATCTTGTCGTCGACCAGGTGGGCCAGCTTCAGGATGTAGACGTAGCCCACGGTGATGCGGTTGTCGTAGGCCTCGCCGGTACGACCGTTGTAGAGCGTGGCCTTGCCGTCGGTCCCGATCATGCGACCGCCGGCGCCGTAGTCGGCCACGGCCGACTCGGGGTGCAGGGCCTCGAAGATCTGCTTGATGGTGGGGTGCTTGCCCGCCGTCACCTGCTCGTCCCAGTGGGCGCCGTCGAAGACGGGCGTGGCCAGCAGCGTCGACGGGCGAGTGCTGGGGCGGGTCTTGGTCTCGGTCGCCCGAACGGGTTCCTCGCCGACATCGACCTTGCCGTCGCCGGAGAGGTCCCAGCCCCAGCGGGCGGCGTAGCCCAAGTGGGCCTCGAGCACCTGGCCCACGTTCATCCGGGACGGCACACCGAGCGGGTTGAGGATGATGTCGACGGGGGTGCCGTCGGGCATGAAGGGCATGTCCTCGACCGGCAGGATGCGGCTGATGACGCCCTTGTTGCCGTGGCGCCCGGCAAGCTTGTCTCCCACCGAGATCTTTCGCTGCTGGGCCACGTAGACCCGCACCAGCTGGTTCACGCCCGGCGGCAGCTCGTGGGCGTCGTCCCGATCGAACACCTTGACGTCGATGACCTTGCCCGACTCGCCGTGGGGCACCTTGAGGCTGGTGTCACGAACCTCGCGCGCCTTCTCGCCGAAGATGGCCCGCAGCAGGCGCTCCTCAGGGGTCAGTTCGGTCTCGCCCTTGGGCGTGACCTTGCCGACGAGGACGTCGCCAGGACCAACCTCGGCACCGACCCGGATGATTCCCCGGTCGTCGAGGTCGGCGAGGATGTCCTCGGAGAGGTTGGGGATGTCGCGGGTGATCTCCTCCGGTCCCAGCTTGGTGTCGCGGGCATCGATCTCGTGGCTGTGGATGTGGATCGACGTGAGCACGTCGTCGCGCACGAGCCGCTCGGAGAGGATGATGGCGTCCTCGAAGTTGTAGCCCTCCCAGGGCATGAAGGCGACGAGCAGGTTCTTGCCCAGTGCCAGCTCGCCGTGGTCGGTCGAGGGCCCGTCGGCCAAGACGTTGCCCGTGGTCACCCGGTCGCCCTCGGACACGCGGGGATGCTGGTTGATGCAGGTGTCCTGGTTGGAACGGCGGAACTTGGCCAGGCGGTAGACCTTGCGTCGGGCGGCGCCGTCGCCGTCGTACTCCACGGTGATGTGGTCGCCGCTGACCTCGGTGACGGTGCCGTCACCGTCGGCCAGCAGGATGTCTCCGCCGTCCCGAGCGGCACGCGCTTCGATCCCCGTGCCGATGTAGGGCGCCTCCGCCCGCACCAGCGGAACCGCCTGGCGCTGCATGTTGGCCCCCATCAGGGCCCGGTTGGCGTCATCGTGCTCGAGGAACGGGATCAACGCGGTGGCCACCGAGACGATCTGCTGGGGCGCCACGTCCATGAGCTGGACCTCGGCCGGAGGCACGGCGCTGATCTCGGTGGTGGCCCCGAAGAAGACGTCGCGCTCGAGCTGGAGCTTGAGGTCGGACAGCGAGGCGGAGGTGGGGCTGCGCCGCACCAGGACGCGCTCGTCGGTGAATCGCCCCTCGTCGTCGAGCGGCGTGTTGGCCTGAGCGACGACGTACTCCTCTTCCTCGTCGGCGGCCAGGTAGACGATCTCATCGGTGACCCGCCCGTCGAGGACCTTGCGGTAGGGCGACTCGATGAAGCCGAAGTCGTTGACGCGGGCGTAGGTCGAGAGGGCGCCGATGAGCCCGATGTTGGGGCCCTCGGGCGTCTCGATGGGGCACATGCGCCCGTAGTGCGAGAAGTGGACGTCACGGACCTCGAAGCCGGCGCGCTCGCGAGAGAGCCCACCCGGCCCCAGCGCCGACAGCCGGCGACGGTGGGTGAGCCCGGACAGGGGGTTCACCTGGTCCATGAACTGTGAGAGCTGGCTGGTGCCGAAGAACTCCTTGATGGCGGCGACCACGGGTCGGATGTTGATCAATGTCTGGGGCGTGATGGCCTCGACGTCCTGGGTCGTCATGCGCTCGCGCACCACCCGCTCCATCCGGGACAGGCCAATGCGGACCTGGTTCTGGATGAGCTCGCCCACCGAGCGGATGCGGCGGTTGGCGAAGTGGTCCTGGTCGTCGAGCCGGTAGCCGATCTCGCCGGCGGCCAGGTTCAGCAGGTACGTCGTGGCGGCAAGGACCTCGACCCTGGAGAGGACCGACTGGTCGGGCTGGGGCCGGTCGAGCTCGGACAGGCCGAACAAGGACTCGAGCTTGGCGATCTCAGGGCCCAGCTTGCGGTTGAGCTTGTAGCGGCCCACCCGCGACAGGTCGTAACGCTTGGGGTTGAAGAAGGCGTTCTCGAAGTAGTTGCGCGAGGCGTCGGGTGTGGGCGGCTCACCAGGGCGGGCGCGCTTGTAGATCTCGATCAGGGCCTCTTCTTGCGTGGTGAAGAGGTCGCGTTCCTTCTCCCACTGCCCCTCGAGGAAGTTGAAGTGGCGCACCAGGCGGTCGAGGAAGCCGGGGTGGTTCTCCTCGTCGTAGCCAAGAGCACGCAGGAGGACGAACAGGCTGAGCCGACGCTTGCGGGCCACCCGAGTGCCGGCGGTGACGTCCTTGCCCGGCTTCTGCTCGACGTCGAACTCGATCCACTCGCCGCGGTAGGGGTGAACGGTGCCGGTCACCAGCTGGTGCTTGGCCAGGTTCCGCAGGCGGAAGCGCTCGCCCGGCTGGAAGATCACACCGGGACTGCGCACGAGCTGCGACACCACGACGCGCTCCGTGCCATTGATGATGAACGTGCCCTTGTCGGTCATCATCGGGAAGTCCCCCATGAAGACCGTCTGCTCCTTGATCTCTCCCGTCCCAGCGTTCATGAACCGGGCCCGGACGAAGATCGGAGCCGAGAAGGTCATGTCCTTCTCCTTGCACTCCTCGACGCCGAACTTCGGCGGGGGGCACAGGTCCTCGTCGTCGGGGTCGAACTCCAGCTCGAGCCGGAGCGATCCGCTGAAGTCCTCGATGGGGCTGATGTCGCGGAACGTCTCGGTCAGGCCATGGGAGAGGAACCACTCGAACGACGACGTCTGGACGGAGGTCAGGTCGGGAAGGGTCAGGACCTCGTCCAAGTTCGCGAACGAATAGCGGTCCCG
>JAHWKL010000101.1 GCA_019347915.1 Actinomycetota bacterium
CAAGCCCGAGGCCGGCCATTTCGACAAGGCCGCCGTCGAGCCGGGCGTCCGCCTCGTCGAGCTGCGGGTCGACGACACGAGCGGCTACGAGGTCGGACAGGAGCTGGGTGCCGATCTGCTGGCCCCCGGCGACAAGATCGACGTGACCGCGGTCAGCAAGGGGAAGGGCACTGCCGGCGGCATGAAGCGGCACAACTTCAAAGGCCATCCTGCTTCCCACGGTGCGCACCGCGTCCACCGTGCGCCTGGTTCCATCGGGGCGTGCGCAACACCGGCGCGGGTCTTCAAGGGAACCCGCATGGCGGGGCGGATGGGGGCCAGCAAGGTCACCACCTTGAACCTCGAAGTGGTCTCCGCCGATGTCGAGCGGGAGCTGCTGTTGGTGAAGGGTTCGGTGCCGGGGCCGAGGGGCGGACTCGTCCTGGTCCGGGCTGCGGTGAAGGGACGGTCGTGATGTCGACCTCCGACGCTGCCGGCGCCACGGCGCCCACGACCTCCGCCGAGGCCCCGCCTTCGACGCCAGCGGAGCCGACGGCCGCCCTGACCGTGCCGGTCCGGGACGTGTCCGGTGCCGACACCGGCACGGTCGAGCTCGACCGGCGCATGTTCGGCGTGGAGCCGAACGTGCCGCTCATGCACCAGGTCGTCACCGCCCAACTCGCCGCCGCCCGGTCCGGAAGTGCGTCGACCCTGACCCGGGCCGAGGTCCGCGGCGGAGGCGCCAAGCCGTGGCGCCAGAAGGGCACGGGCCGCGCCCGGCAGGGCTCCATCCGCGCTCCCCAGTGGCGCGGGGGCGGCGTCGCCCTCGGCCCCAAGCCCCGGTCCTACCGCCAGCGAACGCCCAAGAAGATGGTGCGGGGAGCACTGATCTCGGCGCTGTCCGACCGTGCTGCCGCCGGACGGGTGGCGGTGACCGCCTCATGGGACTTCGACGGCCCCAGCACCAAGGCGGCGAAGGCGGCGTTGGCCGCCCTCGGCACCGAGGGGCGGGTGCTGGTGGTGCTCTCGCCCGACGACGAGATCGCCCGCAAGAGCTTCCGCAACCTTCCCGAGGTGCAGACGTTGCCGGTGAGCCAGCTCAACGCCTACGACGTCCTCCTCAACGACTGGGTCGTGTTCACCCGCCAGACGCTGCCCGGGGGAGGTGCCGACTGATGGATGCCCGCCAGGTCATCGTTCGTCCGATCCTGAGCGAGAAGTCGTACGGGCTGTTCGACCTCAACGCCTACACCTTCGTGGTCCACCCCGACGCCAACAAGATCCAGGTCCGCCAGGCGGTGGAGGAGATCTTCGACGTCAAGGTGACCAAGGTCACGACCCAGAACCGCAAGGGGAAGCGCAAGCGGAACCGGCGCACCATGAACTACGGGCGTCGCCCCGACACCAAACGAGCCGTCGTCACCCTCGCCGAGGGTCACCGGATCGACCTGATCGAGAGCTGAGGGAGAGCCGATGGCACTTCGCAAGCGCAACCCCACAAGCGCCGGTCGCCGATTCCAGACGGTGGCCGACTTCTCCGAGATCACCAAGGACCGCCCCGAGCGGTCGCTGGTGGGCCCCAAGCCCAGCTCCGGCGGCCGCAACAACAAGGGCCGCAAGACGTCCCGTCACCGCGGGGGCGGGCACAAGCAGCAGTACCGGCAGGTCGACTTCAAGCGGACCAAGGATGGCGTGCCGGCCAAGGTCGCGGCCATCGAGTACGACCCCAACCGCAACGCCCGCATCGCCCTTCTGCACTACTACGACGGCGAGAAGCGTTACATCATCGCCCCGGCCCGGGTCCGGGTGGGAGACGTGCTCCAGAGCGGGCAGGGCGCCGAGATCCGTCCCGGCAACGCCCTTCCGCTGCGCTACATCCCGGTGGGCACCACCATCCACAACATCGAGCTGAAGCCCGGCGCCGGGGCGCGGATGGCGCGCAGCGCCGGCGCCAGCGTCCAGTTGGTGGCCAAGGAGGGCGATTTCGTCACGCTGCGGCTGCCCAGCACCGAGATGCGCCGGGTCCCCATCGACTGTCGGGCGACCGTCGGTGAGGTCGGGAACGCCGAGGCCGAGCTGGTGTCGTTGGGCAAGGCGGGACGAAACCGCTGGAAGGGTGTCCGCCCCCAGACCCGCGGGGTGGCCATGAACCCCGTCGACCACCCCCTCGGTGGCGGTGAGGGCAAGTCCTCGGGTGGTCGTCACCCGGTGTCGCCCTGGGGTAAGCCCGAGGGCCGTACCCGCTCGAGGAAGAACCCGTCCGACAAGCTCATCGTCCGCCGGCGCCGCAGGCGCGGCGCCCGGCGCTGACGAGCAGGAGAGCGAGATGCCGCGCAGCCTGAAGAAGGGCCCCTTCGTCGACGACCACCTCCTCAAGAAGGTCGACGACTTGAACGACAAGCGGGAGAAGCGGGTCATCAAGACCTGGTCCCGCCGGTCCACGATCATCCCCGAGATGGTCGGTCACACCATCGCCGTCCACGACGGGCGCAAGCACGTGCCCGTGTACATCACCGAGTCCATGGTGGGGCACAAGCTCGGGGAGTTCGCGCCCACGCGGACCTTCCGTTTCCACGCCGGCCAAGAACGAGGGGGGCGGCGGTAGCGATGCCTGCTCCAGTCCGCACCAACGAGCGACCGGGTACCCGCGCCACCGCCCGCCACATCCGCATGTCGGCGACCAAGGCCCGTGCCGTGCTCGATCTCATCCGCGGCGCCGATGTCCGTAGCGCCGAGCAGACCCTCCGCTTCTGCGAGCGTGACGCCGCCCAGGTGGTGGCGAAGCTGCTGCGTTCGGCCATCGCCAACGCCGAGCACAACGACGACCAGATCGGTGACGACCTGGTGGTGTCGGCGTGCTACGCCGACGAGGGCCGCACGATCCGGCGGTTCCGGCCGCGGGCGCGCGGCCGGGCCACGCGCATCCGCAAACGGACCTGCCACATCACCATCATCGTGAGCCGGATGTCGGAGGACGAGCTGGAACGTCGGCGGGCCCGCGAGGAGAGCCGTCCCGGCAGCCGGGCGGCGCGACGGTCCGGCCAGCAGGCCACCGAGGAGCGTCGCCGGCGCACCCGCCGCCGGCGGGGGGGTCGCAGTGGGGGGGCCGGCGCCGGTGAGGGCTCCTCGGGCCAGGCGTCCTCAGGCCAGCCGGCCGAGGGTGAGGCCGGCGCAGCTCGTGACCAGGCCGGAGCCCAGGTCGAGCCCGAAGCCCAGGTCCAGCCCGAAGCCCAGGTCGAGCCCGAAGCCCAGGGTGAGCCCGAAGCCCAGGTCCAGCCCGAAGCCCAGGGTGAGCCCGAAGCCCAGGTCCAGCCCGAAGCCCCCGAAGCCCAGGTCCAGCCCGAAGCAGGGTCGCCGGACGAGGGCCAGGACGAGCCGACAGGCGACGAGGGGCAGGCAGCAACGAGCGGTGCCGAGGCCGCGGACGAAGCGGCGACGCCGGGCACCTCGCCTGGCGCAGAGGAGGAGCGTTAGATGGGCCAGAAGGTCAACCCGTACGGGTTCCGCCTGGGCGTGACCACCGACTGGAAGTCTCGGTGGTTCAGTGACCGGGAGTACACCGACTACCTGATCGAGGACTGGCACATCCGCGACTACCTCATGACCCAGCTGCCGCACGCGGCCATCAGCCGGGTCGAGGTCGAGCGCACCCGCGACCGCCTCCGGGTCGACGTGCACACCGCCCGTCCCGGCATCGTGATCGGACGCCGGGGGAGCGAGGCCGACCGCCTGCGAGCGGGGCTGGCCAAGATCACCGGCAACAACCGGATCCAGCTCAACATCCAGGAGATCAAGCAACCCGAGCTCGACGCCGCCCTCATCGCCCAGGGCGTGGCCGACCAGCTGGCCGGGCGGGTCAACTTCCGGCGGGCCATGAAGAGGGCGGTGCAGAACGCCCAGAAGGCGGGGGTTCCCGGGATCCGGGTGCAGTGCTCCGGCCGGCTGAACGGCGCCGAGATGAGCCGGACGGAGTGGTACCGCGAGGGCCGGGTCCCGTTGCACACCCTCCGCGCCGACATCGACTACGGCTTCCGGGAGGCCCGCACGACCTACGGCCGCATCGGCGTGAAGGTGTGGATCTACAAGGGTGACATCCTGCCCTACCGCACCTCGGGCGACGACAAGGCGACCCGTGAGGCGGCCATGGCCGTGGGTGAGACCTCGGGCCCGGCTCGTCCCCGCAAGGTGGTCTCCGCTGGTGGCGGTCGACGCCGACCCGAAGGTGCCGAGCCGGCAGCCGGCGAAGGTGCCGAGCGGACCGAGGCCGAGCCCATCCTGAAAGAGGCCGACCCCGAGCTCGAGCGTCTGCTCGCCGAGGAGGAGGAGATCGAGCGTCTCACGAGGGAGCACCACGAGACGCCCCACTTCCGGCCCGGCGAGGGGGATTAGCGCCATGTTGATGCCGAAGAAGGTGAAGCACCGCAAGCAGCAACGAGGGCGAATGACCGGCCCGGCAAAAGGGGGGACGAAGGTCGCTTTTGGCGAGTACGGCATCCAGGCCCTGGAGCCGGGGTGGATCACCGCCCGCCAGATCGAGGCTGCCCGTATCGCCATGACCCGGCACGTGAAGCGTGGCGGCAAGGTGTGGATCACGATCTTCCCCGACCGTCCGGTCACGGAGAAGCCGGCCGAGACCCGCATGGGGTCGGGCAAGGGCAACCCCGAGCGCTGGGTGGCAGTGGTCAAGCCGGGCCGGGTCATGTTCGAGCTGGCCGGCGTCAACGAGGAGCTGGCCAAGGGGGCCCTCGAGCGGGCCATCCAGAAGCTGCCCATTCGCGCCCGGGTGATCAGCCGGGCGAGTGCGGAGGAGGTCTGATGGCATCCACCACGAGAGCGTTGCGTGATCTCGGTGACGAGGAGCTGGTGCAACGCCTGGGCGAGGTCCAAGGCGAGCTGTTCAACCTCCGGTTCCAGCACGTGACCGGCCAGCTCGACAATCACGCCCGCCTGGGCCAGTTGCGCAAGGACGTCGCCCGGCTGCACACCGTGCTGCGCGAGCGCGAGATCGCCGCCGCCGAAGCACTTGCGGCCGGAAGTGGACACCAGGCCACCGCGGCCGGGAGCGCAGACCAGGCCACCGCGGCCGGGAGCGGAGACCAGGCCACCGCGGCCGGGAGCGGAGACGGAGAGGACCGGACATCGTGAGCGAGACGGGAACGCAGGGCACGGCGGACGCGACGGTCCGTCATGCGCGCAAGGTTCGTGAAGGCTTGGTGGCGTCCGCTTCCATGGACAAGACGATCGTGGTACAGGTGGTCGACCGAGTGCGCCACCAGCGGTACGCCAAGACGGTGCAGCGCACATCGCGTCTGTACGCCCATGACGACGAGAACCAGGCCCGGCCGGGTGACCGGGTGCGCATCCAGGAGACCCGGCCGCTGTCCAAGCTCAAGCGCTGGCGGCTGGTCGAGGTCCTGGAGCGGGCACGATGATCCAACAGGAGTCGCGGCTGCGGGTCGCCGACAACAGCGGCGCCAAGGAGGTCCTCTGCATCAAGGTGCTGGGGGGCTCCCGACGACGCTATGCCTCGATCGGGGACGTGTTCGTGGCCACGGTGAAGGACGCCATCCCTGGTGCGGCGGTGAAGCGGGGCGACGTGGTGAAGTGCGTCGTCGTGCGCGTCAAGAAGGAGAAGCGCCGGGCCGACGGCTCCTACATCCGCTTCGACGAGAACGCCGCGGTTCTGATCAACGACCAGAGCCAGCCCCGGGGGACCCGCATCTTCGGGCCCGTGGGCCGGGAGCTGCGCGACAAGCGGTTCATGCGCATCGTGTCCCTCGCGCCGGAGGTGTTGTAGGTGAAGATTCGCAAGGGTGACCGAGTGAAGGTGCTGGCCGGCAAGGACCGGGGGAAGGAAGGCGTGGTCATGAGTGCCCTGCCGAGCAGGGGAAAGGTCATCGTGGAGGGCGTCAACACCGCCAAGCGCCACCAACGGCCGACCCGCATGACCATGCAGGGTGGGATCATCGACAAGGACATGCCCATCCAGGTGTCGAACGTGGCGGTGATCAGCCCGGGTGACGGCCGGCCGACCCGGGTGGGGTACCGGGTCGATGCCGACGGCCGCAAGGTCCGGATCTGCCGGCGCACCGGGGTGGACCTCGACTCATGAGCGCGACGACGACCGTTCCCGCCCGCCCTCGACCCCGGCTGCGCCGGCGGTACGAGGAAGAGGTCCGCTCCGCCTTGGGCGAGCAGTTGGGGCTGTCCAACATCATGGAGGTTCCCCGGATCGAGAAGATCGTGGTGAACATGGGTGTGGGCGCCGCCGTGGGCCAGCCTTCGCTGCTGGAGGGCGCCGTGCGCGACCTCACCCAGATCACCGGCCAGAAGCCGCTCGTCACCAAAGCCCGCAAGTCGATCGCCGGCTTCAAGCTCCGGGAGGGCAACGCCATCGGGGCCAAGGTCACGTTGCGGGGTGACCGGATGTGGGAGTTCTTCGACCGGCTCGTCGCCCTCGCCATTCCTCGCATCCGCGACTTCCGCGGCCTGCCGCCCACCGGCTTCGACGGGAGAGGCAACTACAACTTCGGCGTCACCGAGCAGCTGATCTTCCCGGAGATCGACTACGACAAGGTCGACTCCCCCCGCGGGATGGACATCGTCATCGTCACCACCGCCCGGACCGACGCCGAGGGGCGGGCGCTGCTGGACGCCTTCAACTTCCCCTTCCGCCGCGACGGTGCCGCGTGATGGGCCCCATGTCAGGCGACCGAGCGTCGCACAGGAGGTAGAGGAACCCATGGCCAAGAAGGCACTAGTCGAGAAGCAGAAGCGCACCCCCAAGTTCAAGGTGCGCGGCTACACCCGCTGCCGCCGGTGCGGGCGGCCGCGGGCCGTGTTCCGCAAATTCGGCCTTTGCCGCATCTGCTTGCGCGAGATGGTGCACGCCGGCGAGGTGCCGGGCGTGACCAAGGCGAGCTGGTGATGGCCGTGGCCAGCCACGTTCCGACAAGCGAGGGAGGCCGAGCATGACCATGACCGATCCCATCGCCGACATGCTCACCCGTCTGCGCAACGGCAACGTCGCCTTCCACGACCAGGTGCGGATGCCGTCGTCGAAGCTGAAGGAGTCGCTGGCCTCCGTGCTGGAGCGGGAGGGCTACATCGAGGGCTTCTCGGTTGCCGACGACCCCGCCGGGCCGGGACGCGTCCTCACGGTGAGGATGAAGTACTCGCCTGACCGAGAGCGCACGATCTCGGGCATCAAGCGGGTGTCCAAGCCCGGCCTGCGCATCTACCGCCAGGCCGATCGTCTGCCGCGTGTGCTCGGAGGCCTGGGCGTCGCCGTGCTGTCCACGAGCCAGGGCCTCCTGACCGACAAGGAGGCGCGACAGCGTCGCGTGGGGGGCGAGATCCTTTGCTACGTGTGGTGACGGTCGAGAACCATGGAAAGCATGGAGGCGTGGCGTGAGTAGGATCGGGCGCAGTCCCATCCCGGTACCCGACGGGGTGGAGATCACCATCTCCGGCCAGCGTGTCGCGGTCAAGGGCCCGAGGGGCAGTCTCGAACGGGACGTGCCCGAGGCCATCACCATCCGTCGTGACGACGGGGAGCTGGTGGTGGAGCGTGCCGACGACGAACGGCACAGCCGGTCGCTGCACGGGCTGGTGCGGTCGCTGGTGGCCAACATGGTCACGGGCGTGACCGCCGGCTACCGCAAGGAGCTGGAGATCGTCGGAGTCGGCTACCGGGCCACCGCCGCCGGTCCCCAGCGGATCGACCTGGCCCTCGGGTTCAGCCATCCCGTCTCCGTCGATGCGCCCGACGGGGTCACCTTCGCCGTGCCCGTCCCCACCCGTATCGTGGTGGAGGGCATCGACAAGCAGGTGGTGGGGCAGGTCGCCGCCGACATCCGCCAGCTGCGCAAGCCCGAGCCCTACAAGGGCAAGGGTGTGCGCTACTCCGGCGAGCGGGTCATCCGCAAGGCGGGCAAGGCAGCCAAGTGACGAGCACGGAAGGCAGACGATGAGCTCCTCGGCAAAGCAGAAGCACGTCGCCCGCACGCGCCGGCACCGGCGTGTGCGCAAGAAGGTGCAGGGCACCACCGAGCGTCCGCGTCTTGCCGTGTTCCGGTCCAACCGCCACATGTCGGCGCAGGTGATCGACGACCGCTCCGGGCGTACGCTGGCCGCCGCATCGACCCTCGAGGCGGCCCTGCGTGCCGACGGGACGGGCACGGGCAATCGCCAGGCGGCGGCGGCGGTGGGACGCCTGGTGGCCGAGCGGGCCAAGGCGGCGGGCATCACCCGAGTGGTGTTCGACCGCGGCGGCTTCCTCTACCACGGCAGGGTCGCGGCGGTGGCCGAAGCCGCCCGCGACGCCGGCCTCGAGCTTTGATGCCTGTGCACACGATGATGGAGGTTCGCTGATGTCCGACGGAGCGCTGCGTGACGGCCGGTTGATCACTCGGCCCCGGCGGGTGTCCAAGGTGGTCAAGGGTGGTCGTCGGTTCCAGTTCGCCGCCCTGGTGGTGGTGGGCGACGGCGCCGGCCGGGTGGGGCTGGGCTACGGCAAGGCCCGGGAGGTGCCGCTCGCCATCCAGAAGGGGACCGAGGACGCCAAGAAGAACCTCTTCTCGGTGGCGCTCGCCGGCTCCACCATCATCCACCCCGTGCTGGGCGAGTTCGGCGCCGCCCGGGTGCTGCTCAAGCCTGCCGCGCCCGGCACCGGCGTCATCGCCGGTGGCGCCGCCCGGGTCATCCTCGAGGAAGCCGGCGTGCACGACGTCCTGTGCAAGTCGTTGGGCTCGCCCAACCACATCAATGTCGCCCGCGCCACCGTGGCCGGCCTGCAGTCACTGCGTCGTCCTGACGTGGTGGCCCGGGCCCGCGGGCTCTCCCCCGAGGAGGTCACCCCGGCCGGCCTGCTCAACGCCTACCGTGAGTCGAACCGCCAGTCGGCCCCCCCGACCGAGGTGGCGTGATGGCGAGCTTGTCGGTCACCCAGGTGCGCTCGGCCATCGGCACCAAGCCCAAGCACCGGGGAACGTTGCGGGCTCTGGGCCTCGGCCGTATCGGTCGGACCAACGTCCTCCCGGACCGGCCTGAGATCCGCGGCATGATCGCCCGGGTGCCCCACCTGGTCGACGTGCGAGTGAGCAACGAAGAGGACGAGGAGGTGGCATCGAAGTGAAGCTGCACGAGCTCCGACCCGCTCCCGGCTCCAACACCCGGCGCACCCGCGTGGGGCGGGGCATCGGGGGCCGCGGCGGCAAGACCGCAGGCCGTGGATCGAAGGGCCAGCGGGCCCGCAACACGGTCCCGGTCGGCTTCGAGGGCGGGCAGATGCCGCTCCAGCGCCGGGTGCCCAAGCTCAAGGGTTTCAA
>JAHWKL010000102.1 GCA_019347915.1 Actinomycetota bacterium
TCTTCGCCGGCACCGCCGACGGGATCACCGGCTTCCAGATGGACATGAAGATCCAGGGCGTGACGTTCGACGTCATGCGGACCGCGCTCGAGCAGGCGAAGGGCGGCCGGTTGCACATCCTGGAGCAGATGAACCGGGCGATCAGCGAGCCGCGCGAGACGATGAGTCGTTGGGCCCCGCGGATCATCTCCATCCAGATCCCGAAGAAGAAGATCCGCGACGTCATCGGCGCCGGCGGCAAGGTGATCCGCCAGATCACCGCCGAGACCGGCACCGAGATCAACGTCGAGGACGACGGCACGATCCAGATCGCCGCGACGAGTGGCGAGGCCGCGGAGAAGGCCATCAAGTGGATCGAGGGCCTGACGAAGGACGTGGAGGTCGGCAAGGAGTATCTCGGCAAGGTCACCCGGATCATGAACTTCGGGGCCTTCGTCGAGATCCTGCCCGGCAAGGAGGGCCTGGTCCACATCAGCCAGCTCGCCGACTACCGGGTGCCGCGGGTCGAGGACGTGGTCAGCCTGGGCGACGCCCTCGAGGTCCGTGTCGACGACATCGACCCGCAGGGCAAGGTCTCGCTGTCGCCCATCGGTGACGACGCCGACGGTGGTGGCGACGACGACGGCGGCTCCGGTGGTGGGAACGGCCGTGACCGGGCACCCTCCGGGAGCGGCGGCGGCGAACGTCCCCGGTCTCGCGGCGGCGGCGAGCGCGGCGGCGGCGAGCGCGGCGGCGGCGAGCGCGGCGGCGGCGAGCGCGGCCGTGGTGACCGTGACCGCGGCCGTGGCGAAGGTGGCCGTGGCGAAGGTGGCCGTGGCGGCCGGAGCGGATCCGACGCCGAGGCGCCGGCCCCGCCGGGCGTGGCCACGGTGAGCTTCGAAGAGGCCTTCGACGCCGAGGTGGGCCGGGAGTTCGGCGACCTGGGCCCCGAGGCGGCGCCGTCGGGCGACCGCGGCGGTGAGCGCGAGGGCAGGAGCCGGCGCGGCGGGAGGCGCCGCTGACCGTGCGCACCACCCGGCTCCCGAACGGGATCCGGGTGGTGACCGAGGACGTGCCCTCCGCTCACTCAGTGGCCACCGGCTTCTGGGTGGGCGTGGGGGCGAGGGACGAGGGCCATGAGCTGGCGGGCACGTCGCACTTCCTCGAGCACCTGTTGTTCAAGGGCACCGAGGCCAGGACCGCCGCCTCCATCGCCGAGGCGGTCGACGCCGTGGGTGGCGAGATGAACGCCTACACCACCCACGAGTACACCGCGTACTACACCCGGCTCCCCGCCGGGCAGCTGACCCTCGGGCTCGACCTGCTCTCCGACGTCCTGTGGGCCCCGGCCTTCCGGCCACGCGAGGTCGAGGCCGAGCGGCAGGTCATCCTCGAGGAGTTGCTGGCCGAAGAGGACTGTCCCGACGACCGGGTGCACACCCTGTTGGCCGAGGCCATGTTCCCCGAGCATCCCCTCGGCGTCGAGGTGTTGGGCACCGAGGCGAGCATCCGGAGCCTGGGGCGTGAGCAGATCCGTGGCTTCCACGCCACGTGGTACCGGCCGGCCAACCTGGTCGTGGCCGCTGCCGGCCGCCTCGACCACGACCGGGTGGTGGACGGCGTCGAGCGCCGGTTCGCCGGCGGAGAGGGAGGCGAGGCGCCGTCGCGCCGGCCGCCGACCGATGTCGCCCGGCGCCTGGCCGTGCTCACCCGCCCCACGGAGCAGGCCTACGTGGCGGTGGGCGTGCCCGGCCTCGATCGCCACGACGACGACCGCTTCGCCTTGGTGGTGGCCAACCAGGTGCTGGGAGGCGGGATGTCGAGCCGCCTGTTCCAGACCATCCGCGAGGAGCGGGGTCTGGCCTACTCGGTGGGCTCCTCGGTGAGCTCCTACTCCGACGCCGGCACCCTGGTGGCCTCGGCCGGGACCACGCCGGCACGCGTCCCCGAGGTGCTGGGCCTGGTGCACGCCGAGCTCGACCGCATCGTGGACGGGGGCGTGACCGAGCACGAGCTCGGCGTGGCCAAGGGCTACGTGGAGGGGTCCACGCTGCTGAGCCTGGAGGACCCGGGGAGCCGCATGGGCCGTCTCGGCGACGCCATGCTGACCCACGGAGAGGTCAAGGAGGTCGACGAGGTGCTGGAGCGCTTCCGTGCCGTGGACCGGGCCGACGTGGCCCGGGTGCTGGGGCGGGTCCTCGGTGGCGCCCCGAGAACGGTGGCGGTGGTGGGGCCGGTCCCGCGGTCGCGGCTGGAGGAGCTCGTCGCCTGAGCCGACGGGTCCCGGCGTGGGCGAGACCGGCCCGGGAAAAGCCGCGACAATGTCCCGGTGAGCATTCGTGTCGGCGTGTTCGGAGCCGAGGGGCGCATGGGGCGCACCGTGTGCGAGGCCGTGCACGGCGACCCCGAGCTGGAGCTGGTGGCCGCCGTCGACCCCCACCACGCCGGGCTCGACCTGCGTCCGGTCACCGGCGTGGACGCCGACCTGCGCATCCTGCCCTCGGCCGAGGCGCTGGAGGGGGTGCCGCTCGACGTGGTCGTCGACTTCACGTCGGCCGAGGCCGCTCGAGCCAACCTCCGTTGGTGCGCGGCTGCCGGCGTCCACGCCGTGGTGGGCACCACCGGGCTCACCGACGACGATCTGGCCGTGCTCGAGTCGAGCTTCACCAGGAGCAACTGCGTGGTGGCGCCCAACTTCGCCATCGGAGCGGTGCTGATGATGCGCCTGGCCGAGCTGGCGGCGCCGTGGTTCTCGTCGGTGGAGATCGTGGAGGCCCACCACGAGGCCAAGCGCGACGCCCCCTCCGGCACCGCCCTGCTGACCGCCCGGCGCTTGGCCGCCGCCTCCGACGAGTGGGACGACGACCCGACGACCAATGCCGTGGTGGAGGGGGCTCGCGGCGGCAAGGGGCCCGGCGGCATCCCCATCCACGCCCTGCGCCTACGGGGGCTGGTCGCCCACCACCAGGTGCTGCTGGGCACCACCGGCCAGTCGCTGACCATCCGCCACGACTCCTACGACCGCAGCTCCTTCATGCCCGGGGTGCTGCTGGCGGTGAAGGCCATCGCCGATCGTCCCGGGCTGACCGTCGGGCTCGACGCCATGCTCGACCTCTAGCACTGCACTAGGACGTCGAGCCGGCCCAGCGGCGGACCTGTGCCTCGAGCACGCCGAGGGGCAGCGCGCCCTGGCCCAGCACCACGTCGTGGAAGTCCCGGACGTCGAAGCGGTCACCGAGGCGCTCGGCCGCCTCCGCCCGCAGCTCCCGGAGCTTCAGCTCGCCCACCTTGTAGGCGAGGGCCTGGCCGGGCAGCACCAGGTAGCGGTCGATCTCCACCACGACGTCGTGGTGCGGCGAGGCGGAGTGGCGCCCGAAGTACTCGATGGCCCGCTCCCGGCTCCACCCCAAGGCGTGCATGCCGGTGTCGACCACCAGGCGAACAGCGCGCAGCATCTCGGTGTCGAGGGCCCCGAAGCGCTGGTAGGGATCCTGGTACATCCCGAGCTCGCCTCCCAGGCGCTCGCAGTAGAGGCCCCACCCCTCGACGTAGGCGGTGAACATGCCCCGCCGGCGGAACTCGGGCAGCCCGTCGAGCTCCTGGGCCAGGGAGATCTGGAAGTGGTGGCCGGGCACCGCCTCGTGGAGGCAGAGCGACTCCATGTTCCAGGCGGGGCGGGAGGCGAGGTCATGGGTGTTGACGAAGAACCGCCCCGGGCGTCCCCCGTCGAGGGAGCCCTCGAGGTAGAAGGCGGCGGGCGCCGAGCCGGCCATCTCGGGGGGCACCGCTTCGACGCCGAACGGCAGGCGGGGTAGCCGGCGGAACAGGCGCACCACCGCCGGGTCGATCCGCTTGGCGATGTCGCGATAGGCGGCCAGCAGGGCCTCGGGGCTCTCGAAGAAGAAGCGGGGGTCGCTGCGGAGATGGTGGGCGAACTCCTCGGCGGAGCCGCGGTGGCCGGCGGCCTCCCGAGCCTGTTCGAGCTCCTGGCTGATGCGCGCCACCTCGGCCAGCCCGATCTGGTGGACCTCCTCCGGCGTGAGGTCGGTGGTGGTGTGGTGGCGGACCCGTTCCTCGTACCACTCCCGGCCGTCGGGGAGGTCGGCGAGGGCCGTGCTGGCACGGGCGGCGGGGAGGTAGGTGTCCACCAGGTAGTCATGGAGGCGGCGGAACGCCGGGACGATCTTCGCCGCCATCAGCGCCTCCGCCACCCGCCGGGCCTCGGCCGCCTCACCGGCGTCCAGGGACACACCCGGCTGGCGGAACGGCGCCAGCAGCGGGCTGGCCGTGGGATCGTCCCCCAGGTGGGCCCCCACCTGGGCGGGCACGTCCCGGAGGGCGACCCGGGGAGGGGTGACCCCACCGGCCCGTCCCTGGTCGAGGAGGGCGATGGTCTGCTCGACGAGGGTGGGCACGGCTTCCAGCCGGGCCATCAGGTTGGCGAGGTGGGCGGGGGTGGAGGTCGGCATCGACCCGAGCAGCAGCCCCAGGTCGGTCTGGGGGCCCTCCAGCTGGGAGAGGGGCAGGTGCTCGGCGGGGAAGCGGGCCGCCTCCGCCTCGCTGCGCTGCTGCCAGGAGAAGACGTCGTAGCTGAGCTGGTCACCCGGCTCCAGGGTCTCGCGGTCGATGGTGGCCAGTGCCCGCAGCGGAGCGCCCGCCTCGGCCCGTCGCCGGGCCACGGCGTCGAGCGACAGGTCGGGGAGGCGGTCGTCGTGGCCCGGCCAGCCGACGAAGGTGGCGACGTCGGGACGCTCTTCCATGGCGTGGCGCCACACCAGGTCGAGCAGGCCCTGCAGCCGCTCGGCGTCGGGGCGCCGGCCCTTGGTGTCGGCGAGGTCGTCCAGCGCCGCCAGGTAGGCGCTCACCGCCGGTCGTCTGAGGGGCCCGGCCCGTCGCCGGCGGTCGGCCCCTGCCCGGTGGCCTCGACCTCCGCCTCGATCTCCGCCTCGATCTGTGAAGGCGGCCGGGCCGTGCCCGTGTCCCCCTTCTTGCGGGACTGGAGCGTCACCACCACGAACGACAGCCCGATCAGCCACCACTGGTAGCGCTGGATGAACCCGAGCACGGCGAAGAGCTCGTCCTTGAACGTCTCGCCGAGCAACCGGAACAGCAGCAGCCGCCCGAGGGTGCCGGTGACGTTGAGGGTGAGGAAGCGCCGCACCGACATGCCGGCGGCGCCGGCCAGCAGGCAGACGTAGCCGCTGGGCGCCAGCAGCACGATGACCGACCCGAAGCGGGCGAAGAAGCGCTCGACCCCGGCGATGAAGCCCGTGTCGCCGAGCTTGCGCTCGGCCCAGCGCAACGCACCCTCGCCGTACTGGGCGCCCAACAGGTAGAAGAGCGGGTCGGTGAGCACCAGCCGGGTGAACCCCACGAGGAGGAAGGGCACGGCGTCGACCTGGGGCGAGGCCAGGAGCAGGTAGCGGTTCCTCGGGTTGAAGAACATCTGCAGCAGCGGGCGCTCGGTGATGAGTCCCGGGCCGATGACGTCGGCGATCATGCTGACCACGCTGAGGATCACGATGGGCGTCACCAGCACGGGCAGCGGGATCCGCCGACCAACTGGCGTCGCCGGCTCGGACATCCGGTCGAGCCTACGGCTCCGCCGGCCGCGGCTGCGCGCTGCCGCCGCTCACCGCAAGGGGTGGCCGGCAGACGTCGGAGATTAAGGTGCGGCCGTGCCGTACCCGTCCGACCCCCGGCTGGTGGTCCTCCACACCCTGGCCGTCAAGGGCGTGAGCAGCGTCGAAGCCCTGCTCACCGCCACCGCGCTGTCCGCCACCGACGTGGTCGCCCTCCTGGACGAGCTGCGAGAGGCGGGCTCGGTCGAGCACCGGGAGGGCATGCCGGCGGGCTGGTCGCTGACCCGGGTGGGGCGCAAGGAGCGCGACGTGCTCCTGGCCGAGGAGCTCGACGTGGCCGGCGCCCGCACCGCGGTGGAGGCCGCCTACCACCGGTTCCAGCCGATCAACGCCGAGCTGCTCACCACCTGTACTGCCTGGCAGCTCCGTGACAGCGGGGGGGCTGCCCTTGCCAACGACCACGCCGACGCCGACTACGACGGTGCCGTCGTGCGCCGGCTGGTCGAGCTCGACGCCCGCGCCCGGCCCGTCCTCGCCGACCTGGCCGCCGTCCTCGCCCGTTTGGGCGCCTACCGTCCCCGGCTCGACCACGCCCTGCGGCGGGTGGTGGCGGGGGAGGGCGACTGGTTCACCCGTCCCCTGATCGACAGCTACCACACCGTGTGGTTCGAGCTGCACCAGGACCTGCTCGACACCTTGGGCATCGAGCGCGGCAGCCAGGAGCAGCGGTAGCGATGGCCCGCTTCGGTCCCGTCCTCACCGCCATGGTGACGCCCTTCGACGACGACCTCGGGGTCGACTACGACGCCGCCACCGCTCTGGCCCGGTGGCTCGTCGACCACGGCAGCACCGGGTTGGTCCTGGCCGGGACCACCGGCGAGAGCCCCACCCTGACCGACGACGAGAAGCTCGAGCTGTTCCGTACCGTGGCCGAGGCGGTGACCGTCCCCGTGATCGCCGGCACGGGCAGCGCCGACACCCGGCACACCATCGAGCTCACCCGGGCGGCGTCGGCTGCCGGCGTGGCCGGCGTGCTCGTCGTGTGCCCGTACTACAGCCGTCCTTCGCAGGCGGGCATCGAGGCCCACTTCCGGGCGGTGGCGGCGGTCACCCGGCTGCCCCTCATGATCTACGACATCCCCGGGCGCACCGGCCGCAAGGTCGCCACCGACACCATGCTCACCCTGGCTGGCGACGTCCCCAACATCGTGGCGGTCAAGGACGCCGGCGGCAGCGTGGCCGAGTCGGCCCGGCTGCTGGCGGCGGCGCCCGACCACTTCGAGCTCTACAGCGGCGACGACGCCCTGACACTGCCCCTGCTCTCGGTGGGTGCGGTGGGGATCGTGGGCGTCGCCACCCACTGGGCCGGCGAGGAGATGGCCGCCCTGGTGGACGCCTTCGGCGCCGGTGACGTGGCCGGCGCCTGCGCCACCAACCGGCGGCTGCTGCCCAGCTTCTCCTTCGAGTCGTCCGACGCCGCCCCCAACCCGCTCCCGGCCAAGGCGATGATGCGGCTGCTGGGCCTCGACGTCGGGCAGTGCCGTCCGCCGCTCGGCCCACCCCCCGACGACCTCGAATCACGCGCCCGAAAGGTGTTGACAGAGCTCCATGGCTAACCCTGTCCGCATCACCTTCCTCGGAGGGCTCGGTGAGATCGGCCGCAACTGCGCCGCCTTCGAGCTCGACGGCCGAATCGTCCTCCTCGACTGCGGGCTCATGTTCCCCGAGAGCGACATGCTGGGCATCGACCTGGTGCTCCCCGACTTCACCTGGCTGCGGGAGAACGCCGACCGGATCGAGGCCTGCGTCCTCAGCCACGGTCACGAGGACCACGTGGGAGGGTTGGCCTTCCTGCTGCGCGAGCTGTCGTTCCCCGTCTACGGGTCGGCGCTGACCCTGGGACTGGCCCGGAACCGCATCGAGGAGGCAGGGCTGCTGGGGCGCACCGACCTCATCGCCGTGGAGGACGGCGAGCGGCGCCGCATCGGGCCCTTCGACGTCGAGTTCATCCCCGTCACCCACTCGGTGCCCGACGGCTTCGCCACCGCCTGGCACACCCCCCAGGGCGTGATCATGCACAGCGGCGACTGGAAGCTCGACCTCACGCCGGTCGACGGGCGCACCACCGACCTGGCCCGCATGGGTGCCATCGCCGTCGAGTCCGGCGTGCGCCTGCTGCTGAGCGACTCGACCAACGCCGAGGAGTGCGGTCACACCCGCTCCGAGCGCTCGGTGGGTGAGTCGCTGCGGGCGCTGTTCGCCGGCGCCAAGGGCCAGCGGATCATCACCGCCTGCTTCGCCAGCCACGTCCACCGGATCCAGCAGATCGCCGACGTGGCCATCGCCGACGGTCGAGTGGTGGCGACCCTGGGCCTGTCCATGAAGAAGAACCTGCGGCTGGCTCGCGACATGGGACGGTTGCGCATCCCCGACGACAAGTTGTGGGACATCGCCGAGATCGGCGACGTGGCCCCCGAGAAGCTGTGTGTCATCTCCACCGGTTCCCAGGGCGAGCCGCTCTCGGCGTTGTCGAGGATGGCCGCCAACGAGAACAAGTGGCTGAAGGTGGGACCGGGCGACACCGTCATCCTCAGCTCCCACCCCATTCCCGGCAACGAGTCCGACGTGAGCCGGGTGATCGACGGCCTGCACCGCCTGGGAGCGGACGTCATCCACTCCGGCCTCGCTGACGTCCACGTCACCGGCCACGCCATGCAGGAGGAGCTCAAGACCCTCCTGTCGATCACCGATCCGGAGTGGCTGGTGCCGGTGCACGGCGAGTACCGCCACATGGTCCACCACGGCCGGTTGGCCGTCTCGGTGGGTCTCGACGAGGACGACGTGGTGCTGTGCCGGGACGGTGACCAGATCGAGTTGGGCGACGAGGGCGTCACCAAGGTGGGTGAGGTGCCGGCCGGCTATCTCTACGTCGACGGCGTGGTGGGAGACGTCGGCCACGGCGTGCTGCGCGACCGGCGGGTGCTGGCCGAGGAGGGCGTGGTGGTGGTCATCGTCACCGTCGACGTGACCTCCGGCGAGGTCATCGCCGGCCCCGAGATCGTGACCCGTGGCTGGGTCCACGCTCCCGAGGCCGAGGACCTCATCGAGGAGGCACGCCAGCGGGTCATCGAGTCCATCGAGGCCGCCGACGACACCGACCTCGAGACGCTGAAGCGCCACGCCCGCAAGGCCCTCGGCGCCTTCGTGCACGAGCGCACCCGGCGCCGGCCCATGATCGTCCCGGTGATCATGGAGGCCTGACAGGCTCGCTGCGCTCGCCACAGGCTCGCTGCGCTCGCCGGAAGGGCCAGGTGCCGCCTACGGCGGCGCTCATCTCTGCTCCGACGGGGGCAAGGCCTCGCTGGCGCTCGTCCGCGCCCGTCGGTGTTGCTCCTGTTAGCGTTGTTGCCATTGTGGCTACGAGCACGCGTACCCGGCCTGCTCGCAAGAAGGCGGGTAAGAAGGCCGGGCCCAGTCCGTCGAAGTCGAAGCGCTCTCGCCGGCCGGGCGTCGTGCGCCGGCTGGCCGAGCGGTGGGGCCCCCACCTGGGGCGGGCCGACGTGTGGGGAGCGCTGCTGGTGGTGGGCGGCGTGCTCGCCGCTCTCGGCACCTACGCCGGCCTGACCGGTCCCTGGGGT
>JAHWKL010000103.1 GCA_019347915.1 Actinomycetota bacterium
GGGGCACATTCCGCCTGAAACCCTAGTCACAGTCCCTCGGGCCGACGATAATCCGCCGCCGACTGGTCGGAGCTGGGCAGGTCGTAGGCGCCCCGGTCCGACCAGCGCCGCACCCGGAAGAGGTCGCCGACCATCTTCAGGGCGTCGATGCCCACCCGGACCGTGGAGCCGGGAGCGGCGACGAGGGTCACCGGGACCTCGGTGAGCGACAGCCGGTAGCGCTCCACCAGGTGGAAGACCTCGACGTCGAAGGCGAACCCGTCGAGCCTGGTCCGAGAGAACACCAGCTCGGCCACGTCGGAGCGGAAGGCCTTGCAGCCACACTGGGTGTCCCGGTAGTGGCCCAGCAGCACCGCGGCGGTGAGCAGGTTGAACAGCCGCCCGCTGAGCGAGCGCACCAGCCCGGGGCGGGCCACGTCCACGGAGCCGGCGTGGCGGCGGCTGCCCACCACCACGTCCCATCCCGACTCCACGCCGGCCAGCAGCTGGAGCACCTGCTCGGGGGGGTACGACAGATCGGCGTCCACGAACGCCACCGTGCGGCCCCGCGCCGCCAGCATGCCGGCCCGCACCGCCGCTCCCTTTCCCCGATTGGCAGGGAGCCGCAGCACCCGGGCGCCGGCGGCCCGGGCCTCGGTGGCGGTGGCGTCGCTCGACCCGTCGTCGACGACGAGGACCTCGAGCCCGCCCTGGGCGTCCACGCCGGCGAGGGCCTCACCGAGACGGTGGACGGCGCCGGCGATGCGAGTCGCCTCGCCGTAGGCGGGAACGACCACGGTCAGGCGCAGGTCGCCGGGGGGATCCGGTCGCGACGTGCGCAGCGCCAGCCCCCGGCGGGTGGGGCGGACCAGGATGGCCCGGTAGGCGAGCAAGCGGGCCCCACCGGCCGCCAACAGGGCGATGCCCTTGGCCCGGAGCACCCGCCGTCCCCCCGAGGGCGCGGCCGGCGCCGCCGCGGTGACCACGGCGACGTCGAGGGCGCCGGCGAGCACGGCGGTGAGCACGAAGGCCGCCGGGCGCTCGACCCAGCGGGTGAAGGGGTCCCCGGTGCTGGCCACCTGCCGGTGCAAGAGCCACGAGGCCACCGACGCCAGCCCGACGGCGACCCCGTCCGCCGCCGCCACCGGCACCCGCCCGCCCCGCGTCAGGCCCAGCAGGACACTGACGTCGACGGCGGTGACCACGCCGCTCACCGCGACGAAGCGCCGCAACGGCCGGAGCCGTCGCGGTCGCCGAGGTCGCGTCACCCGCCTGGGTCGGTGTCCCTTGCCGGCGGGCGCCAGATGCGTCCGGCCGGCGGGCTCACGGACTGCGTCGGCGGAGGGCCACCCCCTGGCGGCCCCGGGTCGTCGTCCGCGTCGTCGCCGGGCGGAGCCGCCCCGCCGTCCACGGGCCCGTGGGCGCCGGCGGGCACGAGGACCGGGGTCCTCTCCGCTTCACCGTGGTCGAGCTCGGCGAGGGAAGCGGCCTCACCGGTGGTGTCACCGGTGTCGTCCTCGTGGTCCTCGGGCCGACGCCCGGCCACGGGTACCACTCCGCGCCGGGCGAGGAGGACCAGGCCGGCGACGCCGAGGGCGGTCAGCGCCCACGCCAGCCACTCGACCGGGGTGGTCCCGTAGCGCAGCTCCACCTCGGTGGCCGTGGGCACCACCACCATCAGGTTGGGCGCGACACGCCATGGCCCCTCGGCCCCCTCGGCCTTCCAGTTGGGGAAGTAGGACGCCTTGACCAGCACCGGCGTCCCGGGACGGTCGACGCGGAAGGAGATGCGATCGACCGACGTCTCGACGTCACTGACCTCGGCTTCGGGCACGGGGCGGGCCTCGGGGCGCTCCCCCACCGCCACCCGCGGCCACGATCCGGGCCCCGACGCCGCCAGGAAGACCTCGCGGGCCGAGGGGTCGAGGTACCACTCCACGGCCGGCTCCAGCCACGCCCTGCCGCCCCCGGCGCCGTCCTCCAGAACGGCGGGCTCGGCCCGCAGCGGCTCCACCAGCTCACTGTCGGCCACCCGGTAGACCCGCCACGATCCCGACGTCGCCACCAGGCTGAGCTCGGACGAGGCGTCCGCCTGGCTCACGGCTTCCGGGGAGAAGGCCATGTAGTAGCGCACGCCCAGCAGCTGGAGGTGCTCGACGCCGGCGGCGACGTCGAGGTCGCCGTAGGGCAGGTCCCGCTGTGCTCGTGAGGGCGCCGCCGACAGCTCCGATTGGTTGAGGAAGTGGAAGGGCGTGGTCGCCGAGGCCTCGAAGTACAGACCCTCCATCGAACCGATGCAACCTTCGGTGGCATAGGGCAGGAGCATGAGCGCCATGGGGGTGCCGAACCGGTCGAGGTCGCTGCTGTACTCCCACATGGCACGGCCGCAGCCGCGTGACTCCCCGACGTCGGCCATGGTGCCCAGCAGGGCGCGGAACTCCGGGTAGGCCGCCTTGCCCTGGTACCCGCTGTAGTTCCAGCGGGCCCAGTCGGGGATGAAGCTGCGGTCGGTGGTGCTCAGGCCCGCCCACCGGTAGGAGCCGTCCTCCGCGGTCGAGCCGAACGGCAGCGCCCGCAGGGGCAGCCCCACGATCACCAGCACCGCCAGCGTCGCCACCACCGGCACGCCCAGCACCACGGCCCGCACCGGCCGATCCGGGCGGCGGGCCACCAGGGCAGCCAGCGACGTGGCCAGCTCGCTCACCGCCACCGCAGCGAGGAGGTAGAGGCACAGGTACCAGAACGGCAGCAGGCGGGCGTTCCAGAGCCGGCCCTGGGGCGCCACCACGAAGCCGACGGCGAACGCCACGGCGAGGAGGACGAGAAGAATGCCCAGACGGCGTCGGAACAGCAACGACGTCACCGCGCCGACGGCGGCAAGGAGAATCGCCCACGTCATCTCGCCGGCGACGCCGGCGGTCGCCTCGTTGCCCAGCGCCCGGGTGAGCGTGATGCCCAGGCGTCCGGGCAGGAGCGACTCCGAGTAGGTGGTGAGCTTCTCCCAGCCCATGTCGTTGAGGTACGGCCGTCGCAGCACGAAGGGGACGGTCCAGAAGGCGGTGAGCAGGGCCCCCACCACGCCGGTGGTCGCCAGCCACCGCACCCGGGACCGATCGGCGTGGAGGGCCAGGGCGAGGAGGGCACCGACGCCGGCGAAGATGGCGGGGATGACATGGCACAACAGGCAAAGGGCGAGCACGACCGCCGCCGCCACCCGGTGTCGCCCCGTCTCCAGCCCCCGCAGGACCAGCCCGAGGAACACCACGGCCAGCGCCAGGCTGATGCTGAAGGCGAACTCGCCGGCCAGCGTGGAGGCCACATTGCCGCCGTAGATGGTGAAGGAGCGGTCGAACAGGAAGGGGAGGGTGGCGACGGCCAGCAGCGCCGGCCCGGGGAAGGGCAGCCGGCCGAGCCGGCCGAACGCCCACGCCGCCACCGGCAGCGCCAGCAGCCCGGAGACGGTGACGAGCTTGAAGGCCACGTTGTAGGGAAGTACGACGTCGAGGGCGACGATGGCCAGGCTCGGCAGCACCATGTAGAAGTGGTAGGCGGGGAAACCGGCGTACCAGTCGGGGGACCAACCGGACAGCCGCCACTGCGGGAGCAGGTGGTCGCGCAGGAAGGCGGGGCCCCACACGTGGGCGCCCATGTCGCCGCCGGCGGGCACGGTGTCGGAGACGAGGAGCCCCCGTTGCAGCTGAGCCAGGACGAAGCCCACGGCGACGGCGACCAGGACCACCGTCAGCGTGCGCTCCGGGACACGGCGGCGGAGACGACGCGTCGGGCCCATGGGCCCTCCATCCTGCCAGCCCCGCCACCGTCCCGGCCCTCGGCTCACCGGCGGCCCCGGCGAGCGCAGGGCGCCGTCAGTGCCGGCCGGCCACCGCCATGGTCGGTCGGCAGGCCACGGTCGCCAGCGCCGAGTGAAGCTCGACCGGTACGTGGTCGCGGTACCAGGAGGTCGACCGGCAGGTCGAACAGGACCGCATCGTCACCGTGGAACGGCCAGGGACCATGGAGATCTCCACGAGAGACGTCGAGCAGCGGGGGCAGTGCTGGGCAGGAGACGAAGACGGCATACCCGTTGCTTCGGTTGTCTGCCTCCGAAACTGAAGTGACGACAAGGTGACGTTGTGCCCGGCAGGCCGAAGCGGTGCTCAACCGAAGCCGGCGAGCAGGCTGACCACCGCGGTGAGGTTGAAGGCGACGTGGGCCCAGATGGCCGGGCCCAGGCGGCCGGTGCGCAGCGTCAGCAGGGCAGCGACCAGGCCGAACCCGACGAGGGCCGGGAAATCGTAGATCTGGAAGTGGATGGCGCCGAAGACCAGCGACGACACCACCACCGCCCATCCCCGACCCCACCGGCGCTCGGCGGCCCGCAGCCACAGCCCCCGGTAGAACAGCTCCTCGAACACCGGAGCGGCCACGGCGACGATGGCGACGAGAAGGACCACGCCGACGACGTCGGTGGCGGCGGCGGTGAGCTCCTGGGCCGACGTGCCCACGTTGTCGATGTCGACGCCGAGGACCCGGTAGAGCGCGGTGATGACGACCAGCAACACCACCTGGGCGCCCAGGCCGGCGGCCAGGCCCAGCGGCACGTCCCTCCAGTGCATGCGCAGCCCGAAGTCGGCGGCGAGGCTCCGGCGACCCTTGGCGAAGGAGGACCACAGCGGTGCGCCGAGCAGACCCGCCCACAGCGGCACCTGCAGCAGGGCCACTGCCCACAGCGGGATCCCCCGGAGCTGGTCACGCCCGGTTGCCACCAGGAACGGCAGGGCCACCAGGGCGGGGACCAGGATGGTGAGAAGCGTGCCGAGCAGGGCGTCGCCCATCCCCCACCTGACCGGTTCGGGACCGTCGACGGTGGCGCCGCCGGGGGCGAGGCGTTCCTCGGGCAGCATGCGGACACGGTACTGCCGGGATGCGACGGCCAACCGCCCGTCGCGGGGCGCCGGGGGCCGAGTGCTCCGGGCGTCAGGGCCCGGCGCAGAACTACTTGCCCGATCTAGTGAGGAACCTCGCAGGTGGAAGGGCCTGCGGACGCGCAAGTAGTTCTGCGTCGGGTCCTCAGACCGCCACGGCGCTGAACGAGGGGGCGGCGGGCGAGCGCCGGTCGGTGCGCGTCCAGCCGACCGGAACCCCGAGGCCGTCGGCGTGGTGGTCGCACAGGTCGTAGCCGCCATCGGCGTCGTCGACGAGGTCGTCGATCCAGGCGGTGCGGGCCTGGTAGCCGTAGGTCATGGTCGCCGACGCCTCGGCCGAACAGCCGGGACGGGCGCACCGCCGCAGCGTGCCCGGAGGCGGACCGTGGTGACGACCGAGGGCGGCGGGACGGGACGAGCCAGCCATGGAGCGCACGCTACCGATGGGCCCGCCCCCGCCGGGGGATGGTCGGGCTGAACGCCGGCCGGAGGTCGGCATGCTGCAGGGGAGCAGGCCGTAGCATGGGGACATGACCCCTGACTCCCCGTCGCCGTCGCCTCGCGACCCGCGCGACGCCCGGAAGCCCGAGCGGCGGCCCGGACGCCCCGAGCAGGGATGGCCCCGGTGGTCGGCATGGGCCGCGCTCGGCCTCCTCCTGTCGTTCTTCCTCGTCTCGGGCCTGTTCTCGCCCAACGAGATCGAACGGATCAGCTACTCGGAGCTGCGGGACCGGATCGCCCAAGGAGAGGTGGAGTCGATCCGCTATAACACGGCGAGCAACGACATCCTCGCCGAGACCGACGACGGTGAGGTGCGCAGCAACACCCCGCCCGAGGTGTATGCCGACGATCAGGACTTCTACCGCCAGCACGACGTCCGCTACGAGAGCGACACCCCCCAGCCCAACCTGATCGCCTCCCTGCTGCCGTTCATGCTGCCGATGCTGCTGCTGATCGGCTTCTTCGTGTGGATGCAGCGGCGCGCCAGCGGCCAGATGGGCGGGATCATGCAGATCGGCCGCTCCAAGGCCAAGACCTACACCACCGAGAAGCCAGGCACCACCTTCGCCGACGTCGCCGGCTACGACGGCGTCAAGCAGGAGATCACCGAGGTGGTCGACTTCCTCAAGTCGCCAGGACGCTTCGCCGCCATCGGCGCCCGCATCCCCAAGGGGGTGCTGCTGGTGGGACCTCCGGGTACGGGCAAGACCCTCATCGCCCGGGCGGTGGCCGGCGAGGCCGGCGTCCCCTTCCTGTCGGTGACGGGCTCCGACTTCATGGAGATGTTCGTCGGCGTGGGCGCCAGCCGGGTCCGGGACCTGTTCCAGTCGGCCCGCAAGATGGGCCGGGCCATCATCTTCGTCGACGAGATCGACTCGATCGGCCGCAAGCGGGGCGCCGGACTGGGCGGAGGCCACGACGAGCGTGAGCAGACCCTCAACCAGATGCTCTCCGAGATGGACGGCTTCGAGGCCACCGAGGGCATCGTGATGATGGCGGCGACCAACCGCCCCGACATCCTCGACCCCGCCCTGCTGCGGCCCGGCCGCTTCGACCGCCAGGTCGTGGTGCCGCTGCCCGAGGCCAAGGAGCGCCTCGCCATCCTCGAGGTCCACACCAAGGACAAGAAGCTGGGCGACGACGTCGACCTCGAGGTGGTGGCCAAGGGCACGCCGGGGATGAGCGGCGCCGACCTGTCCAACCTGGTCAACGAGGCCGCCCTTTTCGCGGTGCGCCGCGACGCCGACCGGATCCACATGGAGGACTTCGACGCGGCGCGTGACCGGATGCTCATGGGCCAGCGGCGCGACTCCATGGCGCTCTCCGACACCGAGAAGGAGATCGTCGCCTACCACGAGGGTGGACACGCGGTGTGCGCCGCCGTGCTGCCTCACGCCGACCCCTTGCACAAGGTCACGATCCTGCCCAGCGGGATGGCCCTGGGCGTCACCCAGCAGCTCCCCGAGGAGCGCCACCTGTACCGCCAGGACTACATCGAGGACTCCCTCGTCGTCCGCCTGGGCGGCCGCATCGCCGAGGAGCTGGTCTTCGGGGTCATCTCCACGGGCGCCAACAACGACCTCATGGGCGCCACCGAGCTCACCCGCAAGATGGTGCGGGAGTGGGGCATGAGCGACCGCATCGGGCCCATGGCCTGGGGCGGTCAGGGCCAGGTCTTCCTGGGCGAGGACCTCATGTCGAGCCGGGAGTACAGCGACGAGACGGCTCGGGTCATCGACGAGGAGATCGAGCGCATCCTGCGGGAGCAGGAGGACCGCTGCCGGGACACCTTGCGTCACCACCGTCCCGGCCTCGATGCCGTGGCCCGGGCCCTGCTCGAGCACGAGACGATCGACGGGGCCGAGGTCCGCCGCTTGGTCCACGAGGCCCAGGACGAGGGAGCAGGACCCGACGGGCGCCAGCCGGCAAGGTCCACCGACGGGCGGCTCGACGAGCCCGCCGAGCCGGAGGCGGCAACTTCCTTCCTCCAGCAATAACACTGCGCCGGCGCCGTCCGGCCGCCGGCGCAGCCGGCTTGGCCGGACGGAGCAGAGTTGAGCGCCGCCGGAGGCGGCACCGAGTCCTTCGGCGAGCGAAGCGAGCCTGTGCTGCTCCGCCTGGCGGACTCCGCAGCGTCATTCCGGTAGCTTCCTCCCGGTGGCCGCCTCCGCCCCCGTGTTGCGCCAGGCACTCAAGGCCCGGTCGCCCTCGCTCGCCTTCGAGCGCTCGTTGTGGGACGCCGGCTGCGACGTCGTGGTCGGGGTCGACGAGGTGGGGCGGGGGGCGTGGGCGGGACCGCTGTCGGTCGGTGTCGCCGTCCTGCCGCGCGACCGGCGGGTGTACAAGATCCGTGACTCCAAGCTGCTGAACGAGGGCGAGCGGGAAGCGCTGTTCGACCGCATCGCCTCCTGGTGCCGAGCGTGGGCGGTGGGCCACGTCAGCCCCGAGGAGTGCGACGCCCTGCTCCAGAACACCTTCGCCAGCCAGCACTTCGACGACATGTTCGACGCCCGTGACTACTCGGCGTGGCTCAACTCCGCCGACCTCTCCGAGGCGTACGCCTTCTACCGGCTCCAGCTCCAGGTCCTGGGCGGTACCGGCTCCGCCGAGCGGACGTGGGTGCTGAAGTCGCCCAGCCACCTCGGCCACCTCGATGCCCTGTTCAAGGTGTTGCCGGGCGCCACCGTGGTCCACTGCCACCGCCACCCCCTCGAGGCCGTGCCGTCCTACGCCAGCCTGATCACGACCATCCGCCGGCCCTACAGCGACGAGGTCGACCCGGCCGTGTGCGGGCGCCAGGCCCTGGAGCGCACCGCCCTGGCCATGGAGCGAGCGTTGGCGGTGCGGGACTCAGGGGCGCAGGGAACGTTCGTCGACGTCTCCTTCTCGGCGCTGGCACGCGACCCGATCGGGGTGCTGCACGCCCTGTACCAGCATCTGGGCCGGCGGCTCGGCGCCGAGGTGGAGGCGGCGATGGCCGAGTGGCTCGCTGAGCACCCCCGCCACCATCAGGGCGTCCACCGCTACCGCGGCGCCGACTTCGAGCTGGAGCCTGACGAGGTGACCGCCGCCCTCGCCGGCTACCTGGACCGCTTCGGCGCCCTGGTGGAGAGCTGAGGGCGGGTGGAGGCAACGCTGCCCACGTGGTCAGCGAGGTTCTCCCGCGAAGAGTGAGACCAGGCGCCGTGCCACGGGCAGCCGCATGCGCTTGACACGATGATGGGCGTGATCTCGCCGAGCCCGAGGAACTCGCAACGGCACCTGGTGCAGCTCGGTGCCGCTCCACGGCGACGCGTCGCGAAGCGCGCTCATCGGGCTGTGCGTGTATTGAGCGCGTGCTATCGGGCGGGCCGCCAGCACACTGCGCCGGATACCGGGCGGTCGGCGAACGCTTCCAACCTGCGGCCGACGCGGCGGTAGCGCCGCACGTTGCTTCGACCCGGCTCCGTTCGCGGCTGTAGCCGAACAGTTCCTCCGTGGAGCAGAGGTCACCCGGGAGGTCGACATCGAAGGTGCTGACAACGACCGCTCCGCTGCAGGTTGACGCTCCGCTACTCCTGGCGTAGCACCTCGCCGGCGGGCAGTGAGGCTCGTGCTGAACACGGCCACCGTCAGCACGGCGCTCTCCGCGTCCACCGT
>JAHWKL010000104.1 GCA_019347915.1 Actinomycetota bacterium
CGCCGGGGTGCACGGTGAACGACGCCTCCACCAACGTGAGGCGCCCACCCACCTCGACGGAGAGGTTGCGGACCTGGAGCACCTGCCAAGCGTGCCACCGAACCGGGGATTCGCGTGCCACCCGTCCGTGTGGGCACTCGGTGGCTGTGCCACCGCCCTCGCCCCCAACGGACGCCGGCGGTCAGGGGCCGGCGCAGAACTACCTGAGCGGTCCCGTGAGGAACCTGCAGGTCAAATACACCCGTTGGTCCAAGTAGTTCTGCGCCGGCCCCTCAGCGACGCAGGGCGGAGAGCGCCTCCTCCACGGTGAAGGCGCCCTCGTAGAGGGCCCGGCCCACGATGGCGCCGGCCAGCCGGCGCCCCCCGACGTCCACGGCGGCCAGGGCGCGGAGGTCGTCGAGCGTGCCCACGCCGCCGCTGGCCACCACGTCGACCGAGGTGACGGCCACCACCTCGGCCAACCCCTCGACGTCGGGCCCCGACAGGGTCCCGTCCCGCCCGATCTCGGTGACCACCAGCGCGGCCACGCCGGCGTCCTCGAACCGGCGCACGGCGTCGAGCAGCGGCACCCCGGCGCCCTCGGCCCAGCCCCGTACCGCCACCTCGCCGGCGCGGGCGTCGAGGCCCACGGCCACGGCCCCGGGGTGGCGGGCGGCCAGCCGGCGCACCAGGTCGGGCTGCTCCATGGCGGCGGTGCCGAGCACCACGCGCGCCACCCCCGCCGACAGCAGCGCGTCGGCGGCCTCACCGGTGCGCACACCCCCGCCGGCCTGGACCCGGGCGCTCACCGCGGCCGCCACCGCGGCGATGCGGTGGCGGTTGCCGGCCTCACCGGTGCGGGCGGCGTCGAGGTCGACCATGTGGACCCAGCCGGCGCCGGCCGCCTCGAACCCCCGGGCCACGGCGACGGGGTCGTCGCCGTAGACGGTCTCGGCGTCGAAGTCTCCCTGGCGCAGGCGCACGCAGTGCCCGCCGCGCAGGTCGATGGCCGGGTACAGCTCCACGGCGGCGGCTGCCAGTCCCGGCTCAGGCGGCGAGGGAGGCCACGAAGTTGCCCAGCATGGCCAGGCCGGCGGCCGCCGACTTCTCGGGGTGGAACTGGGTGGCCCACAGCCGGTCGCGCTCCACCGCCGCCGCCACCGGGCCGCCGTAGTCGCACGTCGCCACCACGTGGTCGCCGGCCTCGGCGGCGAAGGAGTGCACGAAGTAGGCCCACACCGGGCGGGCCAGGCCGGCGGCCAGCGCCGGCTCCCCCACCAGGTCGAGCTGGTTCCACTGCATCTGGGGCCGCTTCACGCCGTCGGGGAGCCGGCGGACCGTGCCCGGGAGCACGCCGAGGCCGGGCACGCCCGGGCTCTCCTCGGAGCCCTCGTAGAGCAGTTGCATCCCCACGCAGATGGCGAGGAAGGGGACGCCGCCGGCCACGGCGTCGAGCGCCACCCGGTCGAGGCCCTCCTGGCGCAGCGCCTCCATGCACCGGCCGAAGGCCCCGACGCCGGGGAGCACGACGCCGGCGGCGTCGGCCACCAGCGCCGGGTCGGCGGTCAGGCGGGCGTCGGCGCCCACCCGCACCAGCGCCTTCTGCGCCGAGCGGAGGTTGCCGATGCCGTAGTCGAGCACGGCCACCAGGGGCCGGTCGGCACTCACAGCCTCCCCTTGGTGGACGGGATCCCGCCCCCCTCGACCCGCACGGCGTCGCGCAGGGCCCGGGCCACCCCCTTGGCCGTGGCCTCGAGGATGTGGTGGGTGTTGCGCCCGGCCCGCAGCGAGACGTGGAGGGTGATGCCCGCCGAGGTGGCGAACGACTGCCAGAAGTGCTCGCCGAGCTGGGGGTCGAAGGGCGGGGTGCCGAGGTGCAGGACCTCGCCGATCTCGACGTCGTAGACCACGAACGGGCGGCCGGACAGGTCGAGGGCCACCTCGACCAGGGTCTCGTCGAGCGGGTACAGGCCGCTGGCGAAGCGGCGGACGCCGGTCTTGTCGCCCAGCGCCTCGGCGAAGGCCTCGCCCAGGGTGATGGCCGTGTCCTCGACGGTGTGGTGCCCGTCGACCTCGAGGTCGCCGTCGGCCCGCAGCGTCAGGTCGAAGCCCCCGTGGCGGGCCAGCTGGGCCAGCAGGTGGTCGAAGAAGGGTAACCCGGTGCTGACGTCGCCGGCGCCCTGGCCGTCGATCTCCAGCGCCACCTCGATGGACGTCTCCGCCGTCGTGCGGGTGCGCTCGGCCCGGCGGCTCACGCCTCCAGCACCTCGGTGAGGGCGGCGAGGAAGGCGTCGTCCTCGTCGGGGGTGCCGACGGTGACCCGCAGGCACCCGTCGAGGCCGGGCCACGAGGCGCAGTCGCGCACCAGCACGCCCCGCTCGAGCAGGCCCTGCCACACCGCCTGGCCGCCGGCCACCAGCGGGCGGAACAGCACGAAGTTGGCGGCCGAGGGCCACTGGTGCACGGGCAGGGCCTCCAGGCCGGCGACCAGGCGCCGGCGCTCGGCCACGATGGCGCCCACCCGGGCCTGCATCTCCGCCTGGAACCGCAAGGCCAGCCGGCCGGCGGCCTGGGTGACGGCGTCGAGGTGGTAGGGCAGCGCCACCCGTTCCAGCTGGGACACCACCTCGGCCGGCGCCACCAGGTAGCCCAGGCGGGCGGCGGCCATCGACCACGTCTTGGAGTAGGTCCGGGTGACCACCACCGGTCGCCCGGGGCCGACCAGCTCCAGGGCCGACCAGTCGGCGAAGTCGCCGTAGGCCTCGTCGACCACCACCAGACCGGACGCCAGGTCGGCCACCTCGGCGACCGCCTCGGGCGAGTCGATCATCCCCGTGGGGTTGTTGGGCGAGCACAGGAAGGTGAGCACCGGACGGGCGTCGACCACCACCCGCCGCACCTCGTCGAGATCGAGGGCCAGGTCGCCCCCGCGGCCGCCGGCGGCCACCGCCGTCCCGGTGACGGTGGCGATGTGGCTGTGCAGGCGGTAGGTCGGCTCGAACACCGCCGCGGTGCGGCCGGGCCCGCCGTAGGCCAGGCACAGCGACTGGATGACCTCGTTGGAGCCGTTGGCGGCGAAGACGCAGGCCGGGTCGACGCCGTGGCGCTCGGCGATGGCCGGCGCAGGCGGGTCGCCCGCCGGTCGGGGTAGCGCTGCCACTCGATGCGCGCCAACCCGTCCTCGGCCAGCGCCTGGCGCCAGGCCGCCGGCGGCGGCTCGGGTGACTCGTTGACGTTGAGCCGGACGGCCACGTCGACCTGCGGCGAGTGGTACCCCTCGAGGCCGGCCAGGCCGGCCCGGGGCGACAGCCCCTCGGGCACGGTGCCCGTCCCCTCCCTCATCGCCCGGCCGGCGACGCCGCGCCGGCGCCGGCCTGCTGGCGCAGGCGGACCGACTGGGCGTGGGCGGCCAGGCCCTCGGCCTCGGCCAGGGTGGCGACGTGGGGAGCCGCCGTGTCCAGGGCCTCCCGGTCGAGCGACACCACGTGCACGTGCTTGACGAAGTCGTCCACCCGCAGGGCGCTCGAGAACCGGGCCGACCCGTAGGTGGGCAGCACGTGGCTCGGGCCGGCCAGGTAGTCGCCCACCGACGCCGGCGCCCACGGCCCGCAGAACACGGCGCCGGCGTTGCGCACCAGGGGCAGGAGCGACTCGGGGTCGGCGGTCATGAGCTGGAGGTGCTCGGGAGCGATGACGTTGGCCACGGCCATGGCCTGGTCGGGACCGTCGCACAGCACGGCGTAGCCGCCCTCGGCGAGGGTGGACTCGATGTGGGCCCGGCGGGGCGAGGCGGCGACCAGCTCGGCCACCGACGCGGTGACCGCCCGGGCCACCTCCTCGTCCCACGTGACCAGCCAGGCCAGGCCGTCGGGCCCGTGCTCGGCCTGGACGACCACGTCGACCGCCGCCCACTCGGCGACGGTGCTGGCGTCGGCCACCACCACCACCTCGGACGGCCCGGCGAAGGACGAGGGCACGCCGACCTGGCCGGTCGCCGCCACCTCCCGCTTGGCCTGGGCCACGCGGGCGCTGCCCGGGCCGACGATGACGTCGACGGCGGCGATGCTCTCGGTGCCGTAGGCCATGGCCCCGACGGCGTGGGCGCCGCCGATGCGGTAGACCTCGTCGACACCGACCAGGGCGGCGGCGGCGAGGATGCCCGAGTCGACCCGGCCGTCGGCTCCGGGCGGCGAGCACAGCACCAGCTGGCGCACGCCGGCCACCCGGGCGGGGACCGCGGTCATGAGCACGGTGGAGATGAGCGGGGCCAGGGCGCTGGGGACGTAGAGACCGACCCGGTCGACGGGCCGGTGCAGGTCGGAGACGGTGATGCCGTCGCGCCGGTGGACGACCTCGTCGGTCACCGTGGCCCGGTGGTAGGCGAGGATGTTGGCGTGGGCCACCTCCAGGGCCTCCCGCAGCGGCGCGGGGATGGCGGCCAGGGCCGCCCGCACCTCCTCGCTGGGGACGGCCAGCTCGTCGACGACCACGCCGTCGAAGCGCTCACTCATCTCCCGCAGGGCAGCGTCGCCGCCGTCGCGCACCCGGGCCAGCAGCGCCTGGACCTCGGCGACCGGCGGCTCCTCGGCCGCTGCCGGGCGCGGCAGGCGGGCCCGGAGATCGCCGTCGAAGCCGCGCACGTCGAGCTGGTGGAGCACGGAGCGGGAGCCTACCGGCCACCTCGCGCCACCTCCGAGCCGGTTTCGGGTAGACCTGGCGGCATGAGGGGCGGGCCCACCAGCAGCGCCGGCTCCCAGCTGTCGTCGCTGGCCACCGCCCTGGCCGAGCTCACCGCCCGGGTCACCGAGATCGCCGAGGCCCTCGCCGGCGCCGATCGTGACGACCTGGCGGCGGAGCTGTTCGAGGCCGAGCGCTCGTTGCTGGCCGCCGGCCGGCGCCTGGAGCGAGTGGTCGACGAGGCGTCATAGGATGCGCGGCGATAATCCGCCGGCGCCCGTTGCACGGAGCCGCACCAGCGGTCGTCGCTGCTCCGCCTGGCGGACTCCGCAGCGTTCAGGGACAGCGATGGCGGCGCCCCGCAGGGCGCCGCCATCGGGAGCGGCCGGCGGCGGGTACCGGTCGGCTCCGCAGGCACCAGGTACTGGACCCGGTCCCTGTCCCTGCAAGATGTTTCGGCGCACGGACGCGCCGACTTGAGGGCGAATGTACGGCGATCTCAGAACGTGAACGCCGACGGGCAGAAGTCGGCCAGGAGGCACTGATCGCACCGGGGCCGGCGGGCCACGCACACCGCCCTGCCGTGGAGGATGAGGCGCAGGCTCAGCGCCCCCCGCTCCCGGGCCGGCACCATGGCGCTCAGGTCATGCTCCACCTTCTCGGGGTCGACGTCGTCGGTCAGGCCCAGGCGGCGGGCGAGCCGGCCCACGTGGGTGTCGACGGCCAGGCCCGGGAGGCCGGCGCCCACACTCCGGATGACGTTGGCCGTCTTGCGCCCCACACCGGGCAGGGCCGTCAGCTCCGACATCGACAGGGGCACCTCGCCGCCGTGGCGCTCGACCAGCGCCGACGCCATACCCAGCAGGCTCTTGGTCTTCTGGCGGAAGAACCCGGTGGGGTGAATGAGCTCCTCCACCTCGGCCGGGTCGGCCCCGGCCAGGTCGGCGGGCGTGGGGTAGCGGGCGAACAGCGCCGGGGTGACCTGGTTGACCCGTTGGTCGGTCGTCTGCGCCGAGAGGATGGTCGCCACCAGCAGCTGGAAGCGGTCGTCATGGCGCAGGGCGCACAACTCTCTCGCCGTGCCGGGGTACTCCTCGGAGAGCCGGCGCAGCGTCTCACGGGCCCGTCCGCCGGGACTGCGGGGTCGCCCTGCCACGGGGACGGAGGCTACGCCGGCGCTCCCCTCTAACCTCCGAGGCTTGCGGCACCTGGAGATCAAGGGACAGCTCGACGAGGCGGACGTGGCCGCCGTGCAGGAGCTGCTCGAGCTGGCCGAGCGCGCCGACGGCCACCGCCCGGTCGACGAGCACCGATGGCTGGACATGGCCTCGGGCGGACGCCAGAGCTTCGCCGGCCTCGTCGCCTGGGAACCCGGTCACGGCCACCCCGTGGGCTACACCCAGGTGAGCCGGGGTTCCCGGAGCTGGGCCCTCGACCTGGTCATCGACCCCCACCACCGCCACCAAGCCCTGGCCATCGGGCCCGAGATGCTGCGCGCCGCCCTCGACGTCATCCGCTCCGAGGGTGGCGGCCACGTCCACCTGTGGGTGTACCGCCCCACCGCCATCTCCGACGAGATCGCCTCCCAGGCCGGCCTGGCCCGCGGGCGGGACCTGCTGCAGCTGCGCCGTGCCCTGCCCGTGGCCGAGGCCGCCGGCGTGCGGATCGACCTGCGCCCCTTCCGGGTGGGCGAGGACGAGCCGCAGTGGCTGGAGGTCAACAACCGGGCCTTCCGGCACCATCCCGAGCAGGGCGGGTGGGACCTCGAGACCATCGTCGCCCACGAACACGAGCCGTGGTTCGATCCCCAGGGCTTCTTGTTGCACGAACAGGACGGGCGGCTGGCCGGGTTCTGCTGGACCAAGGTCCACCGCGACCACGAGCCCCGGTTGGGAGAGGTCTACGTCGTCGCCGTCGACCCCGACTTCCAGGGACGGGGGCTGGGGCGGGAACTGGTGCTCGCCGGGCTCGAGTGGCTGCACCGGGAGCGGGGCCTGCGCCACGGCATGCTCTACGTCGACGCCGCCAACCGCCCTGCTGTCGCCCTCTACGAGGACCTGGGCTTCGTCGTCGACCACGTCGACCGCGCCTACGTGGGGGACGTGGACGCCGGAGACGGGGGAGAAGCGGGGATCTAGATCCCGTTCACTCCCACGGCCGAGCCGATGGCGTAGGTCAGGGCCGCCGGCACCAGGGTGAACAGCACCTGGCGGGCGACGGCACGGGGCAGGGGCCGGTCGGTGAAGCGGCTGATGGCGGCGCCCACGGCGACGGCGGCCACGACGGCGGCGGCGAGGGAGCCGAACAGCGCCGGTGTCCCTGACGTCACGAACCACGGCACGAGCGGCACCAGCGCTCCCAAGGAGAAGGCGGCGAACGAGGAGGTGGCGGCGGCGGTGGGCGAGCCGAGCTGTTCCGGGTCGACACCCAGCTCCTCCCGGGCATGGGTCTCCAACGCCACCTCGGGGTCGCTCATGACGACCTCGGCCACCTCCCGGGCCTGCTCCGGCTCCATCCCCCGCGACTCGTAGAGCTGGGCCAGCTCGGCGGTCTCCTGCTCGGGATTGCGCCGGAGCTCCCGCCGCTCGAGCTCGAGCTCCCGCTCCAGCAGCTCGGACTGCACCTTCATGGAGTTGTACTCGCCGGCGGCCATGGAGATGGCCCCGGCGACCAGGCCGGCCAGCCCGGCCACGCGCACCACCGCCGGCGCCGGCCCGGCGCCGGCCACGCCGAGGATCAGGCCGAGGTTGGAGACCAGCCCGTCGCTCACACCGAACACCGCAGCCCGGGCCGCACCACCCTGGACGTCGCGGTGGTGGTGCTCGTCGAGGGCGGCGGCGGGCGGGGCGTGGGCCCCCTCCGGCGTGTCCTCGGAGCCCAGGCGGGACTCGGACATGGCGTCCACGCTACTGCTGGCCGGGCCCCGTGCCCGGGGACGCCGTCGCCGCCCGCCCAGCCTCCTAGGAGGCTGGTGCGAAACAGGCCGCACGCATCTCGCCGGCCATCGACGCCGCTCGCGGCGTCCTCGTCGCTCGCATATGGGCAAGGCATGTCCTTCGCTCCTGCGTCCTTGCGAGCGACGCCGAGTGGCTCGGCGAGCTGCATCCGTGTTCCACACCAGCCTCCTAGCCTGATCCCCATGGCCACCCGCTACGACGTCGACGCCGGCGACCTCGCCACCCTCCTGGCCGGCGAGCCGTCCTACCGCGTGGGCCAGGTGTGGGACGGCCTGTACCGCCGGCTGCTCGACCCCGCCGACATGACCGACCTCCCTCGCCGCCTGCGCCAGGAGCTGGACGAGCGTCTCCCGCCGGCGCTGACCACCGCCGTCGAGTCGGTGAGCGACGGCGGCGACACGGTGAAGTGGCTGTGGGACCTGGACGACGGCGCCTCGATCGAGACCGTGCTCATGCACGCTCCCGGGCGTTCGACGGTGTGCGTGTCGTCGCAGGCGGGCTGCGCCATGGGCTGCGGGTTCTGCGCCACCGGCCAGGCCGGCTTCGGGCGCAACCTGGCGACCGGCGAGATCGTGGAGCAGGTGGTGCGGGCCGCCCGGCGGGCCCGTCCCCGCCGGCTGTCCAACGTGGTGTTCATGGGGATGGGTGAGCCGCTGGCCAACTACGACCGGGTCTGGGCCGCCGTGCGCCGGCTGCACGACGACCTCGGCCTGTCCGCCCGGCACCTGACCATCTCCACCGTGGGGATCATCCCCGGCATCGACCGGCTGGCCGGTGAGGAGCTGCCGGTGAACCTGGCGGTGTCGCTCCACGCCGCCAACGACGACCTGCGCGACGAGCTCGTCCCCGTCAACCGGCGTTATCCCCTGGAGGCGTTGGTCGCCGCCTGCCGGCGCCACCTGGCGGCGACCGGCCGGCGCCTGTCGTTCGAGTGGGCGCTCATCGACGCCACCAACGACCGTCCGTCCGACGCCGCCGAGCTGGCGGCGCTGGCCCGTCCGCTGCGGGCCCATGTCAACCTCATCCCCCTCAACCCCACGCCCGGCTACGCCACGCCGGGAACGCCGCCGGCGGGGGTGCGGG
>JAHWKL010000105.1 GCA_019347915.1 Actinomycetota bacterium
TGCCGGTTCCCTTGAACTCCTCGAAGATCACCTCGTCCATCTTGGACCCTGTCTCGATGAGGGCGGTGGCCAGGATGGTGAGGGAACCGCCCTCCTCGATGTTGCGGGCGGCCCCGAAGAACTTCTTGGGCGGGTAGAGGGCGCCGGTGTCGATCCCGCCGGACATGATCCGGCCGGTGGCGGGGGCGGCCAGGTTGTAGGCCCGGGCCAGGCGGGTGATGCCGTCGAGGATGACCACCACGTCCCTGCCCTCCTCGACCAGCCGCTTGGCCCGCTCGATGCCGAGCTCGGCCACCTGGGTGTGCTCGTCCGAGGGCCGGTCGAAGGTGGAGGCGATGACCTCGCCGCTGGTCGAGCGGCGCATGTCGGTGACCTCCTCGGGGCGCTCGTCCACCAGCAGGACCATGAGGTGGACGTCGGGGTTGTTGGCCTCGATCGAGCGCACGATCTGCTTCATGATCGTCGTCTTGCCCGCCTTGGGCGGGGACACGATCATCCCTCGCTGCCCCTTGCCGATGGGCGCCACCAGGTCGACGATGCGTGCGGTCATGTTGCCCGGCTCGCCCGGCGTCTCCAGCCGCAGCCGCTCGTCTGGGAACAGCGGGGTGAGGTCCTCGAAGCGAGGCCGGCGCCGGGCCTCGTCAGGGTCCTTGCCGTTGACCTGGTCGACCCGGACCAGGGCCGGGTTCTTCTCGTTGCGGCTGGCCGGCCGGCTGGCGCCGGCCACGTGGTCGCCCTTGCGCAGCCCGAACTGGCGCACCTGCTTCACCGAAACGTAGACGTCGTCCCTGCTCGGCAGGTAGCCCTTGGTCCGCAGGAACCCGTAGCCCTCGTCACGCAGGTCGAGCAGCCCCGAGCACGGGACCGGTTCCCCCGAGAACCCGTCGTCCTGGCGCTGGTCACCCGGTGAGCGGTCACGGCCCCGCCGCCGGCGGCGCCGGTTGTCCCCGCCGTCGCTGCCGTCGCTGCCGTCGTCGCCGTCGTTGCGGCGCTCGGGGCGGCCATCGCCGCGGCTGGCGTCTCTGTCGCCCTCGCCGTCCTTCTCACGGTCGCCTCGGGCAGTGGTCTGGTCACGGTCACCGCTGTTGTCACGGCCACGACCGGTGGTCTCCTCGGCGGGCGCTCCGCCGTTGCCGCCGGGCGCACCCTCGGCCGCCGGCGGGGCGGGCGTTGCCGGCGTGCCGGCGTCGGGCCCTCCGCTTCCGCGGTCGTCGCTGGTGTGGGGGGCCTCGGTCACGGCCCCGTTGGCGGGCGAGGGCGCAGGTGACCGGCGACGGCGCTCGGGTGACGCCGGCGACGCCTCGCCGCCGTTGGCGGCGGGCCCGATGCCGGCGGTGCTGAGGATCATGTCGACCAGCTCGGCCTTCCGGGCTCGAGGAGCCGGCTCGATGCCCATCGCCCGGGCGATCGTCTGGAGCTCATCACGCTCCTTGCGCTCGAGCACTGAACGCTCGAGGACGGACTCGCTCATGCGCTTACCTCTTCTTGTCGGAGGGGGCCCGGCCTCTGGGCCGGCACCACCGGGTGTGTTGCCCGCAGGATCCGCTTCCTCCTGACCACCGGATCGTCGAAGCGACGGTCGTGGTGCTGCAGGTGGAGCCGACGATCGTGCGGTTGCTCGCGCTGAGGGCTCAACGGGAGTCACCGAGCACCCACGCCGCGGTGACGTCGAGGAGCAGGGTCAGGGTTCGGCTCAAAGGAAAGGGACGGGCACAGTATGCCCACCCGGTCCGATGGCCAGCCCCCGGAAACCCCGCCGACCGACGGTCATTGCCCGGAGTCGGCGAGCGGTGCGGCGCCAATGGTACCCACCACCTGCGGTGACGGCAACCAAGGCCCTACTTCTGGGAAGGTGTGTAGAAGGGGTTCTCGCCGGCACCGTGGTCGGTGACGTCGACCACGTTGGCGATCTCGGGGATGGCGTCCTCGACCGTGGCCTTGATCCCTTCGGTGAGGGTGAGCGCCGCCAGACCGCACCCCTGGCAGCCGCCGCCCATGGTCATGTAGGCGGTGTCAGCCTCGACCCTGTCGAGGGTGGCGAAGCCGCCGTGGGTGGCGAGCATGGGGTTGATCTGGCCGTCGAGCAGCTGGCGGATGCGCTCTTCGACGCTCCCGTGGAGGTCGACCGGCCCGGTGGCCGCCGGCTCCGGCCGAGGTCGGTTGGGGTTGCGCAGCACCAGCCCGGTGGGATCGACATGATCGAGGGTGGCGCCCCGCAGCTTGTCGATCGACTCGCCGGGGACCAGCACGGGCAGGTCGCCGCTGCGGTCGACGGCGTCGTCGGGCGCGGCCTCGTCCAGCGGCGCGAAGGTGAGCTCGTAGGCGAACTCGGGACCAGACACGCCGACCACGTCGACTCGCAGCGCCAGGGTCTCGGACTCGGGCTCGGCCGCGCGCATCTCGAGGATGGTGGATCGAGCGGCGTCGGTGACCAGCAGGGGGGCCGACTCCGTCGGCGCCCGGTTCTCGGTGGTCTCGGCGGACATGGAGCCAGGCTACCGGTCGTCCCCCGCCGTCCCGGGTGGGCGCCGGCGCCGGCGTGTGACAGCCTCGGCACCCATGGGACGTCTCGCCCGGCGGGCCGAGTACGACGCCGTGGTCGTCGGCGCAGGGCCGAACGGCCTGGCGGCGGCCATCACCCTGGCCCGGGCCGGAGCGTCGGTGCTCGTCGTGGAGCACGGTGACCGCCCCGGCGGTGGTACCCGCTCCGCCGAGCTCACCCGTCCCGGCTTCGTCCACGACGTCTGCTCCGCCGTCCACCCCCTCGGCGTCGCCTCGCCCTACCTGCGCACCCTCCCGCTGGAAGCCCACGGCCTGGCCTGGCTCCACCCCGAGGTGCCACTGGCTCACCCCCTCGACGGCGGCCGGGCCGCGGTGCTGCTCCGGGACGTGGAGGCGACCGGTGACGCCCTCGGGGACCGAGGTTGGCACCGACTCATGGGCCCGCTGGTGGCGTCCTGGGAGGGGGTGGTCGCCTCGATCCTCGGGCCGATGCTGCGCGTGCCCCGCCACCCGGTGACGCTGGCTCGTTTCGGGGCCCGGGCGGTGTGGCCGGCGACGACCTTGGCCAACCGGTTGCTCGGCGGCGAGCTCGCCCCCGCCCTGTTCGCCGGCATCGCCGCCCACTCCGTCGCTGCCCTCGACCGGCCGTTGACCGCAGCCGCCGGTCTGGTGCTCGGCGCCGCCGGCCACGCCGCCGGCTGGCCGGTGGCCGCCGGCGGGTCGCAGCGCATCGCCGATGCCATGGTGTCGTACCTGACCTCCCTGGGTGGACGGGTGGAGACGGGGAGGAGGGTGACCACGCTGGGCGAGCTGCCAGCGGCCACGGCCACGCTGTTCGACACTTCCCCCCGCCAGCTGGTCGACATCGCCGGCGACCGGCTCCCACCGCGGTACCAGCGGCGGCTGCGCCGCTTCCGGTACGGCCCGGGCGCCTTCAAGGTCGACTACGCCCTCTCCGGGCCCGTGCCGTGGACCGCGCCGGCGTGCCGACGAGCGGGCACCGTGCACCTCGGCGGGACGCTCTCCGAGGTGGCCGCAGCGGAGAAGGACGTGGCCCGCGGCCGCCACCCCGAGCGGCCCTTCGTGCTCGTCGCTCAGCAGTCCATCGTCGACCCGGCGCGGGCGCCGGCGGGACACCACACCCTGTGGGCCTACTGCCACGTACCCGCCGGCTCGACGGTCGACATGGTCCCTGCCATCGAAGCCCAGATCGAGCGCTTCGCCCCCGGTTTCGGCGAGCTGGTCCTGGCCCGGCAGGCCACGAGCCCGGCCGACCTCGAGGCCTACAACCCCAACCTGGTGGGCGGCGACATCTCGGGAGGCGCCACCGACGGGCTCCAGCTGCTCTTCCGGCCGATCGTGTCCGCCAAGCCCTACCGAACCCCGGCGGCCGGCCTCTTCTTGTGCTCCTCGTCGACGCCGCCGGGAGCAGGCGTGCACGGGATGTGCGGCTACTGGGCCGGACAGGAGGCGCTGCGTCTGCTCGCGCGCCGGTCATAGGCTGGACGCGTGCCCGTCGTCGCCGCCCCTCCCTCCGGGCTGCTGCTGTTCATCCGCTACGCGTTCATGCCCAACCACCTCGGCTACTGCGGGGGCGGCGACCAGGAGGTCCTGCTCGAGCACGCCGCCGCCGGCCAGGCCGACCGGCGGCTGGCCCCGCTGCTGGCCAAGTTCACCGGGGCCTTTCCCTACCTGCGCACCATCGCCGCCGCCAACGGCATCCGTGACCCCTTCGACGCCAGGGTCGTCGAGGCCTACTGGCTGGGCAACGAGCTGCTCGACGGGGTGGAGGCGGGCGCGCTGTTCCGCTCGCTCGAGGAGCGCTTCGGCCGCCAGCTCACCGGCAGCGTCCGCGACCAGGTCCTGCGCAAACCGCCGCAGGGGGCCCGGCCCTTCCACCTGTTCCACGTGCTCGACGTCTACCGCCACCTCGACCATGACCAGATCGGCATGGCGGCCATGGAGAGCTGTCGCATCAGCTGGGGCCAGGTCCGTTCGGTCGTCGGCGCCGAGCTGATCGTGCGGCGCCAGCCACTCGTGGTCCGCGAGGGAAAGCTGGCGCTGGGCGAGGCCACCGATGAGCGGGTCCTGCGCTCCATCTCCGACCGCGGCTTCGCCGACGACGTCGATGCCGGCGACTGGGTGTCGGTCCACTGGGGATGGACCTGTGAGGTGCTCGACCAGCGGAAGCTGCGCAACCTGCAGCGGTGGTCCGCTCACCACCTGGCGCTGGCCAACCAGACCATCTGACCGCGATGCGCCTCACACGGGATGCCGGCGGAGATGGGAGGATGGCGTCATGACGACCCGACGTCGGCGACCGCTGGTGGCCAAGGGCAGGGCGCCCAAGGACCGCTCCTCATCGCGGCAGGGTCCGGCCGGCCGGCCACAGAAGCCCGCCGGACAGGCCAGCCGCATGGCCGTCGAGCTCAAGGCCCTGCGGGCCCGCCTGGGCGGCTTCGGTGACGACCTGCCCACCACGCCCGGTGACTGGCACGCAGCGGCGTGGGACTATGACCAGGCGCTGGTGGTGGCGGCCGAGACCATGGGGGTGCCCCACCCCGAGGCCGACATGGTGATCGGCCGGCGGCGGCTGACCATCGCCGAGCGCAAGATGATCGAGAACGGCCTGATCGCCATGGGCTTCGACCTCGGGCCGCCGCCCCAGGGCCTGCCACCCGGCCAGCGCTGAACCGTCCGCAGCCAGGCCCCGTCCGGCTGCGGACTGCGATGGGCCCTGCCGGATCGCCACCGCTGCCGGTACCATGGCCTCGGGTCCCGGCGCTGATGGAGCGCGCCGGCAGGCGGGCCAGATGGCCCCGTGCCGCTGGTTCCGCCCCCCGACCTACCCCCCACCGAGAGAGGTACCTGCCATGAAGAACCTGCTTCGACGGCTGTCCAAGGCCGACGACCCCGCCCGGCGCCAAGAGATCGAGCGCCAGGCTGCGGACGAGATCAAGGCGGCGGGGAGCACCCCCCCGGCCGAGGCCAACTCCGGCTCCTGGGCGCCCTCCGCTCCCGACGCCGACACCGACACCGCCCAGCCCGAGGCGGCCCCCGCGCCGGCCGCACCCAACCGCCGGCTGACCGCCCAGCAGCGCGCCGCCGCTCGCAAGCTGCAGACCCAGAACTAAAGACCGCCTACCGCCGGTCCCGGCCGGGTGCCACCTCCGAGTGGCGCTCAGGGGCCGACGCAGAACTACTTGGACCCTCACCGGGTGGGTTTGACCTGCAGGTTCCTCACAGGACCGCTCAAGTAGTTCTGCGCCGGACCCTCGTCGGGCCCGGCTGTACGGCGAGCAGCGCGCCCCCGGCCACGGCCACCGAGGCCACCTCGCCGGTCAGCTCGTTGCTGACACCACGGGTCGAGCCCGGCAACAGGTCCTCGCCACGCAGCGGGTAGCGCAGCCCGACGGTGCGCACCCCCCGCGCCACACCACCGAGGGCCAACAGCGACACCAGCGCCCCGGCGCTGCGACGGAGCTCGCTGCGAGCCCGCACCACCGTGAGGCGGGCCGGCCCGACGCGCGCCTCCACGACCACCCCGGCGAAATCGACGCTGGCCAGGACCAGGACGTTGGCCAGGAAGTGGTCGAGCCTCCCTCCGTAGCCCCCCACCACCACCACCCGACGGCACCCGTGCTCGAGCGCCGCCCGCAGCCCCAGCTCCAGGTCGGTGTGGTCCTTGGCCGCCGGATGCCGCTCCACCCGGCAGCCCGCCGCCATCGCCGCCTCCAGGGCGGCGGGAGCGAGGGAGTCGAAGTCCCCCACGGCGAGGTCGACGTGCAGACCGAGGATCGCCGCCTGGTCGAGCCCCGAGTCGGCGGCGATGACGTAGGCTCGCGGAGGGAGGTCTCCGACCAGGTCGGGTGACACAGGGTCGCCTCCGGTCAGGAGGACCACATCGTCGTCACCCCGGTCCATCGGTCTCCCCCAGAGTTCGACCGCACCGCCGCAGGGCTCCGCCGAAGCGGCACCGTCCATGACCGGGGCACCGCCCGCCAAGGAACCGTCCGCGAAGGAGAGGTACATCAGCACCATGATCAAGGTTTGGATCGACCAGGACCTGTGCACCGGCGACGGGCTGTGCGCCGAGATCGCTCCCGACATCTTCTTCGGCAAGGACGACGGGTTGTTCTACGTCAAGGAGGACGCCGCCAACTTCGGTGAGACCAAGTTGTTCGACGGCGAGGGCCACCCCGCCTCGGCCGACGGCATCGCCCGCGTTCCCGAGGGCGGGGAGGACCGCACCATCGAGGCGGCCGAGGAGTGCCCCGGGGAGTGCATCTTCATCGAGCTCGACTGAGCACCGCCGGGCCGGGGCGGAGGCGCCCGGCACGTCAGGTCTCGATCAGAGTGCTGAACAGCTCGGCGTACTCGATGAGGTGGCGGCTACCGAGGAACAGCTCCACGGTTCGCTCCCTCGCCTGCCGACCCAGCTGCTCGGCGAAGGCCAGGTCGGTGAGCAGCCGGCGCAGGTGGGCCCCGAGCTCTTCCAGGTCGGTCGGGTCGTGCACGAGCAGGCCGTGTTCGCCGTGCACGATCTGGTCCTGGATGCCACCCACGGCGCTGGCCACGACCGGACGGCTCTTCCACATCGCCTCGGCCACGGTCAGCCCGAAACCTTCGGCCAGGCTCTTCTGCACCACCACGGCGGCGTGGCGCTGCACGGCGTTGACGATGGCGGCGTTCTCCTCGACGTCGGCCATGGGCAGGGCCACCAGCTGGATCCGGGCCCGGGCGGCGTCGGGCAGCGTCCGCCACCGGGCGACGCACTCGTCGAGCACCTCGGCGCCCTCGGGGTCGTCGGCGACGCCGGTGACATTGGGGCCGACGAGGGCCAACTGGGCGTCGGTGCCGGCGAGCACGTGCTCGGCGAAGCCCTCCATCACCCCGTACATGTCCTTGAGCCGGTCCCAGCGGGAGACCTGCACCACCAACGGGGTGCCCGGGAGGGGGGCAGGACCGGCCCGCAGGATGTCGGCGACGTGGTCGACCCGGCTCGGCGAACCGTCGCGCCGGACGAAGGCGGGCACATCGAGGTCACCAGTGGCCTGGATGATCCCCGCATGCGCCAGGACGGCTCGGACCGTGGAGGGCGCCATGTCCGCGTTCTTGGTGGAGAACGGGTCGATCGAGGGGGCGATGATGTGGACTCTGGGATCACCTCGGAGCCAGTCCGGGACGTAGGCCGGCCGGGAGAACACGAAGCCGGCGGCTTCGGTGAGGTAGGGATGCAGGAAGGCCCACGATCGCTCGGTGAGCTCGTTGGCGACGTCGGCGCCGATGTGGTCGCGCCAGAACGCCAGCGTCCCGGCCCGGACCATCGCCGGCACCAGGCCGGCGGTCTGGGGATCGTGGAGCAGCATGACGTCGCCGGCCCGGACCACGGCGCCGAGCGCCTCGGCGTTGTGGGTGAGCACCTGCTCGTAGTGGGCGTGCTCGGCGTGGCCCAGGGGCCCACCGTCGCCGGCCTGGCCGTGGAAGCCGTTGTGCAGGCGCTTGGTGATGCGGAAGAACTCGGGATCCCCCTCGATGACCACCCACCGGGCGTCGACTCCGGCACCCCGGGCGTAGGCGACGAGTGGTTGCAGCATCTCGGCCACCCCACCGCCACTGGCGGTCGAGTTGACGTTCCACACCGACCGGTTCCCCAGCGCCGACGCCGCCCGCTCGGCCGCGGCACGCAGGCGGGCGGCGTGGGCCTCGCCCACCAGTGGCTCGAACCGGGTCAGCGGCAACGCCTGGATGGGTTGGACCTCGTACACCGGCGCGACCGTAGCCGGACCCCTGAGCGGGCGGTCACTCCCCGCTGTCGGTGCTCCCTCCCCCGCCGCCATCTCCGTCTCCGGCGGTCGTCGTGGTGGTGGGCGGCGCTGTCGTCGTGGTGGTGGTGGTCGTGGTGGTGGTCGTGGTGGTGGTCGTGGTGGTGGTCGTGGTGGTGGTCGTGGTGGTGGTCGTGGTCGGTGGCGCCGTCGTGGTGGTGGT
>JAHWKL010000106.1 GCA_019347915.1 Actinomycetota bacterium
TTCCGATCTTGACCTCGTGCCCGCTCCGAGGCGATGCAGGGCTCCATGCTGGCGCCGGCGAGACGGGCGTGGAGGATCCGTTCGCCGACACCCCATGCTTCGAGCCCGTCGAGCTCCACGGGGAGGGCGTCGTCGACCTCCTCCGACCAGTCCCCGAGGTAGATGCCGAGGCGCTGGCGGAGGAACGCCCTCACCGGATGCTGGACGAAGCGCACCAGCGAATCGAGCTCGACCACCTCGGAGCGCTCGCGTGGCGGCAGGGGCCCCGAGAGGAAGGACGGCACCGGCGGGCGGTCGCCGAGCAGCGCCCGCGCCCCGTTGAGAGTGACCGGGTCGAAGCTCCACGGCCGGCCGGGGACCAGGTCTCCGGTGGTGAAGTTGCGCACGTCGAACGGCTGGAGGGGGTGGTGGACCACGACCTGCTCGCTGGCCGGATGCTCCCGTCCGACGGGACGGGGCCCGGGCCCGGGCCCCGGCTCGGGCCCCGGCTCGGACTCCATGCGCACGGTGCGGTCGACCACGTCGAGGAGCTCGCCGACCGGCACCGCCGGCGGGCGCTCGGCGTTGGTGCGCTCGTCCCGGCCGGCGTAGGTGACCACCAGCTGGTCGGTGGCGGCCAGCAGGGCGTCGAGCAGGAGCTGGCGGTCCTCGCTGCGGGCGTCGCGGTCGCCCACGTAGGGCTCGTCGAGGACGAGATCGTCGCCGTCACGGGCGGTCTTGCGGGGGAAGACGCCGTCATCGAGGCCGAGGAGGCACACCACCCGGTGCGGCACCGACCGCATGGGCACCAGCGTGCAGATGGTGAGGTGGCCGGTGCGGAAGTTGGCCCGCGTCGGCCGGCCCCGCAGGCGGTCGGCCAGCAGGGCGCGGATCTCAGGCAGGGCCAGCTCGGCGGGGCTGGTGGCGCCCTCGACGGTGGCCTCGTCGACCACCTCGTCGAGGAGGCGCCCGAGCTGGGCCCGCTGCCAGGAGTCGGCCTGGGAGGTGGCGGCCAGGGCGTCGGCGGCATCGGCGATGGCTGCCGCCCACGCCGGCGCCGTCTGCGGTGCGCCGAGGGCGGCGAGGGCGGCGTGCAGGCGGTCGAGCAGCTCGGCCAGGCGGCCGGCGAGGTCGATGGCGCCGCTGTCGACGTCGTCGAGGGGCACGACGCCGCCGACCAGCCGCTGGCCCTCGTCGGCCATGGCCACCCCGAGGAGCACCCGGTCGAGCCCGGCCCGCCAGGTGTTGGCGTCGAGCTGGTCGAGCTTGAACGGCGCCCGGTGGCCGGCGTCGAGGCCCCAGCGCACGCCCGTGGCGCTCACCCACTCCTCGATGCGGGCCAGGTCGTCGTCGTCGAGACGGAAGCGCCGGCGCACCGGATCGCGGCCGGCCAGGTCGAGCGCCTGGGAGGCGGTGAGGCGGGCGTCGGCCAGGGCCAGCACCTCGGAGACCACGCCCAGCAGGGGGTTGGTCTGGCGCAGCGAGCGGTCGGCGAGGCGCACCCGCAGGTCGGGACGGGGCGGGTGGCCGGCGGTCGAGGGCTGGACCGGGCCGGGCGAGTCGACGGTCTCCTCGGCGTCGTTCACGTCGCCGGCGCCGGCGCCGAAGGTGGCGTGGATGAGCGGGGCGAAGGTCTCGATGTCGGGGCACATGACGATGACGTCCCGGGCCTCGAGGGTCTCGTCCTCGGCCAGCACGTGGAGGATGGCGTCGCGCAGCACCTCGACCTGGCGGGCCTGGCCGTGGCAGGAGTGGACCTGCACGCTGCGGTCGTCAGGGTCGAGCACGGGGCGGGTGTCGTCGTGGCCGGGCAGCGGTGGGCCGGGCGGGGCCTGGTCGGCCCGCACGTCGGCCTGGATGCGCTGCAGGAGGGTGGTCGCCGGCGCCTCCAGCGGGCGGTGGTGATCGGCCTGCGGGCCGGTGCCGGCGGTGAGCACCAGTTGCATCTCGCGGGCGTCCCGCCCCCAGGAGCTCAGCAGCGGGTTGTGCGGGACCTCGGCGGTGTCGTCCTCGCGACGGCGCACGATGCCGCCGGCGCGGGGAGCCGCCTCGGCCACCCGCTCCCACAGCACCGGCGACGGGTGGAGGAGGAAGAGGTGCACGTCACGCTCCACCGCCAGGGCGTGGAGGACCTGGAGGTAGCTGGCCGGCAGTCGGGTCAGGCCGAACAGCGACAGCCGGCGAGGGAGGTCGCACTGGGACCCGTCCTGCGCCAGGGCGGCGCAGGCGTCGTCGAGGCGCTCGGCCGGGCTGGGGCTGGCGATCCGTTGGCGCAGGTGGCGCCACAGCACGGCCTGCCACGCCGCGTCGCCGCGGACGGCCCGGCCCTCGCCGTCGGCGTCGTCGCCGGCGGCCCACCGCCGCAGCATGGCCGGGCGGTGGACGCCGTAGCGGTCGTAGAGGTCGGCGACGTGGCGCACGGTGGTGAACCGCCGGGCCCGCCGGCCGGCGTCGGGGTCCCCGCCGGCGCCGGCCCCGCCTAGGTGAGCGGCCAGCGGGCCGAGCCACGGCTCGCCCAGGCAGGCGTCGACCACCTCGAGCAGCGGCCAGACCGACCGCTCGGGCAGCCACGGGTCGTCGTCCCGATCGACACCGGAGGCGACGGCCACCGCCCCACCGACCAGCCTGCCGGGGAAGGGGAACTCGACGTTGGCGCACACCCCGTCCGAGCGTCCCGGCGTGGCCCCCAGTCGGCCGGACAGCCGCTGGGTGAGCCAGCGCTCCACCCCCCGGGTGGGGACGGCGACGACCTCGGTCTCCAGCGGGTCGGCCAGCGGCTCGGCCACCAGGGCCCCCAGCGCCTCGACGAGGACGTCGGCCCGCTCAGCTCGGTGCAGGTGCAGCACGCCGCCATGATCTCTCCGAGATGTGACGAGTATGCCCCACGGCCGAGTGCGCCCAGCCCATCACCGGCGTTCTGGCCCCAGCCGGGGGACGCGTTCCCGCCGTTTCTGGGGCCAGAAGCCTCAGCATCGCCGGGGGCACCGGCGACCCGTTCCGCTACTTCTTGAACACGTCCTTCACCTTTTCGCCGACGTCCTTCAGCTTGGCCTTCTTCTGGTCGGCCTTGCCCTCGGCCTGCAGTTCCCGGTCGTCGGTGGCCTTGCCTCCAGCCTCCTTGCCCTTGCCCTTGAACTGCTGCGCCTTGTTGGAAACCTTGTCGTCGAATCCCACGGTGGGTGCCTCCTTGGGGGGTTGGTCCGCGACCCTTACCCCCCACCGCACGTGGTTATCCGGGCACTCGGCCATCCCTGACCGTGCCGTCCACGCCGGCCAGACAGGACGGTGAGCCCGGCGCCGGCGCTCACACCTCGAGGCGGACCTCGGCGTCGAGCGCCTGCTCGAGCAGGCCCTTGCGCTCCTCGGCGGTGTAGAGCTCCAGCGAGGGGTCGCCCCGCACCTCCAGCTTCAGCACGACGGTCTCGGCTGAGCAGTCGACGGTGAGGCCGGCGACCCGGTTGTCGTGGGCCCGGTCCAGGGCGATGGCCACCCGCAGGATGCCGGCGAGGATCCGCACCAGGCGTTGGTCGGACGAGGACAGCGCGGCGAACGCCTCGTGCTTGTTCTTGGGGGCGCTCTTGCGGTGGTAGCGAGCCACCTGGGCGATCAGCTCCACCTCCCGCTGGGTGAAGCCCCGCAGGTGCTCGGCGTTGCGGATGACGTAGTAGGAGTGGTGATGGTGGCGCTCGTGGGAGATGGCGATGCCCACGTTGGCCAGCAGGGCGGCGGCGGCGAGGAGCTCCCGGCAGTCGGTGAAGAGGCCGTGGATCGCCGCCGTGCCGTCGAACAGCTCGAGGGCCAGACGGCGCGACTGCTCGACGTGCTCGGCCTCCTCGGGGGCCAGTTGGCTCAGGCGGCGCACGCTGCGATCGCGGATGTCGGCCGTGCCCTCCCCGATGACGCCCGACGAGCTCTGCCGCTGCAGGGCGTCGAGCACCAGGCCCTCGCGCAGGGCGTAGTCGGAGACGGTCATCTCCTCGATGCCCAGCGCGTCGAACGCCTCCTCCAGCAGCAGAGCGCCGGCGACGATGATGTCGGCCCGCTTGGCGTCGAGACCGGGGACCTTCAGCCGCTTCTTGACGGTGGGAGCGTCGACCAGGGCGTCCACCACCTTGCCCAGCTCCTTGCGGGTGAAGGTGGCGTTGCTCACCAGGCGGCCGGACTCGCCTCGGCGCTGGCGGGCCATCTCGGCCAGGTTGAGGATCGTGCCGGAACTGCCGATGGCCACGTCGAAACCGTGCCGCTCCACCTCCCGAACCACCGGGCCGAGGTAGGCCCGGATGTGGGTCCGGCACTCCTTCACCTGGCTGGAGGTGACGGGTTCCTCGGTGAAGAACCGGTTGGTCAGGCGGATGGCACCGAGCTTGAGGCTGCGGGCTTCCAGCATCTCGGGGCCCTTCGCCACCACGAACTCGGTGCTGCCGCCACCGATGTCGATGAGGACCAGACGTTCGTCGGCGGCGGGCACGTCCTGGAGAACGCCGAGGTGGATGAGGCGGGCTTCCTCCACCCCCGACACCACCTCGACGTCGACGCCGGCCTCGTCACGGGCCCGGCGGACGAACTCGTCGCGGTTGTGCGCCTCGCGCACGGCGCTGGTGGCGATGGCCCGGATGGGTGCGTCGGAGATGTCGGCGACCTTGTGGAAGCGGGTGAGCGCCTCGATGCCCCGGTCGATGGCGTCGGGGGCCAGCTTCTTCATGTCGCCTGAGCCGGAGCCGAGGCGCACCACCTCCTTGTCCCTGGCGATGATCTCGAAGGCCACCGCCGTGGTCGGACGGGCCACGACCAGGTGGAACGAGTTCGTCCCGATGTCGATGGCCGCCAGCGTGGGGGGCGGTCCGCCGTCGCTCACCCGCCCTTTCTACGACGGCCGGCCCCTTTCCACCAGTCAGAGCCCTCCTGCCCACCCGCGCTCCGGCGTGAGGTGGGGGCTCACAGGAAGCGCAGCTCCTCGTCCTCGTGCTCCTCGACGGTGCGCTCGCAGGTGGGGCACCACCACCGGGTCTCCATGGCCGTCCCGCAGGCCACGTGGTCGACGCCCTCGCCCTCGCCGCCACCGCTCGACCCCCACTGGGCCAGCATGTGGACGACACCGGCCAGCTCCCGACCGGCGGCGGTCAGGCCGTAGGCCGACCGGGGGGGCCGGCTGGAGTAGGCCTCGCTCACCACGATCCCCGTGCGCTCGAGCTGCTTCAGCCGCCGGCTCAAGATGTTGGGGGCGATCCCCGGCACCGCCTCGGACAGCTCGCCGAAGCGCCTCGGCCCGCCGAGCAGTGCGTGGACGACCAGCAGGCTCCACCGGTCGCCCACCTGGGCCAGCGCCCACTCCAGCGGCGACTCCCCGGGCTCTCTCGCCATGGTTCCCATCCTGCCGCACCGCTTGTCCTCGGGAGGTGTTGGTAGTAACTTGCAAGCAGCAAGTCGAGTAGACCAGGGGGTCGGGATGGGCGTGGTCGAGGAGCTCCAGCACGCAGCGGCGGCGGTCGCCGAGAAGGTCGGCCCCGCCGTGGTCCGGATCGGGCGAGCGCCGGGGCGAGGCGCCGGCGTGGTCATCGCCACCGGACAGGTGGCCACCAACGCCCACAACCTCCGTGGTGAGCAGACCACGGTGACCTTCACCGACGGCCGGGTCGAGACGGGCCGGGTGGCCGGCGTGGACGTCGACGGCGACCTCGCCGTCGTGGCGGTCGACACCGGGGCCATCGCCGCCCCGGACTGGGCCGAGCCGGCGAGCCCCGGCCTGCCCGTCTTCGCCCTGGCGAGGAGCGCCTCCGGGGACCTCCGGGTGTCGTTCGGGTTGGTGTCGACCGTGGGCCAGGCGTTCCGAGGTCCACGCGGTCGGCGCATCGTCGGGAGCATCGAGCACACCGCCCCCCTGCGGCGGGGATCGTCCGGCGGGCCGGTGGTGGACGGCGCCGGCCGGCTCCTCGGGGTCAACACCCACCGGCTCGGCGACGGCTTCTACCTCGCCCTCCCGGCCGGCGACGAGCTGCGGGCCCGGCTCGATGCCCTCGCCCGGGGCCAGTCACCCCGCCGGCGCCACCTCGGCGTGGCCCTGGCGCCGGCGGAGGCCGCCCGTCACCTCCGGCGTGCCGTCGGGCTCCCCGAGCGCGACGGTCTCCTCGTCCGAGCCGTGCAGCCCGGCAGCCCCGCCGAGCGGGCCGGTCTGCGACAAGGGGATCTCATCGTCGTCGCCGCCGGTGACGCCGTCGCCAGCGCGGACGCCCTCCACGCCGCGCTCGACGCGGTGGACGAGGGCGGCTCCCTGGCCCTGCGGATCGTGCGGGGCTCCGAGGAGCTCGACGTCACCGTCGCCTTCCCCGGCGGGGAGCAGCAACCCTCGACCTGACCGGCATGGGGCGATGGCCGGCGAGTCAGTCGCCGGTCGGCTCCGAGGCAGGCCGGGCGTACTGGAGCATCAGGCTGCAACCCGCCTGTGCCGGGTCACGCGCCACCAGGTGGGTGACCTCGACCTCGGCACCGGCAGCCTCCACGATGCCCTCGGCCAGACCGAGGTGCAGCTCGCACACCACGTCGGGATCCGTGGCCGCCAGCGCTTCGTAGGGGCAACGGCCGAGGACGAGCTCCACCTCGCCGCCGTGCTCGCGGCGGTGGGGCTCGAACCCCCGCCGGGCCATCTCCGCTTCCAGATGCTCGAGCGAGCCGTTGGAGGAGCCGGGGGGAACCAGCTTGCGCCCGAACTCCGCCGCCACCTCACGAGGTGACGGTCCGCTCTTGTGCAGCTCTAGCAGCAGGCGGGCCAGCTCCTCGTAGGGGCTGGCCGTCCCCCACGTACCCGCCACCTCGGTGGCCAGCCGGTACTGCAGCGGCGGTCGACCGGGACCATCGCCGGAGCCACGCTCCTCCCGGATGAGCCCGGCCTCCCGCAGCTTGGCCAGGTGCTGGCGGATGGCGTTGTGGTTGAGGCCGAGCTGCTCGGTGATCTCCCCTACACGAAGCGGCTCGGGCGACTCGACGATGCAGCGGAAGATCCGGAATCGGGTGGGGTCCCCCAGGGCTCGGGCCCGGCGTTGCAACAACGCGCGTTCCCCTTTGCTGGCGTCCGACATCCGATGATCCCCGCTTCCCCGCGTCGATGCGCGGTTGCTCGGCCGGTTCCATTGTGCCCAAACCGAGGGGAATCAAAGTTGACGACTTGTCAATCCGACTATAGTATTTATAGCACATACTAGAGGAAATGAGGAGGGCGGAACCTCTCGGTCATGCGATCGAACTCGGCCCCGACAACATCGTGGGTCGACCACCGGGTTCTTCCCGAACGTGACGCACCGCCCCCCTCACCCAGGAGGGCACATGTGCTTCAAGAACCTTCCCATCGAATTCGACGCCAACGGCAAGGCCAGCTTGCGCGAGGGCGTCGCCGACCCCTACTCCATCGCCGCGGCCAAGACCAAGGGCTACGTCCGCCGCCAGGAGGGCCCGGGCGCCCAGCTCGCCGCTCCTCCCAAGCTGCGTGACTGGAGCATCGACCCCGTGACCCGGGTGGCCGGCGCCCTGGCCGTGCACACCACCCTCGACCTGGAGAACCGCAAGGCGGTCGACGCCTACTCCCGGGCCATGCTGTTCCGGGGCTACGAGATCATCCTCCAGGGCCGTGACCCCCGCGACGCCATCGACATCAGCTCCCGGGCCTGCGGCGTGTGCGGTGGCGTGCACGCCACCGTGTCGGCCCTGGGCATCGAGCAGGCCTTCGGGGTCAAGCCTCCTCCGCTGGGGGTCGAGTGCCGCAACCTGGGTGAGGTGGGCGAGATGTTCTACGACCACCCCCTGCACCTCGGCCTGCTGGCCGGTCCCGACTACTCCACCTCGCTGGTGGCGGTCACCAACCCCGAGCTGGTGAAGAAGGCGGAGAAGACCCCGGCACCGGGGTACGAGGTCCATGGCTTCCGCACCATCAAGGACATCATGGACGCCATGAACCCCCTGACCGGGAAGATCTACCTCGAGTCGCTCGAGTACACCCGCCGGCTGCTCGACGCCGGCGTGTTCGCGGGCATCTCCAGCGGGGCCATCCTGGCCGGCGCGGTCAAGTGTGCGGCGGAGATCGAGGCCGGCACCATCGTCATCGTGGTCTGCGACGGCGGCTGGAAGTACCTGTCCACCGGCGCCTACGCCGGCACCCTCGAGGAGGCCGAGTCGGCCCTCGAGGGCCAGCTCTGGGCGTAGCGAGGTCGTCCCGCCCGGGTGCGTCTGATCGCTGATCGGCTGTGGGGGTGTGCGGCCGGCTGTGGCGGCTGGTCCCCACAACCGATCTCCATCGGCTGCGGACCGGCCGGAGATCGGTCGTGGCGGTCGTCCTGCTCGGGCTCGGCGCGCAGGCGCCACAGCCGATGTTCGTCACCGGGTCGACGAGCGGTCCGGTGATCGGTCGCGGTGGTCCGCCTGCTCCTGAGTGGGCTCGACGCCTCACAGCCGATCACTCGTCC
>JAHWKL010000107.1 GCA_019347915.1 Actinomycetota bacterium
GGCGTCGACCACCCCGGGTTCTGGCACAAGGAGGTCCCCAGCCACGCACCGGAGTGGCTGAACCGGTGGCGCAACGTCGAAGCCGACCCCGGGGAGACCGAGTGGTACGCCGTGGTCGACAGCGTCCCCGCCCTCGTGTGGATGGCCAACTACGGCGCAGTGGAGCTGCACCCGTGGACGTCCCGGCTCCCGGACGTGCACCGGCCGACGTGGGCCCTGATCGACGTCGACCCCGGCCCCCGCAGCAGCTTCGAGGACGTGCTCGTGCTCGCCCGCCTGTACCGCACCGCCCTCGACCACCTCGGCGTCGCCGCCATGCCCAAGGTCACGGGCCAGCGTGGGGTGCAGATCTGGGTGCCCATCAGCCTCTCCTACGGCTTCGACGACACCCGGGCGTGGGTGGAGAAGGTCTCCCGGGCGGTGGGGCGCACGGTGCCCGACCTGGTCAGCTGGGAGTGGCACAAGGACCGGCGGGAGGGGCTGGCTCGCCTCGACTACACCCAGAACGCCATCAACAAGACCCTGGTGGCGCCGTTCAGCGCCCGGCCCGCTGCGGGCGCGCCGGTGTCGGTCCCCATCGGGTGGGACGAGCTCGACGACCCCGACCTGCGTCCCGACCGCTGGACCATCCGCACCGTGGTGGAGCGGGTCCGCCAGGTCGGCGATCCGCTGGCCCCGCTCGTCGGGCGCCACCAGCAGTTGCCGGCGCTGTAGGGCTCAGCGAGCATCGCCGCCGCGCTGGCCCGGAGGTCGAAGGACTCTCCGGCGTGGGATGCTCGCCCCGTGGGAGCGGCGACGGCGAGGGCCACGGCGGTGGCGGTGGGCGCCGGCTACCTGCTGGGCTCGGTGCCGGTCGCCGTGCTGGTGGGGCGCCGCCACGGGCTGGACCCTCGCCGGGTGGGCGATGGCAACCCCGGCTACTGGAACCTGCGCGATCAAGTAGGGGCCCGGGCGGCGGCGCCGGTGTTCGCCGGCGACGTGGCCAAGGGCGCGGTGGCCGGCATGGTGGGCCGGTCGGTCGCCCCGCCCGGGGCCTGGGGGGTGGGCTACGCCGGCGTGGGAGCGGCCATGGTCGGTCACGCCTGGCCCGTCTTCGCCCGCTTCCGCGGTGGGCGTTCCATCCTCACCTGGACCGGCGGGATGTGCGTGCTGTCGCCGGTGGCCGCCGGCCTCGCCGTGGCCGCCTTCGTGGGCGTGGCCCGGGCCGGCTCCTTCGCCTGGGGGGCTCGCCTCGGCGTGTTCGCCGTGCCCGTCATCCAGCTGGTGGTGGAGCCGCCCCGCCGGGTGGCGGCCACCGGCGCCCTGATGTCGATCATCGGGCTCCGCTTCGCCCTGGCCTCCCGGGCGGCGCCGGTGCCGGCGGCGGCGGCTGACGGCTGACGGCTGACGGCTGAGGAGCGGTCAGCCGGCCGAGCTGCGCTGCGGGTAGGTCCGGCCCCGCCACGTCGTGGCCGGGCGCAGTGTCGCCGCCGTGAGGCGGGCGGCGGCGGCCAGGTCGGCCAGGGGCGAGGCCCACCACGCCGGCCCCCGGTCCCGGTAGGCGGGGGCGGTGGCGGCCAGCACTCCCAGGCGCATGGCCGCCAGGGCCACGTCCAGGGCGTCGCCCCGGCGGGCGGCGAGGCGGGGGAGGGGCAGGGCCAGGGCCAGCCACACCACGGCCAGGTCGACCGCCTTCCAGCCGGCGCCGGTGACGTCGGCCAGCGGCAGCGACCGCCCCCACTCGCGCCACACCTCCGTCGCCGAGGCGTGCATGCGCACGTCGAACAGCCGGGTGCCGTCGAGGAACCCGACCCGCCAGCCGACCCCGGCCAGGTGCCGGGCCAGGGCCACGTCGTCGGTCAGGTGGCCGGCCACCGGCACGTAGCCCCCCTGGGCGGCGAGCACCGCACGGCGGGTCAGCGTGCACTGGCCGTTGGCCACCACCCGGTGGGGGGCAGGCAGGACGGCCGCCCCCGGCGGGCCGAACCGGTAGACCAGGGTGGCGAGCAGCGCCGGGTGGAGCAGGCGCTGGCCGGGCGTGTCGCACACGAAGCGCCCGCCGGCACTCAGGTGGTCCCAACCCTGCTCCTCGGCGGCGGCCACCAGGGCGCCGGCCAGGCCCGGTCGGGGCTCCACGTCGGCGTCGAGGGTGAGCAGCCATTCGCCGGCCGCCGCCTCGAGGCCCTGCTGGAGGGCCCACGGCTTGCCCACCCATCCCTCGGGGAGGGGGGCGCCGGCGACGACCCGGGTCCCGGCGGCCCGGGCCACCTCGGCGGTGCGGTCGCTCGAGCAGTCGTCGACCACCACCACCTCGGCCACCTGGGGGTCGCCGGCGAGGGCGGCCAGCGCCGGGCCGATCCGCTCCTGCTCGTCACGCGCCGGGATCACCACCGACACGGGTGCCGCCGGCGGGCGCCCGGGTTCGGGCACCAGAGGAGGGCGCCGGCGGGCGCCTCGGCCGATGCGGACGGCCGCGGCGGCGGCGGCCGCCACCCGCGCCGCCGCCCAGACCGCGCCGACGGCGTTCAGGACCGGCGCCCTGCCGGCGTGCCCGCCGCCCCCTTCCCGTTCGTTGTCGGATCGACCACCGTGGCGGTGGGGGATCCGACAACGAACGGTGGGACGGACTGAACACGCCGCTCCCGAGCGGTGTGGCGCAGCAGGAGGGGCCACCCGCCGGCGCCGATGACGGCGAAGGCGAACCACTGCACGGCGTAGGACAGGTGATTGCCCTCGTCCTGCTCGGGCTCGGGGAGGGTCACCGGCAGGTCGCCGGCCGGCGGCGGTGACTGGGAGGTCAGCTGCAGGTACATGGGGTACAGGTTGCGCCCGTACTGCTGCTGCAGCCGGCCCAGGTCGGCACGGGCGACCTGCGTCAGCACCCCTTCCGCCGGATCGGTGGGCCCGATGCCCTCTCGTTGCTGGCTCGCCAGCAGGATGCCGGTGACCTCCACCCGGCCGGGCTCCGGCTGGGTGGCGGCCAGCGCCTCCTCCGGGTCCTGGGTGAAGGGGGCGAAGCCCCGGTTCACCATCAGTGCCGTGCCGTCGCCGGTCACCAGCGGGGTGAGCACGTGGAAGCCGGGGCGGCCCCCGAGCGAGCGGGAACGGACCAGCACCGAGGCGCCGGCGTCCCAGGTCCCCCGGGCCGAGGCCCGCCGGTAGACCAGCCCCTCGATCTCCGGGGGCGTCGCCCCGGCCGGGACCACCTCGTCGACCGGCTGCACCGGTGCCGACGAGCGGGCGGCGATGGCGGCGTTCCGCTCCCGCTTCTCGTCCAGCCGCTCGAGCTGCCAGAGGCCGAAGTTGACGAACAGGACCACCAGCACGATCACCAGCACGTGGCCCACCACCCACTTGGGCTGCAGCCAGAACGGCCTCGACGACGTGGCGGAGTGCCCCACGGCGCCGACGCTACCGACGCAGGTCGGCGTCGACCATGGCGGCCACGATGGCCCCGCTCATGGCCACCAGGGGCAGCCCTCCGCCGGGATGGCTGGACCCGCCCACCAGGTACAGCCCCCGTCGAGGCCCCCGGTTGGCCGGCCGCAGGAAGGCGGCCCGCCGGCCGTTGGACGAGGTGCCGTAGATGGCGCCCTGCCACGCCCGGTAGCGGGCGGCGATGTCGAGCGGGCTGATGGTCTCCACCGATCGCAGCCGCCCGGACAGGTCCCAGCCCCGCCGGGCCAGCACGTCGAGCAGATGGTCGCGGTAGGCCTCGGCCTCGGCGTCCCAGTCGACGGCCGAGGCGGGCGGGACGTTGACCAGCACGAACCAGTTCTCGCAGCCCTCCGGAGCCTGCGCCGGGTCGGTGACCGACGAGGCGCACACGTACAGCGTCGGGTCGGCGGCCGGCCGGCGGTGGTGGAAGATGGCATCGAACTCGCCCCGCTCGTCGTCGGAGAAGGCGACGTTGTGGTGGGCCAGCCCCTCGGTGCTCCCCTCGACGGAGGCCAGCAGGGCGAAGCCTGACGACGACACCGGGGCCCGCAGCACCCGCCGCAGGGCGGCAGCGTCGGCCAGGAGGTCGGCGTACAGGTGGGTGGCGTCCACGTTGGCCACCACCACGTCGGCGTCCACCCGCTCGCCGCCGGCCAGGCGCAGCCCCCGCACGTCGTCAGTGCCGGCCCGCACCGCCTCCACCTCGGTGCCCGTGCGTACCTCCACGCCCAGCCGCTCGAGCACGCCGGCCAGGGCGCCGGCCAGTGAGGCCAACCCGCCCCGCACGTACCACGCTCCCGACGACTGCTCCAGCCACGGGATGCACGACAGGGTGGCCGGCGCGGCGTAGGGCGACGACCCGGAGTAGGTGGCGTAGCGGCCGGCCCACTGCACCAGCCGGGGGTCGGAGAACACCGAGCGGGCGCGGGCGTCGAGGCTGCGCACGGGGTCGATGCGCCACAGGTCGGCGGGGGAGCGCATGCGCCGCACGAGGGCGAGGGGCGATTCCAGGGGGCCGGCGAAGAAGGTGCGCCGCGACACCTCCCACACCCGGCGGCCGTGGTCGAGCCAGGCGGCGAAGGGCTCGCCCTGCCCGGGGGACAGTCGCTCGACCTCGGCCGCCGCCTCGTGGCGGTCGGCGCGATGGTCGAACCCGGAGCCGTCGGGCCAGCGGTAGCGGCAGACGGGGTCGAGGCGAACCAGGTCGGTGACGGCGGCGAGCGAGGTCCCGGCCACGGCCAGCAGGTCGTCGAAGACCTCGGGCAGGGTCAGCAGCGAGGGGCCGGTGTCGAAGGTGAACCCGCCGGCCGAGGAGGCGGCGAGCTTGCCGCCCAGCACGTCGTTGCGCTCGAACAGGGCCACGTCGTGGCCGGCGGCCCGCAGGCGGATGGCGGCGGCCATGCCCCCCACCCCGCCGCCCACCACCGCGACCTGCGCCACGGTCAGGCCCTGCCGCCGGGGGCGAGCTCGGCGCGCCAGGCGAGGGCGGCCAGCGGCAGCATGGCCAGGCCGCCGACCACGCCCACCAGCGGGTCGCCGAAGAACACCAGGAAGGCGATGACCTCGCTGAGCGCCCACCAGGTGTAGAGCGCCAGCAGGCCCCGGCTGCGCCCGGGACCGGGCAGCAGCCGGTCGAGCACCACCATCACCGCCGCCGACGACACCAGCCAGCCGGCGTAGTTCGACAGCGGGATGCCCCGCCAGAACCCGTCGGCCTCCCACACCCAGAAGCCCTCGGCGACCATCTGGGGATCGAGCATCACGTCCCAGGCGGTCAGGGCGGCGGCGGCGAGAACCACCCGGAGCCACCCTGGCCCCACCAGGCGGGCCGCCACCTCCCGGGCGGGCAGGGCCATGGCCAGCCAGGCCAGCGGCACCACGAGGGGCACGCCGGCCGCCTGGGGCTGCAGAGCATCGGTGTAGTGGTAGGCGCCGAAGGGCCAGCCGGTGGTCGAGCCCAGCCACTCGAGGGCGAAGGTGCTGACGACCACGGCGGCGGCCGCCGCCACCACCCGGGGCCATGGCCACACCGCGCCGGCCAGGGCGGCGGTGGTGGCGAAGAAGGCGCTCACCACCACGGTGGTGAGCGCCCGGGTGTCGTCGACGAAGGGGATGAGGGCCTGGGCCCCGGCCATGAGGGCGAAGGTGCCCAGGGCCACGGCCACGGCCGGCGTCGAGGGGCGGGACAGGCGCAGGGCGGCGGTCACGGGCCGCCGGGCGGGCGCTTGGCCGCCGGCCGGGCGGCGAGGGCGCCTCCCGCCGCCAGTCGCCCCACCGTGGTCGCCTTGCGCCACAGGGGCACCCGCACCCGCCGGGAGAACACGTCGTAACCGGCCGCCTCGATGCGGTCGAGGATGCCGGCGTAGAGGATGCGGGCCGCCCGGATGCCCTTGGCCGACGACGGCGGCAACAGGGCGATGCCCACGTCGGCCGACCGGTACAGGCTGCGGCACCGCTCGATCTGGAAGGCCACGACCGCCACCCACTCCGGCGTCACCTGCCGCGACCAAGGGTCGGCGCCGAAGCGGCGCAGGTCCTCCTGGGGCATGTAGACCCGCCCGCGGTCGAGGTCCTCGCCCACGTCCCGCAGGAAGTTGGTGAGCTGGAAGGCGTTGCCCAGGTCCTGGGCGTGGGGCTGGGCCGCCGGCGAGAGCGGCTCCAGGATGGGCAGCATCATCTCCCCGATCACCGCCGCCGAGCCGTCCATGTAGCCGAGCAGGTCGTCCCAGGTCTCGTAGCTGGCGATGCTCACGTCCATGGTCATGGACCGCAGGAACCGGCGGAAGCAGTCGGGGTCGATGCGAAAGGCCCGCACCGTGTGCACCACCGCCTTGAGCACCTCGTCGTCGGAGTCGCCGGTGTCGAGGTCGGCGAAGAACTGATCACCGAAGCCGGCCAGGGCCTTGGCCCGCACGTCCACGGGGGCGTCGCTGCCCAGGTCGTCGACGATGTCGTCGGCGTAGCGGCAGAAGCCGTACAGGGCGTGGACGTGGTGGCGCTTGACCCGGGGCAGCGCCTTGGTGGACCAGTAGTAGGTGGTCCCGTAGCGCCGATTGAGCTCCCGGCAGCGCTCGTAGCTCTGCTCCAGGGTGACGGGCCTCACGCCGGTCGCCCTGGTCGCCGGTGAGTGGTCATCGCCGCTCCCGGCCGTACTCCTCCACCCGCTCGGCGGCCAGGCGCCCGGACACCAGCACGGTGGGGATCCCCACCCCGGGCACGGTGCCCGAGCCCACGAACACGAGCCCCGGGGCCCGCCGGTCGACGTTGGACGGCCGGAACGGCCCCGTCTGCAGGAAGCGGTGCGACAGGGCGAACGGGGTCCCCCGCTCCATGCCCTGGCGCTCCCAGTCGAGCGGGTCGAGGAACTCCTCGACCTCGATCTCGGCCGGGTAGCCCAGTTGCGCCACACGTTCCGCCAGCGACGCACGCACCCGCTCCCGCTCGGCGGTCCAGTCCATGCGCCCGTCGAGGTTGGGAACGGGTTCGAGGGCGTACAACGTGGAGCAGCCCTCGGGGGCCAGCGACGGGTCGTCCTTGGTGTGCACGGTGACGAGGATCGACGGGTCGGGCATGCGCACGCCGTTCTTCAGCAGGGCGGCGAAGGCGTCGTTCCAGGCGGTGCCGAAGTGGATGTTGTGGTGGGCGACGTCGTCGGCCGGCAGCCCTCGCACGCCGGCGTGCCACACCACACACGACGGCGAGTAGTGGCCCCGGCGGGCGGTTCGGGGGGCGTCGAGGCCGCCCAGCAGCGTGCGGTAGGCCACGGGAAGGTCGGGGTTGGCCACCACGGCGTCGGCGTGGACGACCTCGCCGGTGTCGAGACGCACGCCGGTCACCGGGCCGGTGGTGCCCTGCCGGCGCAGGATGGTCTCGACCGTGGCGCCGTAGCGGAACTCGGCCCCGGCCTTCTCGGCACCGGCCGCCAGCCCCCGGCACATGGCGTGCATGCCCCCGCGGGGGAAGTAGACCCCCTCGACGGAGTCCATGTAGGTGATGATGCAGTAGAGGGCCAGCGCCTGGTACGGGGCCAGGCCGGCGTACATCGACTGGAAGCTGAAGATGCGCTGGAGCCGCTCGTCGTCGAAGTACGAGGCCACCACCTTGGACAGCTTGCGGAACCCGCCCAGGCGCACCAGATCGACCGTCGGCTTCAGCGGGCTGGCCAGCGACAGGGGCGAGGCGAAGTTGCGGTCGATGAAGTTGGGCATCTCCAGCCGGTACAGCCGGCCCAGCCAGTCGCAGAACCGCCCGAAGGCAGCCGCCTCCTTGGCGCCGCACACCTCGAGGATCTCCTGGGTCATGCGCTCGCGCCCGTGCCACACCCGCAGCACGGAGCCGTCGGCGTAGCAGGCCCGGTACATCGGGTCGACGGGGCGAATGTCGACGTGGTCGGCCATCTCGGCCCCCATGGCCCGGAAGCAGTCCTCGACCAGGCCGGGCATGGTCAGCACCGTGGCCCCGGTGTCGAAGCGGTAGCCGCCCTTCTCGAGCAGCCCCACCCGCCCCCCCGGCGTGTCCCCCCGCTCGAGCACGGTCACGTCGTGCCCCCGTCCGGTCAGGTGGCAGGTGGCCGACAGGCCGCCCAGCCCTGCTCCCACCACGACGACGTGCACGGAGGACCTCCTTCAGCGGTCGCGCCAGGCGACGTAGTTGGCCAACTCGGTCAGGGCCACCTGGGCCTCCTCGGCCAGCGGCGCCGCCTTGATCGCCTCGAGCGCCTCGGTGACCAGCCGTTCGATGGTGCGCTCGATCTCGTCGCGGGCGCCGACGGCGACGAGGACGTCCTGGAGCTCGGCCACGTCGTCGGCGGTGAGGTGGGGGTCGCCGACCCGGTGCAGCGTCCGGGCCGCCGCGCCCGTGGCCCGCTGGGTGGCCACGGCCATGAGCGGCGTGGGCTTGCCCTCACGCAGGTCGTCGCCCACGGGCTTGCCGGTGGAGACCGTGTCCCCGAAGGCG
>JAHWKL010000108.1 GCA_019347915.1 Actinomycetota bacterium
CACCCTGCCGGCGACGCTCGCTGGGCACGGCAGGGTTCAGACGCTGCACACGACGAAGCAGTCACCTCGCGGAAGCAACAGATGACGGCGCATCTCTTGCATCGCCGGTTCTCTTGGTGATCAGTCGTCGTCCAGGACACCGATTCCATCGCGCTGGCTGGGATCTTCCAGGGACCTGTCCGCTATCGGGAGTCGATGGGGCCGATGTGTGCGGTGCCGTGGATGTCAATGCGCCAGCCCGGGTTGTGGGCGAGCTCCCACACCGTCCCGTCCGGGGCCTCGACGTAGGCGTGGTAGCCGCCCCAGTCAGCCTGCTGGGGTGGCTTGCGCACGGACGCACCGGCCGCACTCATGGCGTCGACGGCTGCGTCGACGTCGGCTGCCGACTCGTAGAGCGTGCCGATGTCGAACGGCGGTACGGCGCCGCCGTCGCCGATATCCTTCTCGAGGTCCCTCCTGGCGAACAGGGCGACCATTCGACCAGGGCCGGCGCGGAGGAAGGTGACCTCGCCGGGACCGTGAAGGCCGGCTCCCAGCCGAGGCGGTCGACGTAGAACTCGTGCGCGCTGGTGAGGTCGGGGACACCCAAGGTGACGATGTCGACTCGAAGGTTCATGACGACAGTATCGGGCGCCAGACTGGGCGCCGTCTTGAACGAATCGGACACGTATCGGGAGTGGTCACCGCCAGCAGCGTGGCGGTCGACGGTCGCCTGCCCTTGGCGTGAGCGGGGACCGTCACTCGACCCCCTGGTCCCGACGGGTTGACCAGTACGTGGGGACTTCTGCCGTTCCCCCAGTAAGATGCCCGCCGCAGAGGGGAACGCTTGGGACGGCTGTCCCAGCTGCATGGGGGGTGTGTGTGGGGAGTCCTGTCGTGCGACGTGTGCCTCGCCCGTCGCCTGCGGCGCTGGAAGTTCCTGAGGGCGCCCCTCGGCCCATCAACGGCTGGTCGGACGATCCCCGGTGGTATCAGCAGGCGGTGTTCTATGAGGTCTTCGTGTCCGGCTTCTACGACGCCAACAACGACGGCATCGGCGATCTGAAGGGCCTCATCGCCAAGCTCGACTACCTGCAGTGGCTCGGGGTCGACTGCCTGTGGCTCCTGCCGTTCTACCAGTCCCCCCTGCGGGACGGCGGATACGACATCTCCGACTTCTACTCCGTCCTGCCTGCCTACGGTGATCTCGACGACGCCCGCCGCCTCGTCGAGGAGGCTCATCGGCGGGGCATCCGCGTCATCGCCGACCTGGTCATGAACCACACCAGCGAGGACCATCCCTGGTTCCAGGAGTCGCGTCAGGACCGCGTCAACCCCAAGGCCGACTGGTACGTCTGGGCCGACCACGACCGCCGTTGGCCGGAGGCCCGCGTCATCTTCGTCGATACCGAGCGGTCCAACTGGGCCTGGGACAGCCAGCGCCAGCAGTACTACTGGCACCGCTTCTTCAGCTTCCAGCCCGACCTCAATTACGCCAACGTCGAGGTGCAGCAGGCCATGCTCGACGTCGTCGCCTTCTGGTTGGAGATCGGGCTCGACGGGCTCCGTCTCGACGCCGTGCCCTACCTCTGCGAGCGCGACGGCACCGACGGCGAGAACCTGCCCGAGACCCACGCCTTCCTCAAGCGGCTCCGCGCCGAGGTGGACGCCTCGTTCCCCGGGCGGGTGCTGCTGGCCGAGGCGAACCAGTGGCCGGCCGACGTGGTCGACTACTTCGGCGAGGGTGACGAGTGCCACATGTGCTTCCACTTCCCCCTCATGCCGCGCATGTTCATGGCCTTGCGGCGCAACCAGCGCTTCCCGATCTCCGAGATCCTCGCCCAGACGCCCGCCATCCCCGAGAGTTGCCAGTGGGGCGTCTTCCTCCGCAACCACGACGAGCTCACCCTCGAGATGGTGACCTCGGACGAGAGGGACTTCATGTACGCGCAGTACGCCACTGACCCGCAGATGCGTTGCAACGTTGGCATCGGGCGCCGGCTCGCCCCGCTGGTTGAGAAGAACTGGCCGATCGCCCAACTGCTGCACGCCATGCTCCTCTCGCTGCCGGGCAGCCCCGTGCTGTACTACGGCGACGAGATCGCCATGGGCGACAACATCTACCTCGGCGACCGCGATGGCGTCCGTACGCCCATGCAATGGACTCCCGACCGCAACGCCGGCTTCAGCACCGCCGACTTCGCCCGGCTGTACCTCCCACCCCTGGTCGATCCTGTCTACGGCTACCAGGCCGTCAACGTCGAGGCTCAACAACGCGACCCCAGCTCGTTCCTCCACTGGGTGCGGCGGATGTTGCAGGTGCGAAAGCAGCACCACCACGTGTTCGGCAGGGGTTCGTTGACGTTGCTGGACGTCGAGAACCCGGCCGTGCTCGCCTACGTCCGCCAGCTGGGCGACGAAGTGATGCTGTGCGTGAACAACCTGAGCGACGTAGCGCAACCGGCCGAGCTGGCCCTCCAGGACTTCGTAGGGAAGGTTCCGGTCGAGCGTCTCGGCAAAACGCCCTTCCCGCCAGTGCACGAGGGGCCCTATGTGGTCACACTGCCCGCTCACGCCTTCTTCTGGTTCAGTTTGGAGAGTGCTGAGGACCAACCTGGGCAAGGATCGAACAATGTCCGCTGACGAGCAGGGTGCTCCTCCGCCCCGCGCCACCGATCTCGCGCTCCTCCTCGCCGGCGAGCACAGCAACCCTCACCGCGTGCTCGGCCTCCACGACGGGCAGATCCGGGCGCTGCGCCCGGATGCCGTCGCCGTGCGGGTGCTGTTGGCGGGCGGCGCCGAGATCGACATGGAGCGCACCCACGACACTGGCCTGTGGACGGCAGAGGTCCCTGACGCTGCGCCGGCCGCCTACCGGTTCGAGATCCGACACGGCAGCAGCACCGTGGTGATCGACGATCCCTATCGCTTCCCGCCCACGTTGGGCGAGCTCGACCTCCACCTGCTGGGCGAGGGCAAGCACCGCCGGCTCTGGCAGGTGCTGGGAGCTCATCCCCGCCAGGTCGAGGGCGTGGCCGGTACCTCCTTTGCTGTCTGGGCGCCCAACGCCCGGTCGGTCCGGGTCGTGGGCGATTTCAACTCGTGGGACGGGCGCCTCCATCCCATGCGTTCGCTCGGGTCCTCCGGCATCTGGGAGTTGTTCCTCCCGAGCGTCGGCGCCGGGGCGCACTACAAGTTCGAGATCTTGACCGGCGCCGGCCATCTGACCCTAAAGGCCGACCCCGTCGCCCTCGCCGCTTCGAAGCCCCCGGCCACCGACAGCATCGTGGCCGGCTCGTCCCACGAGTGGAGCGACGAGCAATGGCTGGCCCGGCGCGACGCCGAGACGAGGCTCGACCAGGCCGTCTCGATCTACGAGGTCCATCTCGGGTCGTGGAAGCGCGTCCCGGAGGAAGATCAGCGACCGCTCACCTACCGTGAGCTCGCTGAGGAGCTTCCCGCCTACGTCGCCGACCTGGGCTTCACCCACGTCGAGCTGATGCCGGTCGCCGAGCATCCCTTTACCGGGTCCTGGGGGTATCAGGTGACCTCCTACTTCGCACCGACGGCCCGATTCGGCTCGCCCGACGACTTTCGGGCGTTGGTCGACGCCCTCCATCGCCGGGACATCGGCGTGATCTTGGACTGGGTGCCGGGGCACTTTCCCAGGGACGATTGGGCCCTGGCCCGGTTCGACGGTACCGCCCTCTACGAGCACGAGGACCCCCGCATCGGGGCACACGAGGAGTGGGGCACGCTGGTGTTCAACTACGGACGCCGGGAGGTCGCCAACTTCCTCGTCGCCAACGCCAGCTACTGGTTGGAGGAGTTCCATCTCGACGGCCTGCGGGTGGATGGTGTGGCGTCGATGCTCTATCTGGACTACGCCCGCGAGGAGGGCGAGTGGATCCCCAACCCGTCGGGCGGCCGGGAGAACCTCGAGGCGGTGGCCATGCTGCGCGAGCTCAACGAAGTGGTCCATGAGGCCCATCCCGGAGTCATGATGATCGCCGAGGAGTCGACTTCCTGGCCGGCGGTGTCCCGGCCGACCGATGTCGGCGGCCTCGGCTTCGGTTACAAGTGGAACATGGGCTGGATGCACGACACCCTCGAGTACTTCTCCCAGGACCCGGTCCATCGCCGCTACCACCACGACGAGCTGACGTTTGGCCTGCTCTACGCGTTCACGGAGAACTTCATCCTGCCCTTGTCCCACGACGAGGTGGTCCACGGAAAGCAATCGTTGCTGGGCAAGATGCCGGGCGACCGATGGCAGAAGGCGGCCAACCTGCGAGCGCTGCTGGGATGGATGTGGGCGCATCCCGGCAAGCAGATGCTCTTCATGGGCGGTGAGATCGCACAGTCGGAGGAATGGGATTACGACTCGAGCGTCGACTGGCACCTTCTCCAGTACCCCGAGCATTCCGGCGTGCAGACCCTTGTCCGCGAGCTCAACCGCTGCTACCGCTCGGAGCCCGCGCTGTGGGAGCGCGACTTCACGTCCGAGGGCTTCCGGTGGTTGGATGCCAGTGACGTCGAGTCGAACGTGCTGTCATTCCTGCGCCTCTCGGCGGACGGGACACGTGTTGTCGTTTGCATCGCCAACCTCTCTCCGGTCTCCAGGTCCGCCTATCGCATCGGACTGCCGAGCGGCGGCCCTTGGAGGGAGCTCCTCAACACCGACGCCGAGCAGTTCGGGGGCGCAGGCACGACCACCATGGACGGCACACTTCTGGCCAGCGACGTCGGCCTGCACGGCCTCAACCATTCAGCGGAGCTGACCTTGCCACCGCTCGGTGTGGTGTGGCTGTGCCCCGGGGCCAATAGCGACACGGCATAGGCCATTCGCGGGCCTGTTCATGGCCGGGCTGTGGCTCGAAGCCACTATTCGCGTAGGGAACACCTCAGTGATCGATGCAAGACGGTGGAGGCGCACGAGCCCGGTAGACCCGTGCGCCTCCACCGCCTGCTGTTCTAAGCCCTTGGTGCAGTCGGGGTACGCCTTGTCGTAGGTGTTCCCTCGCCACAGGTTGTCGTCGCAGTCGGGGTTGGAGTCGTGCAGGTCCGACTGGAGGAAGAAGCGCGGGTCGGGCAGCGCCACGTTGCCGCCCGTCTGGTTGCCCAGGATCTTGTTGGACCTGGAATCGACACGGATCCCGTTGGCGGCATTCCCGAACACCTCGTTGGCCGTGATGGGTCCGGTCAGCGCCCGCGGTCCCACCGAAGACCCTGATGCCGTCCCCCTTGCGGTGCCGGGCACCGTGGAAGCCGTTGCCCTCAACGGTGTTGTTGCGGATCTCGTTGTCGGTGCTGGAGCGACTGAACACTGCGATGCCGTCGAGGGCGCTCCCGGTCACGACGTTGTTGAGCACCTTGTTGGCGTGCACGCTGGGCTCGAGGCGGATCCCGTCGTTGTCACAGAAACCGGTGGGGAACCTTGGGTCTCCCGGGTCCACCCGACAAGCGTTGGCGAGGTTCTGGATTTCGGCCGAGCACGCCTCGCTGACCGCAGGCCGTCGAGGCTCAGGATGGTCACCGTATCTCGTCGGGCCTCGTTGACCCCGACGCCGTCACCGCTGCGCGACAGGTGGCGCGGCGTCTATGGGCGGGAGCGAGGAATCGGCGGCTCCACGCTGGTGGGCGGACCCGGTGCTCTGGTGGTGGGCGTGACCGTCGTAGGAGCCTGCCCGGGCCGCGTGGTCGCCGTCGGCGCTTGGGGCGGCGAAGTCGGAGCCGGTGCCGGTGCCGGGCTGGGGGTCGGCGCTGGGGCACCTGGCGGAGGGGTGGGCGGCGGGACCGTCGGTGTTGTGGTGACTGTGCTCGTGGCCGGTGAGGGGCTCGTTGTGGTGGGTGGAGTGGGGTTGGCATCGGGGACCACCCCGAGGTTGCCGAGGGGCCCTTGATCGGTGGGATCACGGCGGGGAAGCTCGAAGCCGCCGGTGCCAGGGGGGGTGGCGGCGGCGCCGCTGAGGGCGATCAGGGCGATCCCACCGGCAAGGAGAACAACGGCGTTGGCCCTTGCGATTGCGATTGCGATGTGCGGCGGGTAGGCGGCGCGTCGTTCCCGGCGGTCCTCGGTGCGTTGTCGGCGCTGGAGGCGGGCGGACAGCTCAGTGCGAAGGTTGAGCCAGGCCATGGACGGGGCGCAGGCATAGAGCGAGCCTTGCCATACCGCGAACGCCGGCATCACCGGGCCCGAGGCATCGCTCAACACCGCCGCCCCGGCCCCGCACCAGAGTGTGACGGCGAGCCCCGTCTCGGTGCGGGTGGCGCGCAGGGCTTCGCGAAGCCCGCCGTCGCCCCGCCACTTCGGGGTCCGGAGGAATACACCGTCGCGCCGTACCAGCCCCTTGGCGCAGGCCATACCGACGGTCCATGACAGCGCCAGGAAGTTGCCGAAGGCCAAGGCCGCTCGCCGGACGCTGATGCCGCTGAGCGTCCGCAGGGCCCACACAGCTCGGATCGCTCCGCTGCCCGCCAGGGCCATGGCCAGGGCGATGATGGGCCCTCCGAAGGGCCGGAACGTGAGAGGCTGGCCGACGAGGACGGTGATGGTGGCGCCGATGAGCACGACGGTGAAGCCGAGGGCGACAAGGTCGATGAACCACTGGACGCCGCCGATGAGGTAGTCGATGCGCTGGGCGGGGGTGAGCAGGTTGCCGGCCCGGCGGGGGCCGGGGAGCAGCTTGCGCCAGTGCTTGCGGAGGATCTGCACGCCCCCGAAGCACCACCGGAAGCGCTGTCGCTTCAGCGCGTCGAAGGTGAGGGGCATGATCCCCTCCCCATAGGAGCGGTGGACGTAGACGCCCTGGTAGCCGGCGGCCAGCATGCGCAGGGAGACTTCGGCGTCCTCGGTGATGCACCATTCGTCCCATGCGCCCACCTCCTCGAGGACCGGGCGGCGGATGAGTCCCATGGTGCCGCCGAAGATGATCGAGTTCCGTTCATTTCGCGAGCGCATGGCGGTGGCGAAGAAGTAGGCGTAGGCGTCGTGACAGGCGGTCAGGTAGGCATCGCCCTCCCACTCGCGGTAGTCCTGGGGGGTCTGCACGAAGGCCACGGTCGGATCGGCGAACCAACCGACCAGGTCGCTGAGCCAGTTGGGCTTGACCAGGTAGTCGGCGTCGACGACGCCCAACACCTCGGCTCGCGGATCGGTATGGGAGCGCAGGGCCAGATTGAGCGCCCCCGACTTGAAACCGGGCCAGCGCTCGACGTGCACGAAGCGCACCCGATCACGGGTCGCGCAGTAGGCCTCGACCGGCTGCCACACCTCGGGGTCGGTGGTGTTGTTGTCGATGACGACGATCTCGTAGTCGGGGTAGTCGATGGCCTCGAGGGACTGGATGGTCTCGATCAGCATGTCGGGCGGCTCGTTGTAGGCGGCGACGTGCAGGGACACGAAGGGCCGGTACGCGGGATCCGGTGGCCCGATCTTGCGGTCCCAGCGCGTCCGGCACAACACGTCACAGGTTTCGAACGCGAACGTGCACGCCAGCAGCAGGGCCGCGGTCTCCAGGAGCAGCAGGACAGCTGACAGCACCAGACCGGCGGGGGTGAGGTCGCCGGCGAAGGTGGCCTGGGCGGCCAGGGCCAGGTAGCTGGCGGCGGCGAAGACGACCGTGGAGAAGAACCACACCCCTACCGGGTTCCATGCCCGACGAAGGGTGGCCACGATGGCGGCGACGATCACGAGGCCGACCTCGGCGGCCAGCACGGCTGCGCTCGGCAGCCGGAAGAGTCGGGCCACGACCTCCGCGGCGATGACTGTGCCGATCACAGACAAGGCCAGCGAGGCTGTGATCGAGGCCCGGCGCAGACGATGGCCGACGGTGAACAGCGCCAGCGAGGCCACGACCAGCACGGCGACGGCGACGACCACTGCGGTGGTGAGCATCAGCGCACCCTCACCGCGTGATCACGCACCCAGTCTGGCATGAGGGCACCTTCGAGGCGGTAGCTCGAGAAGCAATCTGCAGGAAGCACGGGATGGAGCGAGGAGTGCCTGCGGCACAGGCACTTTTTGCTTGCGCCGGCGTACGAACACCTGTACGATAGTGACATGGTGCTGGATGAGCTGAGGTCCGCGGTGGACCAGGTGTGCGGCACCGAGCCGGCGGCGCTCTGC
>JAHWKL010000109.1 GCA_019347915.1 Actinomycetota bacterium
CCCTGCGCCAGGTGGTGTGGCCGCTGGTGTGAGCGCGCCGGCGACCAGGGACGGGCGCCGGTGGGCCGGTACCGTGAGCCGGTGCTGCTCGCCGAGCTGGAGATCTGGCACAGCCGACCGATCGCTCCCACCCGGCGGGTCGCCCTCGGAGAGGGGCTGCTGCCCGTCGACCCGCCGCCCGGCTTCGGCGGTCTGCTGCTGGGGGGGATCGTCGCCGCCTCGGCGGAGCACCTCGGGCCCGACCTGATCGCCGAGCTGGGCCGGCTGCTCGACGACCTGGCCGCCGGCCGGCGCATCCCCCAGCCCCGGCTCCGGCACCGCTTCCAGGCCGACCGCATCGGCCTCGCCCGCAGCCGCCACCGGCTGGTGGGCCAGGGGGACAACGTCGAGTTCGACCTCGAGGACCGGGGCGCTCCCGCCGCCCAGGTCCTCGGTGCCGCCTACTCCGCCGGCACCGTCGACCACGCTCACCGGCCGGTGGTGATCGAGACGCTGCGGCGGGCGGTGCGGTGGCGGGGCCCGGTGGGACCCTCGCTGGCGGCCCATCTGGCCGGTGCCACCGGTGGCCGCGGCTGGTCCGCCGGCGCCTTCGTCCACCCGCGGCGGTGGGCCCTGACCGTGCTCGGCTTCAACGACGCCACCACGCCGGAGCGAGGCGAGGTGCAGCGCCGGTTCCGGGCCCTGGTCCGCTCGGCCCATCCCGACCACGGAGCAGCCAGTGAGGGCGCCGCCCAGCGCATCTCCGAGCTGAGCGAGGCGCGCCGCATCCTCCTCGCCGCCGGCTGAGGCGTGACTCCCTCTCCCTCTCCCTCTCCCTCTCCCTCGCCGGCCGCTGCGCTTCTCGCCCCCGGCGCCGGCAGCGGTGGCGACCACTCGTGCCTGGTGGCGGTGGAGGCGGCACTGGCGCCCCTGCCCGTGGAGCGGATGGACTTCCCCTACCGCAAGCGGGGCCGCAAGGCTCCCGACCGGGCGCCGGTGCTGCTCGCCGCCGTGGTCGAGGCGGCCACCGCCCTGGCCGCCGAACACGGGCTCGACCCGGCGCGCCTGGTGCTGGGCGGGCGTTCGATGGGCGGGCGCATCTGCTCGATGGCCGTGGCCGAGGGCCTGCCCGCCGCCGGCCTGGTGCTGGTCAGCTACCCCCTGCACCCACCGGGACGGCCCGACCGGCTCCGCACCGCCCATCTGCCCCGCATCCAGGTGCCGTGCCTGTTCGTGTCCGGCACCAGGGACGCCTTCTCCACCCCGGCGGAGCTGCAGGCGGCCACCGCGGCCATCCCTGCGCCGGTCGAGCACGTGTGGGTGGAAGGCGGCCGCCACGAGCTCAAGGGCGCCGACCAGAAGGTGGCCACGGCGGTGGCGGCGTGGGTGCGGGCGCTGGGGCCGCCGGCGAGACGTCCTGCGGGTTGAGCTCCTCCAGCTCCCGGTGAGCCGTCTCCGGATAGGCGGCGAGCACCAGCACCACCAGCACCGCCGGCCCCAGCGACAGCAGCGTCAGGGCGGGGCCGAGGCCCCCCAGGCGGTCGGAGAGGTTGCCGGCCACCAGCAGCCCGAGGATCCCGCCCGCCACACCGAGGACCCCGATGACCCCGTTGGCCCGGCCCCGCAGCGAGGTGGGGAACAGTTCTGGCCCGTAAACCCCGAGGGCGGGAAGCACGGCGCCGCCCACCACCGCGCCCACCACCGACCAGGCCCACAGCGGCCACCCGCTGCTGGCGAACATGGCCACGGTGGCGCCCACGCCGCCGGCCAGGCCGACGGCGCCCACCAGCCGCCGCCCTCGCACGTCGGCGAGCCGACCGCCGACGACCACACCGATGCCGCCCGGCGTGTTGGTCAACAGGGTCAGCAGCGAGATGCGGGCCGCCGAGAAGCCCCGCTCGTCGCGGAGGAACTCGTTCTGGAACTGGGAGGCCGGCGTGGTGAACAACGCGAGCAGGAAGGCGGAGGCGGCCAGCAGCACCAGCCGACGGCCGTTGCCCCGCATGGCCACGCCGGTGCGGGCGACGGTGAACCGTCGGCTCTCGGGGAGCAGGCGGGCGATGCCGCGGGTCAGGGGGAGCGCGGCCAAGGGCAGCAGGTACACCACCCGCCACCCGCCGGTGCCCAGATCGGCCAGCGGCAGGGCGAGGACGCACAGGCCTCCGCCCAGGCCGCCAGCCATGCCGAGCACGCTGACGCCGTAGGCCCTGGAGCTCCGTGGCATCTCCTCGGCGGCCACGATGCCGATGAGGACGGCGAGAGCGGTCGAGAAGGCCCTGGCCACCAGTTGGGTGGCACCGAGCCAGGGCAAGGAGGGGGCCAGCGCGCCGGTGGCGGCGGCCAGGCACCCGCCGACCGCACAGACGATGAGCAGGGGCCGGCGGCCTCGGCGGTCGGCCACGGCCACCAGGACCACGGCGAGCAGGACGCCAGCCCGCACCGCGGCCAACGTGTAGCCCTGGGGGCGGACGTCGGCCACGCCGAAGTCCCGGGCGGCGTAGGTGACCGTCTGGGTCAGCAGCGTGCCGAGGTAGCCGGCGATGACCGAGGCGGCGGCCAGCACCCCCAGGACCGACGCCGCTCGGGGATCGAGGCGGTCCGGGGGGGCCCACCACGGTGTGCGGTGAGCGCCGGGCGGCCGGCGCAGGGCGCGGCGGACCGGCAGGGCGAACAGCCGGCCGAAGTAGGGCACGGCGAGGTCGAAGGTGGTGGTGGAGGTGGCCGCCACCCGCCCGTCGGGCAGCGGTTCGGAGCGCACCTCCCGGCGGTAGTGGCGGAACGGCCCCTCCACCGCCAGGAAGACGTCGCCGTCGTCTTCGGCGACGGGCCGCTCCCGCACGAGGTCGTCCCGAGGCTGTGACCAGACCGCCACCTGGCCGGGGTCGCCCACGGCTCGGCTGACGACGCGTGTCACCGGCTACGGGCGGTCCAGGGGGCCGGCCGGGTCCTCCCCGAGGCTCTGCCCCGCGTCCTCGTCGACCTCGCGGGCAGCCCTCCGGGCGGCCAGCCACAGCAGCAGGGCGAGCACGGCGAGGGGGACGGCGACGAACGCCAGCTCGTCGAGCCCGCCCTGGTGTGCGATCACCGCGGCGGGGCGCCGGCGGCGCGGACGTCGGCTGGGAGCGGCACGCTCCCCAGGCTCTCAGCGGTACGGCCCGATCCACAAGCCGCCGGGGAACCGACGCCCCGGTGCCAGCGTGACCACTCCGTGGTTGTGGAACGTGGGGGGAGGGGCGAGACTGGCAACGTGCGCGACAAGCTCCTCGAGACCATCGAGATCATCCGCCCGGCCCTGCAGGCCGACGGCGGCGACATCGTGGTCAAAGACGTCAACGAGGAGACCGGCGTGGTCAGCGTGGAGCTGGTCGGTGCGTGCGGCACCTGCCCCATCTCCACCCAGACCATGAAGGCCGGCATCGAGCGCATCCTGCGCGACCGCGTCGAAGGCGTCACCGAGGTCATCGCCGTCTAGCACTCCGCGCGACCAGGGGCGAAGGCGTGATCGGGCGTCCCCTAGGGACCGCCCGCCGGCGGCAGGGCGAGCGCGCCCAGCGGAGGCGGGGGCCGGGTGGCCCGTAGGGAGGGCCCCGCCGGTGGAGGGGCCCCGAAGGGGAGGATCCGCCGGTGGGAGGGACCCTTTCAGCGCGCCCAGGGGTGAAGGCGTGGCCGGGTGGCCCGTAGGGAGGGCCCCGCCGGTGGAGGGGCCCCGAAGGGGAGGATCCGCCGGTGGGAGGGACCCTGAGGGACAGGACCCGGCCACGCCGTGGGGTGACCCCTAGCCCCTCAGCCCCAGGCCACCCGGCCCATCTCGACGGGCGTCACCAGGTCGGGGTGGGAGGGCACGATCCGCACCGTGAACCCGTACCGGCCGGGGTGCTCGCAGACGAAGCGCCCGCGGTAACGCAGGTGGCTCTCGTCGGCCTGGTCGGCCAGCTCCATGCGCACCACCTGAGCCTCCCGGAGCTCGTCGTTGCCGCCCACGAGCCCGTGGATCAGCTGCACTTCGATGTCGTCGGCACCGAGGTCCCCGAGCGCCACCACTGCTTCCACCTCGCGCTCGCCCCCCAGCTCCGGGGCCGAGGGGTCACCGTCGACGGCGTCGACGTGGACGCCCTTCCACGCCGCCGCCACCCGCTCCTTCCACGCCGCCAGGTCGCGGGCACGGGCGCAGGAGTCGGCGGCGAGGGTGTCAGCCCAAGCCGCCGTGGGCTCGTAGAGCTCCTCGACGTAGTCGCGGACCATGCGGCTGGCCGACACCTGGGGCCCCAGCGACGCCAGCGACGACTTCACCCGTCCGAGCCACCGGCGGGGAACAGGTCCCTGCGTGTGCTCGTAGAACAGCGGCACGATCTGCTCCTCGAGCAGGGCGAAGAGGCTGTCGGCCTCGACCTGGTCGCGCTTGGCCAGGTCGTCGACGCCCTCTGCCGAGGAGATGGCCCACCCGTTCTCGCCGTCGAACATCTCGTCCCACCAGCCGTCGAGGACCGAGCAGTTGAGCGCCCCGTTCAGCGCCGCCTTCTCACCGCTGGTACCGCAGGCCTCCAGGGGCCGGCGGGGGTTGTTGAGCCAGACGTCAGCGCCCTGGTAGAGGACGCGGGCCACGGCGATGTCGTAGTCGGGCACGAACACCATGCGGTGGCGCACCTCCGGCCGAGACGAGAACGACACGATCTGGCGGATCATCTCCTTGCCGTGGTCGTCGGCGGGGTGGGCCTTGCCGGCGAAGATGAACTGCACCGGTCGCTCGCTGGAGGCGAGCAACGCCTTCAGCCGCTCCGGCTGGGAGAGCAGCAGTGTCGCCCGCTTGTAGGTGGCGAAGCGCCGGGCGAAGCACATGGTCAACGCCTTGGGGTCGAGGACCTCCTCACACCAGGCGGTGTCCGACCAGCTCAGGCCTCGGGCGGTCAGCGACGCTCGCAGTCGTCGGCGCACGAAGCCGACCAGCCGTTCGCGGCCCTGGTCGCGCACACGCCACAGCTCCTCGTCACCCACCCGGTCGATGCGGGCCCAGCTCTCGGCCGCCGCCTCGTGCCACTCGGGCAGGACGTGGCGGCACAGCAGGTCGTCCATCTCCGAGGACACCCACGTGCGGGCGTGGACGCCGTTGGTCACCGATCTGATGGGCACCTCGTCCACGGGAACGCCCGGCCACAGCGGCGCGAACATCCGCCGGCTCACCTCACCGTGGAGCCTGGACACGGCGTTGGCGCGCCCGGCCAGACGCAGGCCCATGACGGCCATGTTGAACGGGGTGTCGGGCGAATCGGCGGGCTCGTGACCGAGGGCCATGAGCTCGTCGATGCTCACCCCACACTCGTTGGCCCACCCTGCGAAGTACCGCTCCATGAGCGGCCGAGGGAACCGGTCGATACCGGCCGGCACCGGGGTGTGGGTGGTGAAGATGCTCGCCGCCCGGGTGGCCTCGACCGCCTCGGCGAACGCCAGACCCTCTTCGACCACGAAGCGGCGGATGCGCTCGAGACCCAGGAAGCCGGCGTGGCCCTCGTTGGTGTGGAACACCTGGGTCGTCTCGCCCACCGCCTCCAGGGCACGCACCCCGCCCACGCCCAGGAGGATCTCCTGGCGCAGGCGGTGCTCGACGTCGCCACCGTAGAGCCGGTCGGTCACGCCGCGGCCCGAGGGATCGTTCTCCTCCACGTCGGCGTCGAGCAGGTACAGCCGGACCCGGCCCACGTCGGCCCGCCACACCCGGGCGGCGAGGCGCGTGCCGGCCAGGTCCACGCTCACCCGCACGTCGCCGACCGGGCGCACCGCCATGGCGAAGGGGTCGAGGCTGGGGTAGCGCTCCTGCTGCCAGCCGTCGCTGTTGAGCGACTGGCGGAAGTAGCCGTGGCGGTAGAACAGCCCCATGCCCACGAGCGGGACGCCCAGGTCGCTGGCCGCCTTGAGGTGGTCCCCGGCGAGCACGCCCAGACCCCCGGAGTACTGGGGCAGGGCCTCGGCCAGTCCGAACTCAGGCGAGAAGTAGGCGACCGAGCGCAGGGCCGTCGGGCCATGGGTCTGGAACCAGCGGGGCCGCTCGCAGTACCGGCGGAGGTCGTGATCGACCTCGCCCAGGAAGGTCCGGAAGCCAGGGTCGGCCTCGAGCTCGGCCAGCCGGTGACGCCCGACGGCCCCGAGGAGGCGGACCGGGTCGTGGCGGCCCGACTCCCAGGCGTCGGGATCGACCCACCGGAACAGGTTCCGGGTGCGTTCGTCCCACGCCCACCGGAGGTTCATGGCCAGGCCTTCCAGTGCCGTCAGTGCCTCCGGGAGGCGGGGCCGGACGGTGAAGCTGCGCAGCGCTTTCATCGGCGAGGACGGTAGCGGGCCGACGACCTTCCGGTCGCAGGCGGAGTGAGCTCGGAGTTTCGCGGAGGCCCGTGGCCTGGTAGGCCTGAGGGAGTGATGGGGCGCATCGTCATCGACGACATCCGGCCCCGGACCCCCTCCGGGGACTTCCCGGCCAAGGCCGTGGTGGGGGAGCGGGTCCAGGTGTCGGCCGACATCTTCGCCGACGGGCACGACCTGCTGGCTGCCCGCGTCCGCACCCGACCCGCCGGCGGGCGGAAGTGGACCGAGACGCCGCTGACCCACACCGGCAACGACCGTTGGGAGGCGGTGGTGTCGTTCGATCGGGTGGGCCGCCACGACATCGTGGTGGAGGCCTGGCGCGACCGCTTCGCCACGTGGCGGCACGACACCACGGTCAAGGCGGCCGCCGGCCAGGACGTGTCCGTCGAGATCGAGGAGGGCGCCCAGCTGCTGGAGGCGCTGACGTCGCTGGTGCCCGAGCTCCGGCGGGCGCTGGTCGCCGAGGCCGCCGAGGCGGTCCGGCGCTCCAACTGCCGCCTCGAGGTGCGCCTGAACGCCGGCCTGGACGACGCCGTGGCCGCCGCCGTGGAGGGCGTGCCCCTACCCGGCGAGGTCACGGCCTCCGACCCCTTGCCCCTGTGGGTCGACCGCCAGCGGGCCCTGTTCAGCGCCTGGTACGAGCTGTTCCCCCGCTCCGAGGGAGGCCTGGTCGGGGCCGCCAAGCGCCTGCCCGCCGTGGCCGACATGGGCTTCGACGTGGTGTACCTGCCTCCCGTCCACCCCATCGGCCGGGCCCACCGCAAAGGTCGCGACAACACCCTCGAGGCGGGGCCCGACGACGTGGGTAGCCCCTGGGCCATCGGCGCCGAGGAGGGCGGGCACACCGCCCTGCACCCCGACCTGGGGACCTTCGACGACTTCGACGCCTTCGTGCGCGAGGCCGAGGGGCTGGGCATGGAGGTGTCGATCGACTACGCGCTGCAGTGCTCGCCCGACCACCCCTGGGTCCGGGACCATCCGCAATGGTTCCACCACCGCCCGGACGGCACCATAAAGTACGCCGAGAACCCGCCCAAGAAGTACCAGGACATCTACCCGATCAACTTCTGGCCGGCCGAGGAGAGCGACCGGGTGGCGCTCTGGGAGGCGTGCCGTGAGATCTTCGACTTCTGGATCGGCCACGGCGTGCGCATCTTCCGCGTCGACAACCCCCACACCAAGCCGATGGCGTTCTGGGCGTGGGTCATCCCGGAGATCCAGGGCCGTCACCCGGACGTGCTCTTCCTCGCCGAGGCCTTCACTCGCCCCAAGGTCATGGCCAAGCTGGCCGAGGTGGGGTTCAGCCAGAGCTACACCTACTTCACCTGGCGCACGACCAAGGCCGGGCTCACCGACTACGTGACCGAGCTCAGCGCCGGTCCCATGGCCGATTTCATGCGTCCCAACTTCTGGCCCAACACCCCCGACATCCTCTCCGGTCCCTTGCGCGACGGCCCGCCGTCGGCGTTCCGCCTGCGCCTGTTGCTGGCGGCCACGCTGGTGCCCAGCTACGGCATCTACAGCGGGTACGAGCTGTGCGAGAACGAGCCCCAGGGCGAGGCCAACGAGGAGTACCGCAACTCCGAGAAGTACGAGCTCAAGGCACGCGACTGGGACGACCCTTCGTCGTTGGCCCCGTTCGTCCGCCGGCTCAACGAGATCCGCCGGTCCCACCCGGCGCTTCAGAACCTGCGCAACACCCGTTTCCACCACAGCTCCAAGGACGCGTTGCTGGTCTATTCCCGCACCAGTGAGGACGGCGCCGACGTGGTGC
>JAHWKL010000010.1 GCA_019347915.1 Actinomycetota bacterium
CCGACGCCGAGGGTGAGGTCAGGGCGTCGTTCGTGGGCCAGCCCAGCGCCACCGAGCTGTGGACCACTCTCGCCGAACTGCGGGACCAATGATCGCCCTCGTTCGCTCGCTGCGCTCGCTCCACTCGGGCGAGTTCGATCGTGCTCCGGGCGCCGGCGGAGCCGGCACCCTCCGCGCTGTTCTTTCCTGGCCGCCATCCAGGAGGGGGCCGCCTTCGGCGGCGAGCGTGGCCGGCGGCATTGCGCCGGCCGGACTTTCGTGACGCTGCGGAGCCGCCAGGCGGAGCAGCCTCGGACGCTGGTCCAGCTCCGTGCAACGGGCGCCGGCGGATTATCGCCGGCGAAAAGTGATCGCCGGCGAAGATCACACAGGCGTGCCGTCGTACGGCGCCGGGTCCCGGGGGGCGGGGATGGTGGGCTGCGACCAGCTCATGGCTCGTGACAGCTCCTCGGTGAGGGCCCGCCACTCGGCCGGGTGCCAGCCCTCGGCCACGCCGGCCAGGCTGAGATCGTGGCGAATGTGGACCAGCGCCGGCAGGCGCTCGAGGCCCAGGCCCTTGACCGCCTCCCGCTCCGGGTCCGGGAAGGTCAGGAACTCCCGGGCGTAGGGGCCGAGGAACTGCCGAGCCTCCTCGTCGGTGCATGTCACGAGGAGGGCGACGCGGCAGTCGGCCTGGTCGTAGACCCGGAAGATGCGGGCGACCGTCGGGAGCAGCCAGGCGCTCTCCGAGGTGAAGGGATCGAGGGCGGCGACCACCAGGTGGAAGGTGGTCAGCCACTGGGCCAGCGTGTGCGGTGATCCGTTGATCGGGGTGAGCGCCAGGTCCCCGGGGGCGTCGGTCGGCACCGGGGGGAACGTAGCAAGGCCGCCTGGCTCCCGACGAACCAACGGCAGGAGGTTCCGCACCCGGTGGCGGGCCGGCTGCCCGTTAGCGTTCGGCCCGTGCACCCCATGGAGCGGCTGCGCTACGTCGCCGGCGCCGGCCCCCTCGAGCACGCGGTGCTGGTGCAGGAGAGCGCGGGGTCCCTCGCCGCCCTGGCCGGTGACGCCGCCGCCCTGCTGCTGTCGTGCAAGCGGCTCCTCCAGCGCCATCCGTCCTCTGGCCCCTTGTGGTGGCTGTGCGCCCGGATGCTGTGCAGCGACGACCCGCGCCGGGAGGGCCGGCGCTGCGTCCGGGAGCTGAACGGTGACGAGACTCCCCGGCACCTCGATGCGGAGCTGTCTGACGCCGGCGGCGTGACCGTCCTCGGCTGGCCGGAGCTGGCGGCCCCGGCCTTGGCCCGCCGTGGCGACCTGCGGGTGCTGGTGGTCGACGCCGGGGGCGAGGGCGGGGAGCTGGCGTCCCGGCTCCGGCTTCTCGACGTCGACGCGGTGACGGTGAGCGATCGAGCGATGTCCGCCGCCGTTCTGGCGAGCGACGCCGTGGTGCTGGAAGCCGGGGCGGTGGGCGCCGGCGCCTTCGTGGCCGTGGCCGGCTCTCGGGCGGCAGCGGCGGTGGCCCGTCACGCCGGGGTGCCGGTGTGGGTGGTCGCCGGCGTGGGGCGGGTGGTGCCCGCCGGGGCGTGGGCGGCGCTGGCCGGTCGCCTCGCCGGCGCCGAGCCGTGGTCCGCCCACGAGGAGCTGGTGCCCCTCGACCTGGCCGACGTGGTGCTGCGGCCGGCCGGCCGGCTGGCCCTGCCCGGGCGCGTGGTCCCGGATTTCCCCGAGGTCCCCGAGCTCCTGTAGCGGGACGCCCTCGTGGGTAGGCCCGGCGGCATGGGTGACGTCATCGAGCTGTCCGGCAACGGCACGACGGACCGGGGGTACCTGGCCACCCCGGAGCAGGGCGCCGGCCCCGGCCTGGTCGTGATCCAGGAGTGCTGGGGCCTGGTGCCCCACATCCAGGACCTGTGCGACCGGCTGGCCGGCGAGGGCTTCACCTCCCTGGCCCCCGATCTGTTCCACGGCGCCACCGCCAGCGGGCCGGACGAGGCCGGCAGGCTGATGATGGAGTTGAACCTGGAGCAGGCGGCCAGGGACATGGGAGCGGCGGTCGACCATCTCGTTGCCAGCGAGGCGGTGCGGGGCGCCGGCGTGGGCGTGATCGGCTTCTGCATGGGCGGTGGGCTCGCCCTCATGCTCGCCACCCAGCGACCGGACGACGTCCGTGCCTGCGTCACGTTCTACGGGGTCATCCCGTGGGAGTCCGCCCATCCCGACTGGTCTCGGCTGGAGGCCGCGGTGCAGGGCCACTTCGCCGAGGAGGACGACCTCTCGCCAGAGCAGGCCCGGCACCTGGAACAGACGCTGCGGGACCTGGGCAAGGACGTGGAGATGTTCCTCTATCCGGGCGTGGGCCACGGCTTCTTCAACGACACCCGCCCGGACGTGTACGACGCGTCGGCGGCCAGCACCGCGTGGACGCGGTCCCTGGAGTTCCTCCGGGCCAAGCTCGGATAGGCACAGCTCCTCAGGGCGGGGGCGTCGTCCCGGCCGACCGGGTGGGGGCCTCCTTCCGGTCGTACCATCCCAACCCATCGCAGCACCGGAGGGGACAGACGAGGTGGGCGACGGGACGGTCATCGACGTCGTCATCCCCGCCCGCAACGAGGCGGCCACGGTGGTGGCCAACGTCGCCGCCGCCCGCGGCTGTCGCTTCTCCCGTCAGGTCGTCGTCGTCGACGACGGCTCATCCGACGACACCGCCGAGCGGGCCGGCGCCGCCGGCGCCAGGGTCCTCCGACGCCACGGGCCGAGCGGCTCGAAGGCCCTGGCCATGGCCGCCGGCGTGGCCGCCACCGACGCCCAGGCCATCCTGTTCGTCGACGCCGACTGCACCGGTCTCACCGCTGACCATCTGGACGACATCTGCAAGCCGTTCGTCGAGGGCCGGGCCACCATGTCGATCGGCATGTTCGACTACGGCCGCTTCTGGAACCCCGTGGTCCTGCGCTGCCCCCCGCTGAGCGGCGAGCGCATCGTTCCCCGTTGGGTGTTCGAGGCCGTGCCGCCGGACAAGCTGGCGGGATACACGATCGAGATCCGGCTGAACGAGGTGGTGTGCGAGCGTCGTCTCACGACCAGCGTGCGCACCATGGCCGGCGTCCAGCACCGGACCAAGCGGGACAAGCTCGGGGCCCGCGACGGCTTCCTCCAGACGTGGTCGATGTACAAGGCGCTGTTCTCGCAGATGAGGCCGGTGGGCGACATCCGCTGGCGGACCTACTGGTTCTACCTCCGCGGCCTCACCATCGAGGAGTAGCGCTGCGGAGTCCGCCAGGCGGAGCAGCATCGGACGCTGGTGCAGCTCCGTGCCAACGGGCGCCGTCGGATCATCGCCGGGGACGCTGCGGAGTCCGCCAGGCGGAGCAGCATCGGACGCTGGTGCAGCTCCGTGCCAACGGGCGCCGTCGGATCATCGCCGGGGACGCTGCGGAGTCCGCCAGGCGGAGCAGCATCGGACGCTGGTGCAGCTCCGTGCCAACGGGCGCCGGCGGATCATCGCCGGGGACGCTGCGGAGTCCGCCAGGCGGAGCAGCATCGGACGCTGGTGCAGCTCCGTGCCAACGGGCGCCGGCGGATTATCGCCGGCGAAAAGCGATTGCCGTTACCATGCACAACCCGTGGCTGAGCCGTGGACGTTTGCCGGGGAACCGCCTGCCGTGGGTCAGGCGGGCGCCATCGTGACGCTCGTCGAAGGATCGACGTTCTGCATCTCCGGAGGCGCCGGCGACATCGAACCGGGCCTGACCCACGGCCTGTTCTTCCGCGACACACGTTTCATCTCCGGTTTCGAGCTGCGTCTCAACGACCTTCCCCTCGAGCCGCTGTCCTCGTACGTGGCCGAGCCCTTCAGTGGCACCTTCGTGTCCCGCGCCCGGCCCCGGCCGGGGCGGGCCGACAGCACGCTCGTGGCCTTCCGGTCCCGGTACGTGGGCCGAGGCATGCGCGAGGACGTGACCGTGCGCAACTTCGGCCACGAGCCGGCGATGTGCACCGTCGAGATCACCGTCGACGTCGACTTCGCCGATCTCTTCGAGGTCAAGGAGGGCCGCGTCGATCTGGTCGGTGAGCGCAGCCTGAGGACCGACGGCGACCGGCTCCTGTTCGGCTTCCGTCACGGTGACGCCCGGCGGGGGACGGCGCTGGCCTTCCACGGCTTCTCGGTGATGGAGCACCACCGGGCCATGGCCGAGGTGGTGATCGAGGCCCAGGGGACGTGGAAGGGCTGCGTCGAGGTGGCGCCCGTCATCGAGGACGAGCAACTGTCCCCGCTGTACCGCTGCGGCCGACCGGTCGCCCGGGCCACCCCCAGCGAGCGGTTCCAGCGCTGGCGCCGCCAGGTGCCCACCGTGTCGTCCGACCACGCCGGGCTGGAGGCGGTGGTGGCCCGCAGCCAGGGTGATCTCGGGGCGCTGCGCATCTTCGATCCCGACTTCCCGGAGCGGGCGGTGATCGCCGCCGGGGCGCCGTGGTTCATGACCCTGTTCGGGCGCGACTCACTGCTGACGTCGTGGATGGCGTTGCTGGTCGACCCCGAGCTGGCGCTCGGTGTGGTGCAGACGTTGGCCCGTTTCCAGGGAGAGAAGGTCGATCCCGAGACCGAGGAGGAGCCGGGCCGGATCCTGCACGAGATGCGTTTCGGCACGGCGGCGTCGCTGTCACTCGGCGGCGGGCAGATCTACTACGGAACGGCGGACGCCACCCCGCTGTTCGTGATGTTGCTGGGCGAGCTCCGACGGTGGGGGTTGGGGGCCGAGCAGGTCGACCAGCTGCTTCCCCACGTCGACCGGGCCCTGGAGTGGATCACCGAGTACGGCGACGTCGACGGTGACGGCTTCGTCGAGTACGAGCGGTCGAGCGAGAAGGGCCTGCGCAACCAGGGCTGGAAGGATTCCTGGGACGGCGTGCGAGCGGCCGACGGCCGGCTGGGCACGGGCCCCATCGCCCTGGCCGAGGTGCAGGGCTACACCTACGCCGCCTACGTGGCCCGGGCCCACTTCGCCCACGAGGCCGGCGACGAGGACGTGGCCGCCACCTACCGCAAGCGCGCCGCCGAGCTGAAGACGGCGTTCAACCGTGACTTCTGGGTCGAAGATCGGGAGTGGTTCGCCCTCGGGCTCGACGGCGACAACCGCCGGCTCGATGCCCTGGCATCCAACATGGGCCACTGCCTGTGGACCGGGATCGTCGATGCTGACAAGGCGGCGGCGGTGGCCCGCCACCTCCTGTCACCGGCCATGTTCAACGGCTGGGGGATCCGCACGCTCGCCACCAACATGGTGGGCTACAACCCCATCAGCTACCACAACGGTTCGGTGTGGCCCCACGACACCGCCATCGTCACCGCCGGCCTGATGCGCTACGGCTTCGTGGAGGAGGCCCATCGGGTGGTGCTCGGGCTCATCGACGCCGCCATGGCCGTGGGCGGCCGTCTGCCCGAGCTGTTCGGGGGCCTCGACCGCAGCGAGCTGCCCATCCCGCTCGGGTACCCGGCGTCGTGCTCGCCGCAGGCGTGGGCCGCGGCCGCGCCCCTGCTGCTCCTGCGGCTGATGCTGCGGTTCGACCCGTGGCTGCCCCACGGCAAGCTGTGGCTGGCGCCGGTCGTGCCGCCGTCCATCGGTCGCCTGCGGGTCGGTCACATCCCCCTGGGCGGTGGCCGCATGGCGGTGAGCGTCGACGGCCACGACGTGGAGGTCGAGGGGCTGCCTCCGGGCGTCGAGCTGGTCAGGGAAGCTCGGAAGCCGCTGTCGGGCGAGGTGCCGCCGACGAGCTGACGAGCGACTCGAACAGGTCCAGGTGCTCGGCCACCATGCGGGAGGTCGAGAACCGCTCCTCCACCGCCGCCCGGCACTTGCGCCGGTCGATCTCGCCGATCCTGGCCACGGCCTCCACCATCTCCCGGCGGTTGTCGCACAGGAAGCCGGTCACGCCGTCGTCCACGATCTCCGGAGCGGCGCCCTCGGGGAAGGTCAACACCGGAGTGCCACAGGCCAGCGCCTCGATCATGACCAGGCCGAAGGGCTCGGCCCAGCGGATGGGGTTGAGCAGGCCGGCGGCCCCGGCGATCAGCTCGTACTTGTCGGAGCCCCCGACCTCACCGACGTACTCGATGTCGCCGCCGAGGAGCGGGCGTACCTGTTCCTCGAAGTACTCGTGCTCGAGGGGCTCGCGCATCTTGGCGGCGATGCACAGGGGCACGCCGGCCTCCTGGGCGATTCGCGCCGCCCGGCGGGCGCCCTTGTCGGGGGCCATGCGGCCGAGGAAGAGGAAGTAGCCACCGTCGCCGGCTCCGAAGGGCAGCTCCTCGACGTCGATGCCGTGGTGGATGACCTTGGCGATGGGCACGCCTTCGGCGAAGCTGGCCTGCGACTCGGAGATGGCGATGACCGACACCCCGGGGCCCACCGCCCGGTAGATGTCGAGCAGCTCGTCGTTGAACGGGCCGTGGTTGGTCGTCACGATCTGGACGTCCGGGAAGCGAGGGCCATAGGCGGGGCCGGCCATGGTGTGGTCGTGGACGACGTCGAAGCCCTGGAGCACGTCGTAGCCCCGTACCACGTGGCGGAGCTCGGAGACCACCGAGCCGATGCGTACCTGCTCAGAGCGCTCGAACACCCACTGCTTGGGGACAGGGCAGGTGGAGTCGCCGGTGGTGAACAGCAGCACCTCGTGGCCGGCGGCCTGGAACCCACGGGCCAGGCGGTCGACGATGGTCTCCGTGCCGCCGTAGGTGGGCGGAGGGACGGGGACCCAGGGCGGAGCGAGCATGCCGATGCGCATTCCGTGCCGTTACCCACTCGGCGTGGGGCTGAAAGCCCGGTTCAGGCGGGGGCGATCAGCCGTTCGGCCAGGCTGGCGACGGCCGCCATGGCCGGCGACGCGGGGTCGAGGTCGTACGGAGCCCGCCCGAGGTGGCTCGCCCGCTCGACGGCGGCGTCCTCCGGCACGGCGACGACCTCGCACCCGGGGAGCGCCTGAGCCAGTCGGACCATGTCGCCCTCGCCGGCGGAGCGGTTGCACACGCCGACCACTCGCCGCACCCCCAGCTCGTCGGCCATCTGACCGGCGCGCCGGGCCACCTCCAGCGACTTGGCGCTCGACTCGGCCACGACCAGGACCACGTCGTCGGGCCCCGGTGCCGCCCACAGGAGGTCGTTCAGGCCCGCCTCGAGGTCGGCGACCGCAGTGCGGCCGTCAGTCCGCAGGTCACCGAAGAAGCTCCGGGTGGTGGTGTGCGAGCCACAGCACAAGCAGGCGTCGGTGGGCCGCTCGATCTTCCCGGTGGCCACCAACACGACGCCCTCGGCGGCGGGGACGCCGAAGCGGGACAGGAGGTCCTCGGGGTCGGGCGTGGGGTCGTCGTGGGTGTGGCCGCTGGCGAGCAGAGCGTTGAGGATGGGTTGGAGGTTCTCGACCGACTCGGGCGGCATCCCCAGCGAGACGCCGAGGTTGGGGTTGGGGTCGGCGTCGATGGCCACCACCTCGGTGCCGCGGCGGGCCAGGTGACGGCACAGGGCTCCCGACACGGTGGTCTTTCCCGATCCGCCCTTGCCGGTCACGGCGATCTTCACGCCGCCACCGCCTGTCCGCTCAGCAGGTCGGCGAGCCGGGACACGGCGCCGATTGCTGGCGATGTCGGGCAGGCGTCGAGTGGCGCCAGGCCCTGGCGCTCGGCCTCGAGGACCTCGGGGTCGAAGGGGACCCGGACCACACCGGGCAAACCGGGGTGGTCGGGCTCGTCCCGGAAGCGGTTGGTCACGATCGTGGTCGGCGCATCGCCGACCAGCGGCAGCAGCCGGCGGGCGGTCATGGCCGAGACCCACGCCGGTCCGACGACGACCAGGACCCGGTCGGCGAAGTCGTGGTAGCCCTCGAACGGGGTGGTGGGGCCCGCCTCCAGGTCCCCGACCACGTCCCAGCCGGGGTCGCCGAAGCCGAGGAGGAGCTCGCGCATGGCCGCCACGCTCCGCTTGGGGGCCTGCTTCTCGGGGCCCTCGATCTTGCCCACCGACAAGAACCGGACCTCGTCGGGGGCGGGCATGGCCCAGCGCTCGACGGCCTCGGCCGGGACGATGTCGGACCGGAGGCGCCAGCCGTAGGGCGCCCCGGGGTGGGGCTCGACCGCCTCGGCCGGGAGCATGCCCGCCGCCGGCGGGAACCCCAGGCTGTAAGCGAGGCCAGGGTTGGTGTCGAGGTCAGCGGCCAGCACCCGGTGGCCCTGACGGGCCAGCAGCCGGGCCAGGGTGGCCGAGATGGTGGACTTGCCCGCTCCTCCCTTGCCCATCACCGCCACCCGCACGCCGGCGGTGCGGGCGGCGTCGCTCACCGCGGCGCGGTCGAGGCCGGTGAGCACCGCCTGCGCCTGGGTGCGCACGGCCTCGAGGTGGGCGACGTGGGCTTCGACCTCCTGGGCGCATCGCCGTGCGGGCCGCCGGCGGAAGCCGCGCAGGAAGCGGTTGGCTTGGCGCTCGGCCGCCAACCAGTGCCGCGCCGTCTCTGTGTGGTCACCGGCGGCCGAGGCGCGGGCTCCCTTGACCAGTTGCGCCATCGCCGCCGCCTGGCGAGCCAGCGAGTCCAGCAGCCAGTCGTCGCGGCCGGACCGCTCGTTGGTTCCCCTCGCACCCATGTTGACGGGGACGCTAGTGGGGCTCTTTCCCTTCGGGCAACGGCACCCCGGGGCGCCGTTGCCGCCAGACGAGCCACAGCGCGGTGAACCCGAGGGACAGGGCCGTGAGGGGGACCACGTTGTCGGCCGAGAAGGCGAGCAGGAGCTCGATGGGACCGGCGAAGGTGTCCCCGAACCGGCGGAGCACCACGATGGTGCCCAGCGTGCCGAGGATGTTCAGGGTCAGGAAGACCGCTGTGCGCATGCGGGAGATGCCGGCGAGCACGCACACCACGCCGCCGGGCGCCACCGCCACCAGCAGCCATCCCACACGGTGGAAGTGTCGCTGCACGGCCCGCAGGTAGGCGCCTCCTCCCACCTTGTCGTCGACCCAGGCGATGGCGTGGTCGCCGTACCAGCGGCCGAGGAGGAACAAGAACGGGTCCTCGAGCAGCCTGCGGCCCAGCCCCACCACGACGTAGGGCACCACGTCGATGGTGGTGGAGGTCAGGACCAGGTGGCGGGTGGTGGCGTTGAGGGCGAGCAGCAGCAGGGGATGGCGCACCAGCAGCGTGGGTGCGAGGGCGTTGCCCACCACGGCCGAGGTGGCGATCACGGCGAGACAGGCCCCCACCAACAGGAGCCGGCGCCGGTCCGGCCGCTCACGGGCGCCGGCCCCGGGGCGAGCTTCCATCGCCACGACGGTACCGACGGCGCCGCCTTGTCATCGCCGTCGATCGGTGCCAGACTTGCGCCGATGTCCGTCCGCCGCTCCCTCGTAGCCATCACGTAGCGCACGCCGCGATCTCCGCGCGTGCGCCCACGACCTCCCGGCCGGGAGGTCGTTCCAGTTTTCCGCCACCGTCCACCCGAGAGCCCAGGAGCACCATGAAGCTGACCGGAGCCCAAGCCCTGATCAAGAGCCTGGAGATGGAAGGGGTCGAGGTCATGTTCGGCCTGCCCGGCGGGGCGATCCTCCCCGTCTACGACCCCATCATCGACAGCTCCATCCGCCACGTCCTGGTTCGCCACGAGCAAGGTGCCGGTCACATGGCCGAGGGTTACGCCCACGTGACCGGGCGCCCCGGCGTGGCCATGGTCACCAGCGGTCCTGCCGCCACCAACATCGTCACGCCGCTGGCCGACGCGTACATGGACTCGATCCCGCTGGTGGTCATCACCGGGCAGGTGCCGTACTCGTCCATCGGCTCGGACGCCTTCCAGGAGGCCGACACCACGGGGATCACCATGTCGGTGACCAAGCACAACTGGCTGGTCACCAAGGCCGCCGACATCCCTGAGATCGTCAAGGAGGCGTTCCACATCGCCAGCACCGGGCGGCCCGGGCCCGTCCTGATCGACGTGCCCAAGGACGTCAGCAACCAGATGATGGACTGGTACTGGCCCGAGTCGGTCGACCTCCCCGGCTACAAGCCCAGCTCCAAGGGCCACCCCCGGATGATCAAGGAGGCGGCCCGGTACCTGCTCGAGGCACGCCGGCCGGTCATCTACGCCGGCGGCGGCATCCTCAAGGCTCGGGCCGCCGAGACCCTGCGGGAGCTGGCCGAGCTCACCGGGATCCACGTGGTCACCACCCTCATGGCCCGCGGCGCCTTCCCCGACGACCACCCGTTGTGCCTGGGCATGCCGGGCATGCACGGCAACTACACCGCTGTCACCGCCATGCAGGAGGCCGACCTGCTCGTCGCCCTGGGCTCCCGCTTCGACGACCGGGTGACCGGCAAGGTGGACGGCTTCGCCCCGGAGGCCAAGATCGTCCACGTCGACATCGACCCCGCCGAGCTGGGCAAGGTCCGCCGTGCGGACGTGCCCATCGTGGGCGACTGCCGGCTGGTCATCGAGGAGCTGGTCCAAGCGGTGCGGGCCCTCATGAGCGGGGGCGTCCAGCCTCCCGATCGCAGCCCGTGGGACGCCACCATCCGAGGTTGGCAGGAGCGGTACCCCCTTGCCTACGAACCCTCGGCCGAGGGCAACGCCCTCAAGCCGCAGATGGTGCTCGAGCACCTGCGCGACTCCACCCCCGACGACACCATCGTGGTCTCCGGGGTGGGTCAGCACCAGATGTGGGCGAGCCAGTACTGGCGCTTCAACCATCCCTACACGTGGGTCAACTCCGGCGGCCTCGGCACCATGGGCTTCGCCGTGCCGGCGGCCATCGGCGCCAAGGTGGGTCGTCCCGACCGGATGGTGTGGGCGGTCGACGGCGACGGGTGCTTCCAGATGACGGCCCAGGAGCTGGTCACCGCCACCGCCGAGCGCATCCCGATCAAGGTGGCCATCCTCAACAACGCCTACTTGGGCATGGTCCGCCAGTGGCAGGAGATGTTCTACGACGAGCGCTATTCCGAGGTGTACCTCTCGCCCGATCTGCCCGACTACGTGAAGTGGGCCGAGGCCATGGGATGCGTGGGGCTGCGGGCCGAGACGCCCGAGGACATCCAGCCGGTGATCGACAAGGCCAACGCCATCAACGACCGGCCGGTGGTGATCGACTTCCGCACCGACAGCCAGGAGAAGGTCTATCCGATGGTGCCGGCCGGGCAGTCCAACGACGCCATCGTGGTGCCTCCCTTCCAGGAGGGCCGGCACGGCGAGGGCGGGCACTGATGGGCGGCAAGCAGCACATCCTCTCCGTCCTGGTCGAGAACAAGGCCGGCGTGCTCGCCCGCGTGGCCAGCCTCTTCGCCCGCCGCGGCTTCAACATCTACTCCCTGGCGGTGGCGCCCACCGACGACGAGCGCTTCAGTCGCATCACCGTGGTCGTCGACGTGGAGGCCACGCCGCTCGAGCAGATCACCAAGCAGCTGTTCAAGCTGGTGAACGTGGTGAAGATCAGCGAGCTCGAACCTGCGGCCTCGGTCGAGCGGGAGCTGCTGCTGTGCACGGTCCGGGCCGATCCGGCCGTGCGCGGGCAGGTCATCGAGCTGGTGCAGATCTTCGAGGGTCGCATCCTGGCTGTGGGCACCGACGTGCTCACGGTGTCGCTCGAAGGCCACCCCGGCAAGGTCGACGATTTCGAGGAGCTGATCCGCACCTATGGCATCGTCGACCTCCAGCGCACGGGGCGGGTGGCCCTCCCCAAGCTGGTCCGCCGCCCGCCGACCAAGGCGTTGCGGGTGAGCTGAACGCTCCCCACCACCACGATCTGAAAGGACGCCCCCATGGCAGCAAAGGTCTTCTACGACGCCGACGCGGATCCGGAGCTCATCCGCGCCCGGCGGGTCGCGGTGATCGGCTACGGCTCGCAGGGCCACGCCCACGCCCTCAACCTGGCCGACGCCGGCGTCGACGTGCGGGTGGGCCTGCGCCCGGACTCGTCCTCGCGGGCCAAGGCGGAGGCGGCGGGACTGCCCGTGGCCGACGTCGACGCCGCGGTGGCCGAGGCCGACGTGGTCATGATGCTGTTGCCCGACACCGAGCAACGAGCGGTGTACGAGGCGTCCGTCGCCCCCCACCTGGCCGAGGGCGACGCCCTGCTCTTCGCCCACGGCTTCAACATCCGCTTCGACCAGATCACTCCGCCCGCCGGCGTCGACGTGGCCATGGTGGCGCCCAAGGGCCCCGGCCACTTGGTCCGGCGCACCTACACCGAGGGAGGCGGGGTGCCGTGCCTGATCGCTGTGGCCCAGGACGCCTCGGGGCGTGCCCGCGACCTGGCGCTGTCCTACGCCTCGGCCATCGGCGGCGGCCGGGCGGGCGTGTTGGAGACGACCTTCGAGGAGGAGACCGAGACCGACCTGTTCGGCGAGCAGGTCGTGCTGTGCGGGGGGCTCACCGCCCTCGTCCAGGCCAGCTTCGAGACCCTCGTCGAGGCCGGGTACCAGCCGGAGTCGGCGTACTTCGAGTGCCTCCACGAGCTCAAGCTCATCGTCGACCTCATGTACGAGCAGGGCATCACCGGGATGCGCTACTCGATCTCCGACACCGCCGAGTACGGCGACCTGACTCGGGGGCCACGCATCGTCGACGAACGAGCCAAGGAGGAGATGCGCCGGGTGCTCGGCGAGATCCGTGACGGATCGTTCGCCGAGGAGTGGATCGCCGAGAGCCGCGGCGGCCGGCAGCGGTTCAACCAGCTGCGGGAGCAGGGTGCCAGCCACCAGATCGAACGGGTGGGAGAGCGGCTCCGCGACATGATGCCGTTCGTGTCCGGCGGTCGGCAGCGGGTCCAGGACGTCTCCGGGGGCTGATTCCCGGGCGAGCGAGGCGGCATCGACGCGAGCGGTAGCCTCAGCCCGATGAGGGCGAGGCGACGGCGACGCCCGGATGTCGCCGACCGGGGGCACTGGTCCGCGGCCGCGCTCGACGCCGCCGCCGACGGGATCCTCGCCATTGACGAGCACGGGCGCATCACTCGGGCCAACGCCGCTGCCGGACGGCTCCTCGGTCGTCCGGTCGACGAGCTGGTGGGCGCCGACGCCCATGAGGCGTTGCCGTTGCTCGGCGGCGACGGCGAGCTGTACCCGCGCTCGCGATCACCCGTCCGAGGCTGCTTCGACGCGGATGCCGCTCCTCGCACGCAGCCGGAGCTGATCCTCCGTCCCGGAGGGCCTGCTCTCGGGGTCGAGCTGTTCACCGCGCCGGTGCGCGACGGGCGGCGGACGGTCGGTGGGCTGGTCTCGTTCCGCCCGGTGACGTCGCCGGCCGGCCACGACTACAGCGACGAGGTGCTGCGCATCACCGAGCGCGAGCGGGCCCAGCGCGAGTTCCTCCAGCAGCTGCAGGAAGCGGTGAGGCCGCGGGAGCCGGTGGTCGACAACGTCGACCTCGGTGTGCATTACCTCCCTGCCGATCCCAACGCCCCTTCCGGCGGTGACCTCTACGACTGGCAGCTGCTGCCCGACGGTGACCTGCACATCGTGGTGGTCGACGTGATCGGCAGTGGCGTGAGCGCCACCAAGGACGCCTTGGCCGTCGTGCACGCCGTACGGGTGCTGGCGCTCGAGGGATGCCCGATCGACCAACTCGTGGCTCGGGCCGACACGCTGCTCGTCGGAGGCCATCCCGGACTGGTCGCCACCCTGCTGATCGCCCGCTACACGCCGTCGACGGGGCGGATGGTGGTGGCGGGGGGCGGCCATCCCCCGATGCTCGTCGTCTCTGCCGACGGTGAGGTGCGGGAGGTGGTGGCGCCCGGCATCGCCGTGGGCTGGCCGGGGGCGGGCAGCTTCGAGGTGGCCGAGATCGAGCTCGACCGCTCCGAGATGGCCCTGTTCTACACCGACGGCCTCATCGAGGCCCGCAGGGACATCCTGGCCGGCCTGTCCGACCTCAAGGCGGCGGTGGCCGAGACGGCGACCTACCCGGCCCGCCACCTGCCGCGTGTGCTCGTGGAGCGAGCGCTCGAGGGCGCCGAGCGGCGGGACGACACGCTGGCGCTCGTCCTGCGCCGACGGGCGGCGCCGGCGGGCCCTCCTGCCCGGCTGCTCGACCGTTTCGATCACCGCTTCTCGCCCCACCTGGCGGCGGTGCCGGTGGCCCGCCACCTGTTCGACGAATGGCTCAGCCAGCAGGGTGTCGAGGACGTCGAGCGGCAGGACCTGCAGGTGGTGGTGTCCGAGCTGTGCACCAACGCCGTGCGCAGCGCCGGCGGCAGGCGGAGCAGCCTGCGCCTGCGGGCCCGACCGGACGCCGACGCCCTCGTCATCGAGGTGGACGACGACGGGGCCGGCTTCGACGTGGCCCTGCCCTCGGTCGACGACGTGCCACCGGTCGAGAAGCTCTCGGGGCGGGGGCTGTTCATCGTGCAGTCACTCGTCGACCAGTTCGACGTCTCGCACACCGAGACGGGCACCACCGTCCGCTGCACCAAGCGCCACCTGTTCGCCACCCCGGTGGCACGGGCGGCCCGGTGAGCGGCCCCGCGGGCTCCAGCTTCTCGTTCGAGGCCACCGCCGACGGCGCCCGGACGTTGGTGTCGCTGGAGGGCGAGATCGACGCCTACACCTCTCCCCGGCTGACCCAGGGGTTCGGTGAGCTCGGCGACGTGGCCGGGCGACACGTGGTCGTCGACCTGGCCGGAGTCGGCTTCGTCGACTCAGCCGGGTTGTCGGCGCTGGTCGCCAGCCTCCAGGCGTTGCGCGAGGACGGCGCCGCCGTGTCGCTCCGCTCCGCCAGTCGCCAGCTCGCCAAGCTGTTCGAGATCACCGGGCTGAGCCGGATGTTCTCGATGGAGTAAGCACAGGCTCGCTGCGCTCGCCGGAAAGGCAGGGTGCCGCCTTCGGCGGCGCTGTCCTCCGCTCCGTCAGGGCAAGCCTCGCTGCGCTCGGCGCCCTGGCGGGCCCGCTCGGCATGCGCGTTGCGTTGTACGCGGTGGGTGCACCTCGTCGTCGCGAATGCTGAGCGGGCGGTTCCGCCTGCCCGTTGCTCGCCCCCAGGTGCCGCCGCCCTTGGCGGCGCAATGCGCCGTAGGCGCTGTCCGCCTTCGGCGGCGCTGTCCGCCTTCGGCGGCGCTGTCCTCCGCTCCGCCAGGGCAAGCCTCGCTGCGCTCGGCGCCCTGGCGCCGAAAATGCGCCGGAGGCGCTGCGCTTTTGCTCCGCCGAAGGCGGAGGGTGGTCAGCCCGACAGGGCTGAGGCGATGTGGTCGATGCAGGCGGTGAGGGCCTCGACGTCGTCGGGGTCGACGGCGGGGTACATGCCCACTCGTACCTGGTTGCGGCCCAGCTTGCGGTAGCTGTCGGTGTCGACCACGCCGTTGGCCCGCAGGACGGCGCACACGGTGGTGGCGTCGACGGTCGGGTCGAGGTCGATGGTGCCCACGACGGTGCTGCGCTGGGCGGGGTCGGCCACGAAGGGCCGGGCGTAGTCGCTGGTGGCGGCCCACGAGTACAGGATCGTCGAGGAGCGCCGGCAGCGGTCGGCCGCCCAGTCCAGGCCCCCGTTGCCGTTCAGCCAGCGCAGCTGCTCGTCGAGCAGGAACAGCGTGGCCAGCGCCGGGGTGTTGAGGGTCTGGTCCTTGCGGCTGTTGTCGATGGCGGCGCCGAGGTCGAGCGTGGGGGGCGTCCACCGCCCGGAGGCGGCCACCTGCTCGACCCGCGCCAGGGCCGCCGGAGAGCAGGCGGCCAGCCACAGCCCCCCGTCGCTGGCCAGCGCCTTCTGCGGCGAGAAGTAGTACACGTCGACCTCGAGGGGATCGAACAGCACGGCCCCGGCCGCCGAGGTGGCGTCGACCGCCACCAGTCCCGTCTCCGGCGACACCCCGTCGGGCCGACGTGGCGTGGCGGCCACGCCGGTCGAGGTCTCGTTCTGGGTGAGGGCGTAGAGGTCGACGTCGGGGTCGGGCCTAACCTGGGGATGGGTCCCGAGGGGCGAGGTGATCACCTGCGGTGCCTCCAGGTGGGGGGCGTCGGTCACCGCGCTGGCGAACTTGGAGGAGAACTCCCCGAAGCTGAGGTGCTGGCTGCGCCGGGAGATGAGCCCGAACAGGGCCACGTCCCAGAAGACGGTGGCGCCGCCGTTGCCGAGCACGACCTCGTAGCCGTCCGGCAGTCGGAGAAGGTCGGCCAGGCCCCGGCGGACCGACGCCACCACCTGCTTCACCGGCGCCTGGCGGTGGCTGGTCCCCATCCAGGTGGTGCCCACCGAGGCGAGGGCGGCCAAGGCCTCCGGGCGGACCTTGGACGGTCCCGACCCGAAGCGTCCGTCGGAGGGCAGCAGGTCGGCGGGGATGCGGATGGCGGGCACGGTCGCGGAAGTCACGCCGCCACTATGGCCGCCGGCGCGAGGAATCCCGCCATCCGACGGCCTCGGGGAACGAGGCTGACAGTGGCCGCCGATGCGGTCAGTATGGCGACCATGCCCCGCCTCTCAGCCCGTGTCGCCGCCATCACCCCGTCGGCCACTCTCGCCGTCGACGCCCGGGCCAAGGCCCTGCGGGCTGCCGGCGAGCAGGTGGTGGTCTTCGCCGCCGGCGAGCCCGACTTCCCCAGCCCCGCTCACGTCGTCGAGGCTGCCGCCGAGGCGTGCCGCGACCCCCGCAACCACCGCTACACACCGGCGGCGGGGCTGCCCGAGCTGCGTGAGGCGGTGGCGGCCAAGACCCGGCGTGACTCGGGGCTGGAGGTGGAGGCGTCACAGGTGTTGATCACCAACGGGGGCAAGCACGCCATCTACAACGCCTTGGCGGCCCTGCTCGACCCCGGCGACGAGGTGTTGCTGCCCGCCCCGTACTGGACCACCTATCCCGAGCCCATCGCCCTGTTCGGCGCCACGCCGGTGGTCGTCCCCACCGACGCCTCCACCGGCTTCAAGGTGGGCGTGGACGCGCTGGAGGCGGCGACCACCCCGAGGACCAAGGCGTTGGTGTTCGTGTCCCCGTCCAACCCCAGCGGCGCCGTCTACCACCCCTCCCAGGTGGAGGCCATCGGCCGGTGGGCGGCCGAGAAGGGCATCTGGGTCCTCACCGACGAGATCTACGAGCACCTGACCTACGACGACCACCGTTTCTCGTCCATGCCCGCGCTCGTGCCCGAGCTGGTCGACCGCTGCATCGTGGTGAACGGCGTGGCCAAGACCTACGCCATGACCGGGTGGCGGGTGGGCTGGATGATCGGACCTCCGGACATGGTCCGGGGCGCCACTGCCCTGCAGTCGCACTCCACCTCCAACGTCGCCGACGTGTCCCAGCGGGCGGCCTTGGCGGCGGTGAGCGGGCCGTTGGACGAGGTGGTGCGCATGCGCCAGGCGTTCGACCGCCGGCGGCTGCGCATGTTCGAGCTGCTGTCGGCCCTGCCCGGCGTGACCTGCCTGCGTCCGGAGGGGGCGTTCTACGCCTTCCCCTCGTTCGAGGGCGTCCTCGGGCGGGAGCTGGCCGGGCGCCCGGTGCGCACGACGCTCGAGCTGGCCGAGGTCGTGCTCGACGAGGTGAAGGTGGCGATCGTGCCGGGGGAGGCCTTCGGCAGTCCGGGGTACGCCCGGTTCTCCTTCGCCCTGGGTGACGACGACCTCGAGGAGGGGCTGGCCCGCCTGGCCAAGCTGCTCGCCGGGTAGCCCGTGGACTGGCTCCAGGCCCCCGACTACTGGCTGGCCCGCTTCGTGTTCGAGCGGGCGCTGGCGGCCGTCTACCTGGTCGCCTTCCTGGTGGCGGTCAACCAGTTCCGCCCGTTGCTGGGCGAGCACGGCCTGCTGCCGGCGCCGCAGTTCCTCCAGCGCGTGCCCTTCCGCCGGGCTCCGAGCCTGTTCCACCTGCACTACTCGGACCGCTTCTTCGGGGTGGTGGCGTGGACGGGCGTCGTGGTCGCCTTCCTGTGCCTGCTGGGGTGGCCCCAGGCCGGCCCCGCCTGGGCGCCCATGCTGGCGTGGGGACTGCTCTGGGCGCTCTACCTGTCGATCATCAACGTGGGCCAGGTCTTCTACGCCTTCGGCTGGGAGACGCTGCTGGTGGAAGCCGGGTTCCTGGCCATCTTCCTCGGGCCGGCCGAGGTCGCCCCCCCGGTGCTGGTGGTGCTGGCGCTGCGCTGGCTGCTGTTCCGCCTGGAGTTCGGCGCCGGCCTGATCAAGCTCCGCGGCGATCGGTGCTGGCGGGACCTCACCTGCCTGCACCATCACCACGAGACCCAACCGCTGCCCAACCCGCTCAGCTGGTTCTTCCACCATCTGCCGGGGCGGGTGCACAAGGCCGAGGTCCTCGGCAACCACGTCGCCCAGCTGGTGGCGCCGGTGCTGCTGTTCGCGCCCCAGCCGGTCGCCGGGGTGGCCGGCGCCGTCATCGTCGTCACCCAGGCGTGGCTGGTGCTCAGCGGGAACTTCTCCTGGCTGAACATCATGACCATCGCCCTCGCCGTGGTCGCCTTCGACGACGCCATGCTCGCCCCCCTCGTGCCCGTCGATCCGCCGGCGCTGGCCGGCGCGCCCGGCTGGCACCAGGTCGCCGTCGTGGGGGTGGCCGTGGCCGTGGTGGCGCTCAGCTGGCGTCCGGTGCGCAACATGGCGTCGCCCGGCCAGCTCATGAACTCGAGCTTCGACCCTCTCCGCCTGGTCAACACCTACGGCGCCTTCGGCAGCGTCACCAAGCAGCGCATGGAGGTGGTCCTCGAGGGGACCGACGACGCCCACCCGGGGCCCGGCACCGACTGGAGGGAGTACGAGTTCAAGGCCAAGCCCGGGGACCCCGCCCGGCGTCCACCCCAGGTGGCCCCGTATCACCTGCGTCTCGACTGGCTGATGTGGTTCGTCCCCCTCTCGCCTCGCTCCCACCAGCGCTGGCTCGTCGCCCTGGTGGCCAAGCTGCTGGCCGACGACCGGCCGACGCTGCGCCTGCTGCGCCACAACCCGTTCCCCCACCAGCCGCCGGCCCTGGTGCGGGCCCGCCTGTACCGCTACCGCTTCACGACCGGCGAGGAGCGCCGGCGGAGCGGGGCGTGGTGGGTGCGCACGCCGGCGGGTGAGCTCCTGCCCGCCGTCGGCCTCGACCGCGGCGACGACGTGGCCGGCTCGGGCTGAGGGGCTCCCGTTTGGCGGAAGCGCCCGGGTCCGCCACGATGGGGGCATGGCCCGCGTCCTCGTCACCGAGAAGCTCGCCGATGCCGGGCTCCGGCGCCTGGCCGATCAGGGTCACGAGGTCGACGTTCGCCTCGGGCTCTCCCCTGACGAGCTCGTGGAGGCGGTGGCGGGAGCGGCGGCGCTGATCGTGCGCTCGGCCACCACGGTGACGCCCGAGGTGCTGGACGCCGGCCAGGAACTGGTCGTGGTCGGCCGGGCCGGCATCGGGCTCGACAACGTCGACGTGGTTGCCGCCACCCGCCGAGGGGTGATGGTGGTGAACGCGCCGCAGTCCAACGTGCTGTCCGCCGCCGAGCACACCCTGGCCCTCCTGCTGGCCCAGGCCCGGAACGTCCCCCAGGCCCACACCGCCCTCAAGGCGGGGAAGTGGGAGCGCTCCCGCTGGGAGGGCGTGGAGCTGCACGGCAAGACCCTCGGCGTCGTCGGGCTGGGACGGATCGGCTCGCTGGTCGCCCAGCGGGCCTCGGCCTTCGGGATGCGCCTGCTCGGCCACGACCCCTACGTCTCCACCGAGCGGGCGCGTCAGATGGGGATGGAGCTCGTCCCGCTCGACGATCTGGTCGCCCGCTCCGACTTCCTGACCCTCCACGTGGCCCGGACCCCCGAGACCATCGGTCTGGTGGGCAAGGAGCTGCTGAGCAAGGCCAAGCCGGGCCTGCGGGTGCTCAACACCTCACGGGGCGGCATCGTCGACGAGGACGCTCTCCGGTGGGCGCTGGACGAGGGCATCGTGGCGGGTGCCGCCCTCGACGTGTTCTCTGCCGAACCGCTGACCGCCTCGCCGCTGTTCGAGGTCGACTCCGTGGTCGTGACCCCCCACCTCGGGGCCAGCACCGCCGAGGCCCAGGACAAGGCGGGGATGACCATCGCCGAGCAGGTCGCCCTGGCCCTGGCCGGGGACTTCGTGCCCTTCGCCGTGAACGTGAGCGCCAGCGAGGCCTCCGAGACCGTCCGGCCCTTCCTGCCCCTGGCCGAGCGCCTGGGCTCGCTGTTCGCCCGCCTGAGCGAAGGGGTGCCCTCGGTGCTCGAGGTCACCTACGAGGGCCAGCTGGCCGACTACGACGTGCGCATCCTCACCCTGTCGGTGCTGAAGGGGCTCTTCAGCGGGGTGGTCGACGAGCCGGTGTCGTACGTGAACGCCCCCCAGCTGGCCGAGGAGCGGGGCGTCGAGGTGCGCGAGACCACCACCTCGGCCGTGCACGACTACGTGAACCTCATCGCCTTGCGGGGCGACTCCCACTCCATCGGCGGCACCCTGGCCGGTCTGCGGGGGGAGCCGCGGATCGTCATGCTCGACGACCACACCGTCGAGGTGCCTCCCGCTCAGCACATGCTCGTGGTCCGCAACGACGACCGTCCGGGGATGATCGGGCTGGTGACCACCGCTCTCGGTGACGCCGGGGTGAACATCTCCGACATCCACGTGGGCCGCTCCCCCCAGGGTGACGCCGCCCTCATGATCCTGGCCACCGACCAGGCCCTGCCGGACGAGGTGCTGACCCGGCTGCGCACCGCACCGGGGATCGTCTCGGCCCACCCCCTCTCGTAACCGCTCGCTTCGCACGCGGGGCGTGGGCTCAGCCCTCGACGGTGATGGCCCCGGTCGGGCAGTACTCGGCGGCTTCCTCGACCTGGTCTCGGTGGGACTCGCCGGGCTCCTCCTGGAGCAGGCGAAGGGTGCCGTCGGAGGCCAGCTGGAACACCGCTGGCGCCGCCCGGGTGCACGACCCGGCGCCGATGCAGCGCCGGTAGTCGACCACGACCCGCACCCGGCTCAGCGCTTGGCCTGCCGGAAGCCGTCGCCCTCGGCGGCGGCGCCGTCCCGATAGCAACGGTCGGCGTTGGTGCGGTCGTAGTGGACCATCCCCGGGAGATGGAAGACGCGGCTGCGGAGCTTGACCTTCACCGGGTGCGACGACGGGCAGGCGCCGTCGTCAGGGTCGACCCAGGTTGCACCGGCCGGTGCCGTCTCCGTGTGGATCGCCCCCTCGATGGGGGCGGTGGCCAGCCGCTGTTGCAGCTCGGCCGCCTCGTGCTCGGTCGCTCGGGCCGCCTCGGCGACCTCCTCCCCGGTGGCGCTGAGGCTGAACTCCTCGGTCGCCGGCGTCGAGGCCGGCGACCGTTGCTCGCCGTCGACGTCGAGGGGCGGCCACGACGGCGGCGGAGGCGGCCGGCGCCGAGCGTTGTCACGTCGCTGGAGGGCCTGGACGGCGAGGGCGACCACCCCCGCCACGAACCCGAGCTTCAGCCCAATGGTCATCATCCGACGCAGCACCCCGGGACCCTACCCTCGCCCGCCCGATACAAGTTGACGAATCGGGCGCGGCCTGGTTCCCTTGACCGTGATGCTGCGTCACCTCCGCTCCTGCATCCTCCTGCTTATTTGAGGCGAGCGCCTCCCGGTGCTCGCCGCCACCTCCTGCGCCTCCGGGCCAGGAGGTTTTCTTTTGCCCCCGCAGATCTTCGGGAAAGGGACCGACATGGCCGATCGGGTCGTCATCTTCGACACCACGCTGCGAGACGGTGAGCAGTCACCGGGGATCTCCCTCGACGCTGCCGAGAAGCTCGAGATCGCCGAGCAGCTTTCCCGCCTGGGCGTCGACGTGCTCGAGGCCGGCTTCCCCGTGGCCAGCCCCGGGGACTTCGAAGCGGTGCGGGCCATCGCCCGCTCGGTCGAGGGCCCCGTCATCTGCGGGCTCTCCCGCACCCACCTGGGCGACGTGGACCGGTGCTGGGAGGCGGTGGGCGACGCCGACCGGGCTCGGATCCACGTGTTCATCTCCACCAGCCCCAGCCACATGGAGCACATGCTGAAGATGAACGAGGCCCAGGTGCTGGCGGCGACCCGGGCAGGAGTGGCTCGGGCGCGCGAGCACACCGACGACGTCGAGTTCAGCCCCCAGGACGCCACCCGCACCCCCCTCGAGTTCATGCTCGAGGTGCTCCAAGCGGCGGTCGACGCCGGCGCCACCACGTTGAACATCCCCGACACCGTCGGATGGGGCATCCCCTGGGACTTCGGCGCGCTGATCCAGTACGTGCGGCGTGAGGTCAAGGGCGACTACGTCACCTCCACCCACTGCCACAACGACCTGGGGCTGGCCACGGCCAACTCGCTGGCCGGCATCCAGGCCGGCGCCCGCCAGGTCGAGGTGTGCGTCAACGGGCTGGGGGAGCGGGCCGGCAACGCTGCTCTGGAAGAGGTCGTCATGGCCCTGAACATCAGGGCCGACCAGTTCCCCGGCGTGGAGATCGGCGTCCGCACCGAGGAGCTGGCCCGGACCAGCCGTCTCGTCGCCCGGCTGACCGGCTACCCCGTCCAGTACAACAAGGCGGTGGTGGGCCGGAACGCCTTCGCCCACGAGTCGGGGATCCACCAGCACGGGGTGCTGGCCGACAGCAGCACCTACGAGATCATCGACGCCGCCACCGTGGGCCAGACCGGCCGCCAGATCGTGCTGGGCAAGCACTCCGGCCGTCACGCCTTCGCCGACACCCTCGAGCGCATGGGCCTGCGCGTCCAGGGTGACGCCTTCAACGCCGCCTTCGCCCGGTTCAAGGAGCTGGCCGACCGCAAGGTGAGCCTCACCGACGCCGACCTGGAGGCGATCGTGGCCGAGGAGATCGGTGGCCATGTCGACGACGCCTTCCAGCTCGAGTCACTCGAGGTACGAGGGGGGACCGTGGGCACCCCGGTGGCCCTGGTGGTGTTGCTGCGCGCCGGGGACAAGCTCGAGGCCAGTGCCGAGGGCGACGGCATGATCGACGCCGCCTGCAAGGCCATCCGGGCCGCCACGGGCGTGGACGGCGTGCTCACCGACTTCAACGTGTCGTCGGTCACAGGGGGTGTCGACGCCCTGGGCGACGTCATCGTCCAGCTCGACGCCGGCGGCGTCCGCGTGTCGGGCCGCGGCGTGTCCACCGACGTGGTCGAGGCCTCGGCCCGGGCCTTCCTGAGCGCGGTCAACAAGGTCGTCCGGGTGCGCCGGCGCCAGCAGGTCGTCCGCCAGCCCGAGGTCACTCCGTGAGGCCCGGCGGCTGACGTAGTCACATCCGGCGATACCATGACTACATGGAGGTCGCCGTCCGGCGAGCTCAAGGCCAAGCTCTCTGCGTACCTGCAGCGGGCGGCAGCCGGGGAGGTCATCACGGTGACCGACAGGGGTCGCCCGATCGCCACGCTGGGCCCGGCCTTCGACGCCGTCGATCTCTCGGACGCGGTGTCGGCCGGGTGGGTCACGCCGGCCTCGACGACCGGGCTTCGGCCGGTCCGTCGCCACCGGCCGGCGACGAGTGTCCAGCGATCCTTGGACGAGGATCGCGCCGAGTGACCGACGTCGAGTGACGCTCTACGCCGACACCAGCGCCCTGCTGGAGCGGTACGTCGACGAGGTCGATTCGGGGTTCGCGGTCGAGTTCCTCGGCAGTGATCCCGCCCTGGTGACCGGGCGGCACGCCGTGGTGGAGGTGCGCCGGAACCTCGCCCGGCTGCTGTCGGGAACGGCGCTGACCGAGAGTCGCAAGGCGTTCGCCACCGATCTCGACGCCTTCTCCATCGTGGAGCTCGATGCGGCGACCTGTGAGCTGGCGGCGGCCATCGCCGAGCAGACGGGTGTCCGCACGTTGGATGCGCTGCACCTGGGCGCTGCCCGACGTCTGGGCACCGCCGTCACCTTCCTGACCTTCGACCTCCGTCAGCGTCAGGCGGCCCAGGCGCTCGGCTTTCGAGTGGTGGGCGGGTGACGCCGGCGACCACCGGTGCCCACGGTGACCTCGAACCGATGGCAGGCGGCCCAGGGCCCGAGCGTCCGCGTTCGTGTCACATCCCGGTGGGAGGATGCGGCCATGGGCAGGCGCAACCGGGATCGACGGCGGGCGAAGCGATGCAGGGCGGCCGACAGCTCGTCGGCGAGGTCCCGCACCGAAGGTGACGGTACGCGCGGGCCGACCGGCGCCCGGTCGTCCGGGAGGCCGGCCACCGGCCCGCCCCGGCCCAAAGCGGTGGCCGTCGAGGCCAACCTGTTGGCTGCCACCATGGCGTACCGGATGGGCGACGCCGAGGCCTATGCCGAACTCCTGGGCCGGCTCGGCATCGGACCCGCCGTCGGCCATGGCGCGACGCAGACGGCGCAGGTGCTCGGCGTCCTGGTGGAGCGGGCGCTGGGCGAGGCGTGGCGCCGCGGGTGGCAGCCGGCCGACGTCGAGCGGGTGGTGCGGCGCCGGCTCGGCGCCGACCACGCCGCCACCGCCGTGGCGGCGATCACATCGGAGCATCGTCGCTACGCCGCGGTCACGGTCTCGCCGGCGTGGAGAGCGCAGCTGCGGGCCATGGGCGCCGAGCCGTGGGGCCCCGCCCCCGGGGAGCCGCCGGGCGGTGCGGCTTTCGCCGGCAGGCGGTTGGCCGGCATCGCCGGGCGGTGGCTCGCCGACCTCCGCCGGCAGCTCGAGGTGTTGTCGGTCCTGCTGGTGCTGCCGGCGCTGCCCCAGCTGGGGCCGCTCCCGGGCCACGCGCCAGTCGGGGGGTCGACCGGGGGTGGAGCGCAGGTCGACGGTCGGATCCTCGAACGAGTGCGGGCGCTGCTCGCCAAGGCCGAGTCCACCACCTTCGCCGTGGAGGCCGAGGCCTTCACGGCCAAGGCCCAGGAGCTGATGGCTCGCCACGCCCTCGACCGGGCCATGCTCGACGAAGCGGAGGGCGCCGGCGGCCCGGGTGGGCGCCGCATCGGCACCGACGATCCCTACGCCCAGAGCAAGGCCCTCCTCCTCGACGAGGTGGCGACCGCCAATCGCTGCCGGACCGTGTGGTCGGCCTCGCTGGGCTTCGCCACCGTCTTCGGCCATGAGGCCGACATCGACGGTGTCGAGATCCTCTACACGTCGCTGCTGGTGCAGGCCACCCGTGCCATCGCCGCCGCCGGCTCCCAGACCGACCACCGGGGCCGGTCGACCACCCGCTCGTTCCGCAAGTCGTTCTACGTGGCCTACGCCACCCGGATCGGCCAGCGGCTGCGGCAGAGCCGGGCCGCCGCCGAGGCCGCCGGCACCGAGGCCCACGGCGCCGGCCTGCTGCCGGTGCTGGCGGCCCGCGACCGGGCGGTCGACGAGGCGTTCCAGCAGGCCTTCCCGACCATCAAGCGGTCCTCGGTCTCGGCCACCAACGGCGCCGGCTGGCTGGCCGGCACGACCGCCGCCGACCAGGCTCGCCTCAACCCGTCCCCGGAGGTCGGGCCGCCGGCTTCCGCCTGAGGAGCACCGGCGTCTCCCGAGCGCCCGCTCCGCCATCGGTCCCCAGCGGCGCCGAGGGCAGCCAGCCGGGGCGCCGTCCTTCGTAGTCGTCGATGGCGTCACCGTGGCGCAGGGTCAGGTCGACGTCGTCGAGCCCCTCGATGAGGCGGTGACGGGTGAAGTCGTCGAGCGGGAAGGCGGTTTCGATCCCCGCTGCCGGCGCCGCCAGCGTCCGCCGCTCGACGTCCACGGTGACCACCAGCGCCGGGTCGGCCTCCACCGCCCGCAGCAGCCGCTCCCCGGTGGCCTCGTCGACCTGCACGGGGACGAGCCCCACCTTGGTGCAGTTGCTGCGGAAGATGTCGGCGAAGCGGGGGGAGACCACCGCCTCGAACCCGTAGTCCTCCAGGGCCCAGACCGCATGCTCCCGCGACGAGCCGGTGCCGAAGTTGGCGCCGGCGACGAGGATGCAGGCGCCTGCGTGCTCGGGCCGGTTGAGCACGAAGTCGGGGTCGTCGCGCCAGGCGGCGAACAGGCCGGCGCCGAAGCCGGTGCGCTCCACCCGCTTGAGCCACTGGGCCGGGATGATCTGGTCGGTGTCGACGTCGCTGCGGTCGAGGGGCAGGGCCGTGCCCGACACCCGGCGGCGGGGGCGCATCAGCCCTGCTCCCCGAGCTCGCCCGGCATGGCGAAGTGCCCGGCCACGGCGGTGGCGGCGGCGACGGCGGGCGACACCAGGTGGGTGCGCCCACCACGGCCCTGGCGGCCCTCGAAGTTGCGGTTGCTGGTGGAGGCGCAGCGCTCGCCGGGAGCGAGCTTGTCGGGGTTCATGGCCAGGCACATGGAGCAGCCCGGCTCCCGCCAGTCGAAGCCGGCGGCGGTGAAGACCCGGTCGAGCCCCTCGGCCTCGGCCTGCTGCTTGACCCGGAACGACCCCGGAACGACCAGGGCTCGCACCCCCGGATCGACCCGCCGGCCGGCGACGACGGCCGCCGCCGCCCGGAGGTCCTCGATGCGGCTGTTGGTGCACGAGCCCACGAACACCGTGTCCACCCGGACGTCGCGCATGGACGTGCCCGGGGTCAGTCCCATGTAGGTCAGCGCCCGCCGGGCGGCGTCGCGGTCACCCGGCTCGAGGAAGGTGTCGGGGTCGGGCACGGCGGCGTCGAGGGGCACCACCTGGGCCGGGTTGGTCCCCCAGGAGACGTGGGGCACGAGCGACGGGGCGTCGAGCACCACCTCCTTGTCGAAGGTGGCGCCCTCGTCGGTGGCCAGCGTGCGCCAGTCGTCGAGGGCCCGCTCCCAGTCGGCGCCGGCGGGGGCGTGTGGCCGCCCTTCGAGGTAGGCGAAGGTGGTGTCGTCGGGAGCGACCATGCCGGCGCGGGCGCCGGCCTCGATCGACATGTTGCACACGGTCATGCGCCCCTCGACCGACAGGGAGCGGATGGCCGATCCGCGGTACTCGATGACGGAGCCGATGCCGCCACCGGTGCCGATGCGGGCGATGACGGCGAGGATGAGGTCCTTGGCGGTGACGCCGGCGGGCAGGTCGCCCTCGACGGTGACGGCCATGGTGCCGGGGCGGACCTGGGGCAGCGTCTGGGTGGCCAGCACGTGCTCGATCTCGGTCGTGCCGATGCCGAAGGCGAGGGCGCCGAGGGCGCCGTGGGTGGAGGTGTGGCTGTCGCCGCAGACGATGGTCATGCCCGGTTGGGTGAGGCCCTGCTCGGGGCCGATGACGTGGACGATGCCCTGCCCGGGGTCGCCCATGGGGTACAGGCGGATCCCGAACTCCTCGCAGTTGCGGGCCAGCGTCGACATCTGGGTGGCCGACACCGGGTCGGCCACCGGCTGGTCGAGCCCGGTGGTGGGCACGTTGTGGTCCATGGTGGCCACGGTGAGGTCGGGCCGGCGCACGGTGCGCCCGGCCATGCGCAGGCCGTCGAACGCCTGGGGCGAGGTGACCTCGTGGATCAGGTGGAGGTCGATGTAGAGCAGTTCGGGCTCGTCCGGTGCGGCCCGGACCACGTGGCGGTCCCAGACCTTCTCGCTCAGCGTCCTCGGCCTGGTGCCCATGGCTGTCCTCGGCTCTCTCTCGCTTCCCGAAGCGGGGAGGGCGTCTCGAATAGTGAGACACTAGTCTTGTGTCGTGGACACCAGTGTAAGCGGAGTGGGTGTGCTCGACAAGGCGGTCGGGGTTCTGGCCGCCCTGGAAGAGGGCCCGCGCTCGTTGGGCGCCCTGGTGGCGGCCACCGGGCTCTCCCGTCCCACCGCCCACCGCTTGGCCGTGGCCCTGGAGACCCACGGACTGGTGCGCCGCGATGGTGAGGGCCGCTTCGCCCTGGGGCTGCGCCTGGTGGCCCTGGGCCGGGCGGCCCGCGACGGGCTGCGACTGGTCGACGCCGCCGGCCCGGCCCTGGAGGCGCTGCGGGTCGAGACGGGGGAGAGCGTGCAGCTGTACGTGCGCGAGGGCGACCGGCGGGTGTGCGTCGCCGCCCTGGAGTCGCCCCACGGCCTGCGGACCATCGTGCGGGTCGGGGCCTCGCTGCCGCTGGAGCTGGGCTCGGCGGGCAGGGTCCTGCGGGAGGAGCCGGGGGTGGTCGAGCGCGGGTGGGCGGAGAGCGTGGGGGAGCGGGAGGCGGGGGTGGCCTCGGTGAGCGCCCCGGTGCTCGATCCCGCCGGCCGGGTGCGGGCGGCGGTCAGCGTGTCCGGCCCCATCGAGCGCACCGGCCGCTCGCCGGGGCGGCGTTACGGGGCGGCGGTGGCCCGGGCGGCCCGGGGGGTGGAGGCGGCGGTGGGCGACGGCGGTTCCTGACGAGTTGCCGCCGGCCCAGAGGGCCACGGCCGGCCGACGGGTAAGAGCGGCGCCATGGCAGACGAGCAGCGAACGGCACGGGTGGCGATCGTCACGGGAAGCGATTCGGGGATCGGGCGGGCCACGGCGGTGGCCCTGGCCGAGGCGGGCTGTGACGTGGGCGTCACCTGGAACACCGACGAGCCCGGCGCCCGTCAGACGGCGGGAGAGGTGGCCGCCACCGGGCAGCGAGCCGAGGTGCGTCATCTCGACCTGACCGACCCCTCCCGGGGGGCCGAGGTGGTCGACGAGCTGGCCGAGGCGATGGGTGGGCTCGACGTGCTGGTGAACAACGCCGGCACCGGCAGCGCCACTCCCTTCCTCGATCTGTCGCTCCACGAGTGGCGCCAGGTCCTGACCATCGATCTGGATGGCGCCTTCACCTGCGCTCAGGCCGCCGCCCGACGCATGGTGGCCGCCGGCAGGGGCGGGCGCATCGTCAACATCACGTCGATCCACGAGCACGTGCCGCTCGCGGGCGCCGCTCCGTACTGCGCGGCCAAGGGCGGGCTGGGCCTGCTCACCAAGGTGATGGCGCTGGAGCTGGCCTCCCACGGGATCACCGTCAACTCGGTGGCGCCGGGCGAGATCTCCACCCCCATGACCGGCATGGACGACGTGGCGCCGGCGTCGGTCGAGCGGCCGGGCATTCCCGCCGGCCGCCCCGGCGACGCCCGGGAGATCGCCGCCGCCGTCGCCTTCCTGGCCTCGCCGGAGGCCTCCTACGTGACGGGCTCCTCGATGGTGATCGACGGCGGCCTGCTCCTCATGGCCGCGGTTCGCAACGCGGAGTCCTCGTAGCCCACCGCCCGTTCCGTTCTTTGTCGGATGAGCCACCGCCATGGTGGGAAATCCGACAGAGAACGAGGGGTCGGGGGCCCTGCCAGGTCAGCCGGGGGCCGGGGCCGGGGCCGGGCGGGGCTGAGCCGCCGCCCGGCAGGCCTCGACCAGCACGGGAACGAACCGGTCCGGGTCGACGACGCACGAGTGGTGGCCGCCGTCGACACGGTGCACCGTCGCCCCCGGGATCGAGTCGGCCAGGGCGAGCTGGCGGCGGGGGAGCACCGAGCGGTCGTCGGTGGTCACCACCACCGAGGTGGGCACGTCGATCTCACCGGTCCACGGGCTCGAGTCGAACCGGCCGAGGGCGGCTGCGGCCTCGAGCACAGCGGTCCAGTCGTTGCGGTGCAGCTCCTCGGCCAACCAGGCGTCGAGCGAGCAGTCGTCGGCGGGCCGCCGGTCGAGCCGGCTCACCGCCCATCGGCGCACCGGCGCCGGCGCAGCACGCGACACCAGCGCCAGGGCACCAAGGGCCGAGAAGTAGCGCCGCTCGCCCTTGGCCTCGGCGAAGACCCGGCTGGTGGCGCACAGCACCAGGCCGGCGACCGACCCGGGATGGCGGAGCCAGAGCAGCTGGGCCAAGGCCCCTCCCATGGAGTAGCCGACGGCGACCACGGGACCGAGGCCGAGCACCTCGACGAGGGCGGCGGCGTCGTCGGCGCAGTCATCGAGCCTGAACCGGCGGCTGCGGATGCCTCGCCCGTGCCCCCGGAAGTCCATGGCCACCACTCGGAAGTGGCGGCTGAGGGCGGTGAACGACGAGAACCAGTTGATGTCGGCATTGACCGTCCAGCCGTGGAGCAGCAGCAGCGCCGGCGCCCCCGGTGGCCCGTTCGCCTCCCGCACGAAGGTCCGTCCCCGGCCGCGGAGCTCGACGTGGCGCCCGGGAGGCAGCGGCGGGCTCGCCACCACGGTGGCGCTATTCCCCGATGGAGACGATCTCGACCTCGAGCGCCCGGCCGTTGACCTCGTAGGTCCGCCGGTCACCCGGGGCAGCTCCCAGCACGGCCCGGCCGAGTGGCGACCCCGGGGACAGGACCTCGAGGTCGTCGTGCCGCTCCTCGATGGAGCCGACGAGGAAGCGCTCGACGTCGTCATCACCCGCGAATCGGAGGTGGACCACGGTGCCCACAGTGACGCAGTCGCCGCTGCGGCTGCGGCCGTCGACCACCACCGCATCGGCCAGCACCGCGCTGATCTGGCGGATGCGGGCCTCCATCTTTCCCTGCTCTTCCTTGGCGGCGTGGTAGTCGCCGTTCTCGCTCAGGTCACCGAGCGCCCGGGCCGTCTCGATCTTGCGGGCGATCTCGACGCGACCCTCGGTCGTCATCTGCTCGAGCTCCCGCTGGAGACGCTCGTACGCGGTCCGCGAGAGTTCCTGCACTTCAGCCATACCGCGAGGCTAACGGCTCGCTTCCTCGGCCCGTCCCCACTCCGCCGTCAGCTTCCCGGGGTTGACGGGGGCGCCGACCGGTGGCCACACTGAACGCGATGCCCCGCACCATCTCCGCGGTCGCCTTCATCACCTAGCGCACGCCGTTCCTCGGCGTGCGCTCCTCGACCGTCCACTCCGGTGGGCGGTTTCTTCGTTCCAGGGAGCAGACAGTGACGACAAGCCACAGGGTCGGTGTCATCGCCGGCGACGGGATCGGCCCCGAGGTGGTGGCCGAGGCCCTCAAGGTGGTCGACGCCGCCGGCGTCAGTCTCGACACCGTCGCCTACGACCTGGGCGCCCGGCGTTACCTGGCCACCGGGGAGGTGTTGCCCGACGCCGTGCTCGACGAGCTGCGGGGGCTCGACGCCATCCTCCTCGGTGCCGTCGGCAGCCCCGAGGTCCCGCCCGGGGTGCTCGAGCGGGGCCTGTTGCTGCGGCTGCGCTTCGAGCTCGACCTCTACGTCAACCTGCGGCCCTTCACCGGCGCCGGCCTCGACTTCGTGGTCGTGCGGGAGAACACCGAGGGCAGCTACGCCGGCGAGGGTGGGCACCCTCCGCCGTGGCGGGCCCCACGAGGTGGCCACGCAGGGCTCGGTCAACACCCGCATGGGCGTCGAGCGTTGCGTGCGGTACGCCTTCGAGCTGGCCGCCACCCGTCCCCGGCGCCACGTGACCCTGGTGCACAAGACCAACGTGCTGACCTTCGCCGGTGACCTGTGGCAGCGCACGGTCGACGACGTGGCCGCCGACCACCCCGAGGTCGGTACCGCCTACTGCCACGTCGACGCCGCCTGCATCCATCTGGTGGAGGCGCCCGAGCGCTTCGACGTGGTCGTCACCGACAACCTGTTCGGCGACATCCTCACCGACCTGGCCGGGGCGGTGGCGGGGGGCATCGGGGTGGCCGCCTCGGCCAACCTCAATCCCGCCGGCGCCGGCCCGTCGCTGTTCGAGCCGGTGCACGGGTCGGCACCCGACCTGGTGGGTACGGGGCGGGCAAATCCGGTTGCCGCCGTGCGCAGCGCCGCCATGATGCTGGAGTTCCTGGGCGAGGTGGACGCCGCCGCCCGCATCGACAAGGCACTCTCCGATCCCGGCGAGCTCACCGGCTCGACGGTCGAGATCGGCGACGCCATCGCAGAAAGGGTCTAGAGGTGCCCATCACCAAGAGCGAGAAGATCTGGATGGACGGCGAGCTCGTCGACTGGGACGACGCCACCATCCACGTCCTGACCCACACCCTGCACTACGGCAGCGGCGTGTTCGAGGGCGTGCGGGCCTACCAGACCCCGTCGGGTCCGGCGGCGTTCCGCCTCACCGACCACATCAGCCGGCTGTTCGACAGCGCCAAGATCTTCCTGATCGACATCCCCTACACCGCCGAAGAGCTGGTCGAGGCGACCAAGCTGGTGGTGCGGGCCAACGGGCTGCAGAGCTGCTACATCCGTCCGCTGGTGTACCTGGGGTACGGCGAGATGGGCCTCAACCCCCTCCCGTGCCCGGTCAACGTGTCCATCTCGGCGTGGCCGTGGGGAACCTACCTGGGCGACGAGGGGGTCAAGCACGGGGTGCGCACCAAGATCTCCTCGTTCACCCGCCACGGCCCCAACGCCATCCCGCCGGCGGCCAAGGGCACCGGCATGTACATCAACTCCTCCCTGGCCAAGGTCGAGGCGCTCAAGGCGGGCTACGACGAGGCCATCCTGCTCAGCCCCGCGGGTCACGTCAGCGAGTGCACGGGGGAGAACGTCTTCGTGGTCCGCGACGGGCACATCGTCACCCCGCCGGTCACCGCCGGGGCCCTCGAGGGCATCACGCAGCACACGGTGCTGACCATCGCCGCCGACCTCGGGATCGAGTGCGTGGTGGGCAACCTCTTGCGCAGCGACCTCTATCTCGCCGACGAGGCGTTCCTCACCGGCACCGCCGCCGAGGTGGTTCCCATCCGCTCGGTCGACGACCGCGAGCTGGGCGAACCCGGCACGATCACCCGCAAGATCCAAGAGACGTACTTCGCCGTGGTGCGGGGTGAGGTCGACCGCTACAAGGACTGGTGCGAGCATGTCGGCTGAACCGGTGCACCTGCACGATCACCCGCTGCCCCGGCCGCTGGAGATGCCGGCGTCGGTCGAGGTCTACGACACGACGCTGCGCGACGGCAGTCAGCAGGAGGGGTTGTCGCTCACCGTCGACGACAAGCTCCGGGTGGCGGAGCAGCTCGACCACCTGGGCGTGGCCTACATCGAGGGTGGCTGGCCCGGCGCCAACCCCAAGGACGAGGAGTTCTTCGCCCGCGCCCCGAGCGAGTTGCGCCTGGACACGTCGACCCTGGTGGCGTTCGGCTCCACCCGCCGCCCGGGCGGCCAGGCCGACACCGACGAGACCCTGCGCCAGCTGGTCAAGGCCAACACCAGCACGGTGTGCATCGTGGCCAAGGCGTGGGACTACCACGTGACCCAGGCCCTGCGCTGCGACCTCGACGAGGCGGTGCGCATGGCCGGCGACTCGGTGGAGTTCCTCCACCACGCCGGCCTGAGGGTGTTCCTCGACGCCGAGCACTTCTTCGACGGCTACAAGGCCAACCCGGAGTTCAGCCTCCGCGTCCTGCGGGCGGCAGAAGAGGCGGGGGCCGAGGCCTTGGTGCTGTGCGACACCAACGGCGGCACGCTGCCCTACGAGGTCGAGCACATCCTCTCCGAGGTGATCCCCGCCACCTCTGCCTCGATCGGGGTGCACTTCCACAACGACGGCGGCTGCGCCGTGGCCAACAGCCTGGCGGCGGTGCGCCTGGGGGCCACCCACGTCCAGGGCTGCGTCAACGGCTACGGCGAGCGGACGGGCAACGCCGACCTGTGCGCCGCCGTCCCCAACCTCAGCCTCAAGATGGGGGTGCGGACGATCCCGGCCGAGCGGCTGGAGCGGCTCACCCCGGTGGCCCACCACATCGCCGAGCTGGTCAACATCGCCCCTGACCCCAAGCAGCCCTACGTGGGGGCCTCGGCGTTCGCCCACAAGGCCGGGCTGCACACCAGCGCCATCGCCCGGGCCCCCGACGCCTACGAGCACATCGTCCCCGACTGGGTCGGCAACGGCACGCGGTTCGTGGTCAGCGAGCTGTCGGGTCGGTCCACGCTTCAGCTCAAGGCCAACGAGCTCGGGCTCGACATGGACGCCCCTGCGCTCACCGACGTCCTGGCCCGGCTGAAGGACCTCGAGCACCGCGGCTTCCACTTCGAGGTGGCTGACGGCTCCCTCGAGCTGCTCATGCGCGACGCCGGCGGGTGGAGCCAGCCGTTCTTCGCCCTGGAGTCGTTCCGGGTGTCGGTCGAGCACCGGGCCAACGGTGAGTTCACCACCGAGGCCACGGTCAAGATCCACGTCGACGGCGAGCGTGTCATCCGCACCGCCGAGGGCAACGGTCCGGTCAACGCCCTCGACGCCGCCGTCCGCCAGGCCATCGGGTCGAGGTTCCCGGCGCTGGCCGACCTCCACCTGACCGACTACAAGGTCAGGGTGCTCGACACCGACAAGGGGACCGGGGCGGTGACCCGGGTCCTGCTCGACACCACCGACGGGAGCAAGACGTGGTCGACCATCGGCGTGTCCACCAACATCATCGAGGCGTCGTGGCAGGCGCTGAGCGACTCGCTCGTCTACGGCTTGTTGCACTCGCCCGACGAGGAGAGCTGACCGTGCCCACGCCCGAGTTCGTCCCCTCCACCCCCGGACAGCAGCCCCGCCGGGGGCTCCCGTTGCCTCCGGCCCGGGCGTGGACCGCCGACCGGCCCGCCGACCTCGGGCCCCGCCAGCCCACCGGCACCACCCTGGGGCACCCCGGCCCCGACCAGGGCTACGCCCTGACGCTGGTCACCCACTTCCGCGACCGGCTGGTGCTGGCCGAGGGCGAGCACGCCGAGGACGCCGTCGCCGGCTGCGTGGGCGTGGCTCTCAAGCGGGCGTCGCTGTTCGGGCGGGCGCCGGTGATCCACGACCTCGACATGGCCTTCACCCTGTGGGGCTTTCTCGGTGACGCCCCGCCCGAGTTGATAGAGCTCCGCCGGCCGTTGTTCCAGGCGGCGTCCCACGAGTACTGGGAACAACGGGCCATCGTCGACCGCGTGCCCGAGGCCACCCTGCGCCTCACCCTGCCCCAGCTGAAGCAGCGGTGGCCGGGTGAGTGGCGCCAGCTGCTGTCCGTCGACGACCTGTAGCCGGCCCAGGCGGCACGCCACCGGTCAGTCATCCGGCGCTCGGGCGCCGTTAGCGTCGTGACGGTGGTGGTCGAGCACGTGCACATCCCGGTGGGGGTCGAGACGTTCGACGCCCGGGTGTCGGGGCCCGGGGACGGGCCCCTGGTCCTGCTGCTGCACGGCTTCCCGCAGACGTCGGCCATGTGGCGCCGCCAGCTCGAGACGCTGGGCGCGGCCGGCTTCCGGGCGGTGGCGCCCGACCAGCGGGGGTACTCGCCGGGAGCGCGCCCGGACGACGACGAGCGGTACGTGCTCGACCGCCTGGTGGCCGACGTGGTGGCCATGGCCGACGAGATGGGCGGGCACAGCTTCCACCTGGTCGGTCACGACTGGGGCGGGATGGTCGCGTGGCGGTTGGCGGCCCGTCACCCGCAACGGCTGCGTACCCTCACCGTGCTGTCCACGCCCCACCCCGCCGCCCTGAGCCGGGCCCTCGCCGGCGAGGACGGCAGCGACCAGCGCCGGCGCTCGGCCTACATCGCCCTGTTCCGGGCGCCCGGGGCCGCCCAGGCGCTGGCGGCGGCCGACGGCGCCGGCCTGCGCCGGCTGTACTCCTCCACCGGCCTGCCCGCCGGAGAGGAGCAACCTCACCTGGAGGCGCTGACCCAGCCCGGAGCGCTCTCGGCGGCGCTGGCGTGGTACCGGGCGAACCAGGCCGGCATGCTCACCTCTACGGGCCCGGTCACCACGCCCACCCTCTTCGTGTGGGGCAACGACGACCCTGCCCTCGGCCCCGAGGCGGCACGCTTCACCGCCGACCACGTCGAGGGGCCGTACCGCTTCGAGGTGCTCGACGGGGTGGGCCACTGGATCGCCGAGACGGCGCCCGAACGGCTCGAGCAACTCCTGATGGAGCACCTCGGCGGCCCGCCGGCGCCGCCCGGCTGAGCGACGGCCCAGGCCCATGTCCCCGAGCCACTGGCGCCGCCTGCCCGCCGACGCCGCCGAGTGGTTCGACGCCGCCGAGATCGACCGGGGCCGGCGCTACAACCGGCCCCTGGAGCGGTTGGGACGGGTCCGTCTGGCCGCGTCCGTGACCGTGGTGGCGGCCTTCGTGGCCGGGCGGGTCGGGCCCCGCCTGCTCGACGCCCTGCCGGTGCGGAGCTGGGCGGTGCAGGTGGTGGTGGTGGCCCTGGCCCTGCAGGCCACCTCGCTGGTGTACTCACCCTGGTTCGCCGCCCACCGGGCGCTGGTCTACGACAAGCGGTGGGGGCTGAGCACCCAGACACTCCCCGGCTTTCTGCGGGACCAGCTCACCCAGCTGGCCCTCGGCGCGGTGGCCACGGTGGTGCTGGTGATCCCCCTCTACGCCGTGATCCGCACCACCGAGTGGTGGTGGCTGTTCGGATGGACGGTCGTGGCCGGCCTCACCGTGGGCCTGGGCTTCGTCTACCCGGTGCTCGTGGCCCCGCTGTTCAACCGGTTCCGTCCGCTCGACGACGAGGCGCTGGCCGAGCGACTGCGGGCGGTGGCCCGTCGTGCCGGGCTCGATGTCGACGAGGTGCTCGTCGCCGACGCCAGCCGGCGTTCCCGGGCGGGCAACGCCTACGTGGCCGGTCTCGGCCGCACCCGCCGCGTGGTGGTCTTCGACACCATCCTCGACTGGCCTCCCGAGTTGATCGAGCAGGTGGTCGCCCACGAGCTGGGCCATTGGAGGCACGCCCACCTCCGGCGGAGGCTGCCCGTAGTGCTCGCCGCCCAGCTGCTGGCGTTCGGGCTGGCGTGGGGCCTGCTGCGCCAGCCGGAGGTGCTGCGGGTGGCCGGCGCCGAGGCAGCCGGCGACCCTGCATCGCTCCCCCTGCTGGTCGTCCTGTTGTCCCTGGGACTCGGCGCCACCAGCCTGCTGAGGTCGTGGCTGAGCCGAGCCGACGAGCGTCAAGCCGACCTGTTCGCCCTGGAGGTGCTCCGCCGGCCCGACCGGCTGGCGGCGGTGCTGCGGCGGCTGGCCCGGCGCAACCGGGCTGACGTCGACCCCTCATGGTGGAAGCGGCTGTGGGCCTCGCACCCGCCGCTGGCCGAGCGCATGGCGCTGGCCCGGGCATGGGAGCACGCCCGGGTCCCCGGGAGCGGGTGAGCGCCCCGGTACCCTCGCAAGGTGGTCGAACCGAGCCCGCGAGTGCGTTTCTCCCCGGCACCGACCGGTTACCTCCACGTCGGCGGCGCCCGCACCGCGCTGTTCAACTGGCTGTTCGCCCGCCACACCGGGGGAACCTTCCTCCTGCGCATCGAGGACACCGACCTCGAACGCAGCCGGCCAGAGTTGACCGAAGCCATTCTCGAGTCATTGCGGTGGCTCGGCCTCGACTGGGACGAGCCACCGGTGCACCAGTCCGACCGGGTCGACCTGCACCTGAAGGCCATCGAGGAGCTGCTGGCGTCGGGTCACGCCTACCGCTGCGACTGCAGCCAGGACGACGTCCGGGAGCGGTCCCGAGCCCGCGGTGGTCCGCCGGGCTACGACGGCCACTGCCGCGACCGCGACGTTCGTCCCGGTGACGACGTGGTGGTCCGGTTCCGCACGCCCGACGAGGGGCGGACCATCTTCGACGACGTGATCCGCGGTGAGGTGAGCTTCGAGCACGCCAGCCTGGAGGACTTCGTCGTCCAGCGATCGAGCGGGGCCCCGATGTTCGTGCTCGCCAACGCCGTGGACGACGCCGACATGGGCATCACCCACGTCGTCCGGGGAGAGGACCTTCTCAACGCCACCCCCAAGGTCCTGCTCGTGCGCCAGGCGCTGGGGCTGGCCGGACGGCCGGTGTTCGCCCACCTGCCGATGCTGGTCAACGAGCAGCGCCAGAAGCTCTCGAAGCGCCGCGACGACGTGGCCGTGGGTGTCTACCGGGAGCAGGGATATCTGGCCGAGGCCATGGTCAACTACCTCGCCCTCCTGGGGTGGGGCCCACCCGACGGCGTGGAGATCCGTCCGTTGGCAGAGATCGTCGAGCTCTTCCGCCTGGAGGACGTCAACCGCTCCCCGGCGTTCTTCGACCTGGACAAGCTCCGCCACATCAACGGCGTCTACCTCCGGGACCTGTCGACGTCGGAGTTCATCGGGGCGGCAGGGCGGTTCCTGGAGCAGGGCCCGTGGGCTGCGGGTGACTTCGACTTCGAGGCGTTCGAACGCATGGCGCCGCTGGTCCAAGAGCGGGCCACCACGCTGGCCGAGGTGCCGGCCATGGTCGACTTCCTGTTCCTGGAGGAGCCGGCGATCGACCCGGAGTCGTGGGACAAGGCCATGTCCAACCAGGCGGCCGCCGTGCTCGATGCTGCCATTGCCGCCTACGAGCACACCTCGTGGACCAGCGACGACCTCATGGCGGCGCTGCGGTCGGTGGGCGAGGACCTCGGCCTCAACCTGCGCAAGGCGCAGGCGCCGGTGCGGGTGGCGGTCACGGGCCGCTCGGTCGGGCCGCCGCTGTTCGAGTCGCTCGAGGTGCTGGGACGCGACCGGACCCTGGCTCGGCTGCGCGCCGCCCGGTCCCGCCTCTGACCGTGGTCCGCCTGCTGCGCCTCGGCGTGAAGGTGGCCCTGCTGGTCGTCGGTGCCGTCGTGCTGTACCTGGGCGTGACCTTCGTCCAGGTGTGGCAGGCGTCCCGGAATGATCACGTCCATCCCGCCCAGGCCATCGTCGTGCTCGGCGCCGCCCAGTACGACGGAACGCCCTCACCGGTGTTACGGGCCCGGCTGGACCACGCCATCGACCTGTTCGAACGCAAGGTGGCGCCCGTGGTGGCGGTCACCGGCGGGCGGCGCCCCGGCGACCGGGCCACCGAGGCTTCGGCGGCGGCGGGTTACCTGATCAGCCGCGGCATACCGGAGTCGTCCCTCCGCCTGGAGACCGCTGGCCTGAACTCTTGGGAGAGCCTGGCCTCGACGGCCCGGTTCCTCCAGGAGGAAGGCATCGAGGAGGTGGTGCTGGTGTCCAGCCCCTACCACGCCTTCCGCACCGAGCGGATCGCCGCGGAGGTGGGCCTCGAAGGCCACGCCTCCCCTGCGCCGGGCACCTCCGAGGGCGGGACCACCGAGCTCGTCCGGATGGGACGTGAGACCGTGGCCGTGGCGGCGGGCCGCATCATCGGCCACCGTCGGCTGGTTGACCTCGACGAGCGCGTCACTCGGGTGCGCACGGAGGTCCGGGACCGGTAGTCTGGCCGTCCACCCGTTCGGGGGTGGTGTAATCGGCAACACATCTGGTTCTGGTCCAGACATTGGGGGTTCGAGTCCTCCCCCCCGAGCTCCGTGCCTGAGGCCTCGCCCCCGGGCACCGGTACGGCCCCATCGTCTAGTGGCCTAGGACACCACCCTCTCAAGGTGGAGACACGGGTTCGAATCCCGTTGGGGCTGCTCTTAAAGTACCTGGTCAAAGCCACTATCCGTCCAGGCATCGGCCCCACCCTCCCCGGGTCTGCTACTGGATGCTACTGAAAGGCCCGCTCTCGGCCTGGGCCGCGACCCCGTCACGCGGCGGGACTGCTACAGGACCAAGACGTTCAAGGGTGGCAAGCGGGCAGCCCAGGAGGCACTGGCCGGGTTCGTGGCGCAGTGTGGCGCCGGCACCGCGAGCGAAGAGACGTTCGGCGCGCTTGTGGAGCGATGGTTCACCGTCGCCTCGGTGTCGAAGGACTGGTCCCCAAAGACGATCGACAGACGCGACGAATCATCGACACCAAAACTTGGCCCACTTCTCCCGGTATCGCTCGCCAAGCTCCGCACCTCCGTCCTGGACACGTTCTACAGCCGAGGAGACGACGCTGACGGATCGGGCGAGGACGAGTTGAGCGTTCTGCTCGGCGCCGCCCCGGCTCGAGAGGGGCGTTGAGAGGGAACTTGATGCTTTCCTTCCCGACGCCACGGTAAGCCGGTCTCGTCCCAGAGGCCGTGCCGCTATCGACGGGCCGGCCTGGAGCCCTCGATCGACCCGAGCTTGGATCACCCAGCGGCGCAAGCTCTCGGGCGAGGTGATTGGCTCACAACCTCTATGCCAAGCCCACCTTCGACGCCGTGGCCGAGGCCACGGCCCGCTTGGACCCTGTCCGGCGCCGAGGAGCGCCCCGCTGACCGGGCGCTTCGACATCGCCGGTCGCCTCTGGCGTCGTCACGTAGGTCCACACCGCGCCGGTCGCCTCCACGTCGGTGGCCACGTTGCGGCCAGGAGCCAGGGCACGCTCGACCTTCTTGCGAGCGGACGCTTCGTCGAAAGCAAGCACGCTCAGCTTCGCCTCGATCTCGACCTGGAATGGGCGCTTCTGCTTAGGCATGTCATGAGGCTACGGAAGTGAACCGCGTCCGGAGGCGCGGCGTAGCACCGTGGACGGCCTTTCTCACCCACCTCGCGCCGCAATCGCCACCTTCCGGACGACACGGCACCGCCTAGGATCGCCGTAGAGGCCCTCAGGGGAAGGCGGTGGGGGGTTGGTAGCGGCGATTCCACCGACGCGGCGGTTCCAGGGCGCTGGATCCTCAGGACCGTCTTGTGGTGGGGGCCGGGCCGGCTTTCTGGCGGCCGGAGGGTTCCCCCAATGTGCGTCGCCCC
>JAHWKL010000110.1 GCA_019347915.1 Actinomycetota bacterium
CCCGCCGCCGACCTGGCGGCGGCGGTGCGCCGGCGGGACGAGGTGGTGGCCGCCGTGCGGGCGGCCGGCTACCGCTACGTCACCCTCGACCTGGAGGGCTTCCGCTCCGGCAACCTCAACGCCGGGCTGGCTGCCGGGTGAGGCTGCTCGTCCTGCTGGTCCTGGCCGGCCTGGTCGCCCTCGCCGCCGCCGAGGTGGTGGTACCGCCCCGCATCGAGCAGGGCGTCGAGGAGCGGGTGGTCAACCAGGTGCCCGAGGCGACCTCCGTCGATGCGGCGGTCAGGTCCTTCCCGGTGGTGGCCCGGGTCCTCGCCACGGGGCGGATCGAGCGTCTTGTCGTCACCCTCCATGACGTGGCCAGGGGCGAGGTCCGCATCGACTCCGTCCGGGTGGACGTGCGGGGGATCGAGGTGTCCCGGCGCGCCCTGGCCGACGGGGAGGTCGACCTCGAGCACGTCGACAGCGTGGCGCTGAGGGCGACGATCACCGAGGAGGACCTGGAGGAGGCCCTCCCCGGCAACGTCGCCGACCTGCGGTTGCTGCCGGGTCGGGCGGAGGTCACCGTCGCCGGTCAGACCGTGGGCTCCGACGTCACCGTGCGGGGCGGCCGGGTGGTGTTCGACCTGGGCCCGCTCGGTGACGTCGGCGTGGCCCTCCCGGGGCCGGACTTCTTCCCGTGCCCGCTCGAGGGAGAGGTGGTCCACGGCGCCGTTCACCTGTTCTGCACCCTCGACGAGGTCCCCCCGTACCTGCTGCGGCGGTTGCAATCTGCCGCGCCAGTCTCCTAACCGGGCACCATGGGACGGTGGAGGACGAGGTCGACACCGGCGAGCGCCTGGCCCGAGCGGTCGAGGCGGTCCTGCCGGCGTGGGTGGAGCGCTCCGTCCGTCAGCGCTTGACCGAGTGGTCGGGGTCGGCCGACCCCGAGGTCATGGCCCGGGCCGGCGAGGAGGGCAGGCGCGCCGCCGCCGACGTGGTCCCCGAGCTGCGGCGGCTGCTGGGGACGGACGTCGACCAGCAGTGGACGAACCCGTTGAGCATCGTGCGGCGCGCCGTGCGCCGGCCCACCGACGTGCTGCGCGCCGCCGGGGTGCCGCCGGTGGTCCGCGAGGCGTACGACGAGCGCCACTTCCCCGACGACGACTACGGCCTGACCCCTCGGACCTTCGCCGACGTCGATCCCTCGCTGCACGAGGTGGGGCTGCTGTGGGGCGTGGCCAAGGCCCGCGCCCACCTGGCCCGCCACGGGGACAAGCCCACTGCCGGCGAGGAGTGATGGGGGTCGTCGCCTACGCCCCCGACCTCATGGACCGCTCCAAGCTGGCCGCCGCCGCGTCGGACGTCACCTTCGTGGGCCGGCCCGCCGCCCTGGCCGCGGCGGTCTCCGAGGCTGACCTGGTGGTGGTCGACCTCGACCGGCCAGGGGTGCTCGACGTGCTCGCCGACGTGGTGGCCACCGGCGTCCCGGTCGTGGGCTTCGCTGCCCACGTCGACGACTCCACCCTGGAGGCGGCCACGGCCCGAGGCTGCCGGGCCATGCCCCGATCCCGGTTCTTCCGTAGCCTCCCCACGCTGCTCTCGCCCTGACCGCTCTCCCCTGACCGCTCGTCCCGGAGGATCCCTTGTCGCTGGCCCCGCTCATCCCCCTGGAGCACTTCTTCGAGAACCCGGAGAAGGCCGCCGGCAAGATCAGCCCCGACGGGAGCCGCCTGTCGTACCTGGCGCCCGAGAACGGCCGCCTCAACGTGTGGGTGCGCACCGTGGGGGCCGACGACGACGTCTGCGTGACCCACGACCACACCCGGGGCATCCGCAGCTACTTCTGGAGCAGGGACTCCAAGCGGATCCTCTACGCCCAGGACCAGGGGGGCAACGAGAACTTCCACGTCCACGCCGCCGACCTCGCCCGACCCGACGAGGTCTCGGTCGACCTGACACCCTTCGAGGGGGTGCGGGCGGGCATCGTCGACGTCCCCCACCACGACCCCGACCACGTGCTGGTCTCGCTCAACCGGCGGGACCCCCACTGCTTCGACGTCCACCGCCTCGACCTCGGCAGCGGTGCGCTGGAGCTGGTGGCGGAGAACCCGGGCAACGTGGCCGGCTGGCACACCGACGCCGCCGGCCGCCTGCTGGCCGCCTCCGCCCAGACCCCCGAAGGCGACACCGAGATCCTGGTCCGGGGCAGCGAGGACGAGGATTTCCGCCGGCTGACCGTCTACGCCAACGAGGACGAGGGCAACGTCTACGGCTTCACCCCCGACGGCGCCGCCCTGTGGGTGGGCTCGGCCCGGAACGCCGACCTGACCCGCCTGGTGCGCCTCGACCTGGCCACCGCCGAGGAGACGGTCGTGTACGAGCACTCGGAGGTCGACATCGGTGGCCCGGTGCTGCGCGACCGTACGGACGAGCTGCTGGCCGTGGTGGCCATGGTCGACCGGCTCGAGGTCACCTTCTTCGACGAGGAGTTCGAGCGCAAGTGGGGCCAGGCCGCCGCCCTGCACCACGGCGATGTCGCCGGCATCTCCCTCGACGACGACGAGCGGCGGTGGGTGGTCTCGTTCGACGACGACCGTGACCCCGGCGCCACCTTCCTGCTCGACACCGCCACCGGCGACGCCGAGTTCCTCTTCCGGCCCCGGCCCCAGCTCGACCCCGCCCACCTGGCCCCCATGCAGACCGTGCGCATCCCCGCCCGCGACGGCCTGACCCTGCACGGCTGCCTGACCCTGCCCCAGGGCGTCGAGCCCGAGGGGCTGCCCATGGTCCTGCTCGTCCACGGCGGCCCTTGGGCCCGCGACACCTGGGGCTACCACCCGGAGGCGCAGTTCCTGGCCAACCGGGGCTACGCCGTCCTGCAGGTCAACTACCGGGGCTCAACCGGTTTCGGCAAGGCCTTCACCCATGCCGCCGAGCGGGAGTTCGCCGGCAAGATGCACGACGACCTCGTCGACGCCGTCGAGTGGGCCGTCGAGCAGGGCTACGCCGACCGGTCCCGGGTGGGCATCTACGGCGGCTCCTACGGTGGCTACGCCGCCCTGGTGGGGGTGACCTTCACCCCGGACGTCTTCGCTGCCGCCGTCGACTACGTGGGACCGTCCAGCCTCGTCACCCTGGTGCGCTCGTTCCCGCCCTACTGGCGGCCCTTCCTCCAGGGCTCGTGGTACCGCTACGTCGGTGATCCCGGCACCGAGGAGGAGCCCGACGACGAGGTGGTGGCCGACCTGTGGGCCCGGTCCCCCCTGTCGCGGGTCGACGCCATCCGCACGCCGCTGCTGGTCGTGCAGGGCGCCAACGACCCCCGGGTCACCAAGCAGGAGGCCGACCAGATCGTGGCCGCCCTGGCGGCACGGGGGGTCGACGTCGAGTACCTGGTCAAGGACGACGAGGGCCACGGCTTCGCCAACCCGGAGAACCGTCTCGACCTGTACCGGGCCATGGAGCGCTTCCTGGCCGAGCACCTCGGGGGCCGGACCGGCGAGGAGTCGGCTTCGTGAGCGAGCGTTCACCTCGCTGAAACCGACCGGTAACAACCCTTCGCCAACCTGAGGGCGCCAAGGAGGCCGGCGAGGGACGGAGGGGCAGGATGGACACCGGCGACACCGCCTGGATGCTGGTCTCGACCGCACTGGTGCTGTTCATGACCCCGGGCCTGGCCCTGTTCTACGGCGGCATGGTGCGCTCCAAGCACGTGCTGGGGATGCTCATGCAGAACTTCGCCGCCATGGGACTGGTGGCGGTGCTGTGGGCCCTGATCGGGTTCTCCCTGGCCTTCGGCGACGCCGGCAATGGTGGGATCCTGGGGAACCTCGAGTTCCTGGGCCTGTCCGGTGTGGGAGGCGAACCGGGCCTGGACCTGACCATCCCCTTCGTGCTCTTCGCCGCCTACCAGATGACCTTCGCCGTGATCACCCCCGCCTTGATCACGGGAGCGAGTGCCGACCGCATGCGCTTCGGTCCCTACCTGGTCTTCATCGGCGCCTGGCTGGTGCTGGTCTACGCCCCCGTGGCCCATTGGGTCTTCGGCGGAGGTTGGCTCGCCGAGCTGGGCGCCCTCGACTTCGCCGGCGGCGCCGTGGTGCACATGAACGCCGGCGCCGCCGCCCTCGCCCTGGTGGTGGTGCTGGGCAAGCGCCGGGGATGGCGGGCCCAGGCCATGCCGCCCCACTCCCTGCCACTCACCATGCTGGGTACGGCCATCCTCTGGTTCGGTTGGTTCGGGTTCAACGCCGGGTCGGCCCTGGCCGCCGACGGCGTGGCCGCCACCGCCTTGATGAACACCTTCCTGGCCGCCTCGGCCGGGATGCTCGCCTGGATGCTCGTCGAGCGGCTGAAGGACGGCCACGCCACCACCCTCGGCGCCGCCTCCGGCGTGGTGGCCGGGCTGGTTGCCATCACGCCCTGCGCCGGCTTCGTCAGCGGTCTGAGCCCGGTGGTGATCGGGGCCGCGGCCGGGGCGGTGTGCCTGTTCGCCATCGGCCTCAAGTTCCGCTTCGGCTACGACGACTCGCTCGACGTGGTGGGCATCCACCTGGTGGGCGGGCTCCTCGGCTCGCTGCTGCTCGGCGTGTTCGCCGACGTGTCGGTGAACGACGCCGGCGCCGACGGCCTGCTCTTCGGGGGCGGTGCCGAGCTGCTGGTGGCCCAGGTGGTGGCCAGCGCCGCCGTGATCGCCTTCTCGCTGATCGTGTCCTTCGCCCTGGCCAAGCTCATCGACGCCGTCATGGGCATCCGGGTGACCCCCGACGAGGAGCTGGAGGGCCTCGACCGGAGCCAGCACGCCGAGACCGCCTACTTCCTCGACGACCTGGGCACCACGCTCGGCGCCCACGCCCCCCAGGCCCAGGGCGACCGCACCGAGGTGTCGCCCTGAGCCGGCGCCCGGGCCCGGTGGCCGCCGGTGGTGCCGCTCTCAGCCGCCGGCGGGGTCGCCGTCGTCGAAGCGCTCCCACCCGGCGTCGGTGATGGAGCGGCTCTCGAAGAACAGGCAGCCTTCGGGGCAGGCGAAGGGCATCTCCTCGTTGGCGTCCACGCGGCAGCGCTGCACGACCTCGTTCCCCGCCGTGGTGCGGGTGGAGTAGTGACGGCAGTCGCGGCGTACGCCCACGGCGCCATTGTGCCCCACCGGGAGTACGGTTCCCGAGGTGCCCGAGCGCCTGGTCGTGATTGGCGGCGACGCCGGCGGCATGGGGGCCGCTTCCCAGGCGCGGCGCGGACGGCCCGACCTCGAGATCGTGGCCCTGGAGCGCGGCGGGCGCACCAGCTGGTCGGCGTGCGGCATCCCCTACCTGGTGGGAGGCGAGGTTGACCGCCTCGACGACCTGGTGGTCCGTACCCCCGACGAGTTTCGCGACCGCCTGCACATCGACGTCCGGCTGCACCACGAGGCGGTGGCCGTCGACCTCGACCGCCGTCAGGTCGAGGTGCGGGACCACGCAGCGAGCCGCACGTTCCGGCTGGGCTTCGACCAGCTCCTGTTCGGCACCGGCGCCCGGCCACGGCGGCCGGACCTCCCCGGGGTCGAACGGGAGTGCGTCTTCGGGGTGCAGACCCTCGACGACGCCGAGGCGCTGCTGGCCCACGCACGCGACAGTGGCGGCTCGCGTGTCGTGGTGGTGGGCGGGGGCTACATCGGCCTGGAGATGGCCGAGGCCTTCACCCAGCGGGGCGCCCGGGTGGTGGTCGTCGAGCGGGAGCCCCAGGTCATGGGCACGCTCGACGCCGACATGGGAGCGCTGGTGAGCGAGGCCATGCGCCGGCACGACATCGACGTGCGCTGCGGCACGGCAACGCTGGGCTTCGACGAGGGAGTGGTGCGCACCGAGGCCGGCGACCTTCCCGCCGACCTGGTGGTGCTGGGCCTCGGCGTGGTCGCCAACAGCGAGCTGGCCGGCGACGCCGGGATCGCCCTGGGCGCGGGCGGCGCCGTGGCCGTGGACGAGCGTCAGGCGACCGGTGCGGAGGGGGTATGGGCGGCGGGCGACTGCTGCGAGTCGACGCACCTGGTCACCGGGGCCAAGGTGCACGTGCCCCTGGGGACGGTGGCCAACAAGCAGGCCCGGGTGGCGGGGACCAACATCGCCGGCGGCGACGCCCGCTTCCCCGGCGTGGTGGGGACGGCAGCGGTGAAGCTGTGCGGCACCGAGATCGCCCGCACCGGGCTCAGCGAGAAGGAGGCGACCCGTGCCGGCCTGGACCACACCGCCGTGCGGGTGGAGAGCACGACCCGCGCCGGCTACCTGCGGGAGGCGCCGTCCCTCACCGTGAAGATGGTGGCCGAGCGGGGGAGCGGCCGCCTGCTCGGCGCCCAGATCGTGGGTGGCAATGGCTCGGCCAAGCGCATCGACGTGGTCGCCACCGCCCTGCACGCCGGCATGACCGCCCACCAGGCGACCCAGCTCGACCTGGCCTACGCCCCACCGTTCTCGCCGGTATGGGACCCGGTGCTGATCGCCGCCCGCAAGGCCGGCGAGCAGGCGGCGGCCGGCGGCGTCCGACGGTGAGCCGGTACGGAACCAGATGAAGCTGGTGACCGCCATCATCAAGCCGCACAAGGTCGAGGAGGTGAAGGCGGCGCTGTCCGACTTCGGGGTCAAGGGGCTGACCATCACCGAGGCGTCGGGCTACGGCCGCCAGAAGGGCAAGCCCGCCGTCTACCGGGGCACCGAGTACACCATCGACGTCGTGCCCAAGACCCGCGTCGAGGTGCTGTGCGACGTGTTCGACGCCGAGGACGTGGCCAACGTCATCGTGGCCGCCGCCCGCACCGGCAAGATCGGCGACGGCAAGGTCTGGATCAGCGAGGTCGACCGGGTCATTCGCATTCGCACCGGCGAGATGGGCGACGACGCCCTGTGAGCCCGTGACGGCTCCCGCGGTGAGGGCCGGCGCCGGCGTCGCCGAGCGCCGGGCGGCGGTGATCGGCGGCTCGCTGCGGGGTCGGGAGGCGTGCCGGGCGCTGGCCGGGGTCACCGACGAGTGGCTGGCCGAGGTGTTCGACCGGGCCACCGGAGGGCGGGGCCGGGGCCTGGCCCTGGTCGCCGTGGGCGGGCACGGGCGCGGCGAGCTGGCGCCGGGGAGCGATCTCGACCTGTGGCTGCTGCACGAGGAGCGGATGGACGCCGGCGCCGTGGCCGCCGGGGCCGAACGCCTCTGGTACCCGGTGTGGGACTCAGGGCTGAAGCTGGGCCACGCCGTGCTGTCACCCCGACGGGCCCTGGCCCTGGCCTCGGCCGAGCTGGACACCGCCACCGCCGTGCTCTCGGCACGGCACCTGGCCGGCGACCCGGCGGTGGGTGCCGACCTGGCCGAGCGGGGCCGGCGGCAGTGGGGAAAGCGCTCCGGGCGATGGCTGGCCGAGCTGGGCCGTCGGACGGAGTCTCGCCACGCCGCCGCCGGCGAGGTGGCCTTCCTCTTGGAGCCCGACGTCAAGGAGGGCCGGGGAGGCCTGCGTGACGTCCACGTCCTCGGCTGGGCCCAGGCGGCCCGGCCGGTCCTGGCCCAGGGCGACGTCGCCGCCCTGGCCGAGGCCGAGGAGGTCCTCCTCGCCGTGCGGGTCGGTCTCCACCGGGCGACGGGGCGGGCGTCGGACGACCTCCTGCTCGAACGCCAGGACGAGGTGGCCGCCGCCCTCGGCGAGGCCGACGCCGACGCCCTCATGAACCGGTTGTCCGGCGCCGCCCGCACCGTGACGTGGATCTCCGACGAGGCGTGGCACCGGCTCTCGTCCTCGCTGGCGGGCCCCCCTGGCCGGGTGTTCCGGCGCGACCGCCCCCTCGGTCCCGACCTGGTGCTGCGGGACGGCGAGGTCCACCTGGAGGCGAGCGTCGACCCGGCTGCCGACGGCACCTTGGTCCTGCGGACGGCGGCTGCCGCCGCCCGGGCCGAGGTGCCCATCGACCGCTCCTCGCTCGACCGGCTGGCGGCGTCGGCGCCCGTGCTCGCCGGCCGGTGGCCCGACGGCGCCCGGACCGCCCTCGTCGACCTGCTCGCCACCGGTCCCGCCGCCGTGCCCGTGATCGAAGCGCTCGACCAGCGACACCTGGTCGAGCGGGTGCTTCCCGAGTGGGCCTCGGTGCGCAGCAAGCCCCA
>JAHWKL010000111.1 GCA_019347915.1 Actinomycetota bacterium
CCGCTCGAGGGCACGGTCCGACCCGAGCCCGGTGGCTCTCGTAGGCGGCATCCTCTTCATGGCGTCCAGCCGAGCATGGCGGAGCAGGGTGGCGTCCTCGAAGCCCGGCAGGTCACGGATCGTGTCGTCGATGTCCTCCAGCCGCTCCGCGCCATCTTCGTCCCCGAACAAGGTGACGATCACGAAGTCGGTCTCCTCCTGCGGCCGAACCCCGGTGCCGACCGGCGCCCACAGGTTCTCCATCGCCCAGCGGGTGACCGTGCGGGCGCGGGCGCTGCGCTGCAGGCGCAGCCGCGCCTGGGCCCGGTAGAACGCGAAGTGCCGGCGTTCGTCCTTGATGACCGCGGCGAGCATGTCCCGCAGGACCGGGTGGTCCGTCTGGTCGATGAGCGCGTGGTAACCGGTGAGGGTCGACAGCTCGTTCACCGCGCCCCAAGTCATGTGCACGGCGACGAACTCGTCGACGAAGGCGGAGCCGACCAGCGTGGCGACGTGGCTCAGGTAGCCCTTGGTCCCCAGCTGCCGGCGGATCCAGCCCAGCTCCCGGCGCAGCTCCTTGGCCTCGGGCCGGAGCAGCGGCGCGAAGCTGCGCAGGTCGGAGCGCAGGCGGCGCATGGCCACTCTGGCCTTGCGCAGGTCGTCGGGGTGGCGGCTGCGGCGCAGCCGCGGGTCGTGGGTCAGCAGCTTGGTCAGGTCGGCAGCCAGGGCGGCACGCACCAGGTCGGCGGCGGTGGCGTCGTCGTCGAGCGCCACCGGCACCACCTCGGGGGGAGCGGCGGCGGGGCGGCCGAGGGCTCGGACCACCTTGGGGGTGGGATCGGGCGCCCCGGCACCGGCCTCCCGCAGTTGTCCCACCACGGCGTCGAGGACGCTCGGCGGGGTGCGTTCGTCGACCTCCACCTCGATCTCCCGGAAGCTGGCGGCGACGTGATCGTCCTGGCGCACCGAGACCTCGTCGTCGGCCACCTCGCCCAGGCGGTTCCCGGTGGCGTCCCGCAGCTCCAGCCGCTGCCGGCGGGTGGCGAGGTGGGCGACGGGGGTCAGCGAGGCCGACCGCACGTAGGCCCGTACCAGGCTGGAGACCTCGTCGGGAACGGGATGGCGGGGAAGGGCGAAGGTGCTCTCCCGGCGCCGCAGGGCTCCGTCGCCGCCGCCGTCACCGTCGTCGTCGGGCAGCTTGACCGTCCACCGGCCCCGCTCCTCGTCGTCGTCCTCCCAGCGGAAGCGCACGCTGACGCCCCAGCGGGCCAGGCGCAGGTCGGCGGTGTCGTAGTAGACGGCTTCCAGCCGGCGCTCGGGCAGGGTCACCGTCGTCGCGCCCTCCACCACCCCGGTCAGGTCCGGCAGGTGGAACTCGTCACCGGCCCCCAGCTTCACCTCGTGCTCGAGGGCATTGGCCACGGGCAGACCCTAACCGGGCCGCTTCAACGTTTTCCGGCTCGTTCATCCGGCGTTCATCTCGAGGTCCGGTGGCCGTCACCAGCCGTGCCTACGGTGCGAACGGAGCTGCCGAACCCTGCGGCCGCCCCATCGACCCGACCAGGAGGAACCTTGCCTCACGTCGTCCGGCACTCACCGGCCCGGTTGCTCGTCATTGTCCTCACCCTGGCCGTGCTCACTGTCGCCTGCGGCGGCGGTGACAGCCCCAACGCCGATCCCGCCATCGGCGGTGGCGGGGGAGAGGGGGCGCAGGGCGACATCAGCATCTCCGGTTCGTCGACCGTCGAGCCCATCACCATCCGGGTGGCCGAGCTCTTCGCCGACGTCGAGCCCAGCGTCAACGTCGACGTCGACGGGCCTGGCACCGGTGACGGCTTCGAGCTCTTCTGCCGGGGTGACACCGACATCGCCAACGCCTCCCGGCCCATCAGACCCGACGAGATCGAGGCGTGCGAGGCGGCCGGCATCGAGTTCGTCGAGCTCAAGGTGGGGATCGACGGGTTGGCGGTGCTGACCCATCCGGCCAACGACGCGGTCGAGTGCCTGACCTTCGAGGACCTGTACGCCTTGGTCGGGCCCGAGTCGCAGGGTTTCAGCAACTGGAGCGACGCCCAGCCGCTCGCCCGGGAGCTGGGGTCGGACACCGAGCTCCCCGATGCTCCCCTCAACATCACCGCCCCCGGTGAGGAGTCGGGCACCTACGACAGCTTCGTCGAGATCGCCCTGGAGGACATCGCCGGCGAGCGCGGCCAGGAGCCCATGACCCGTCCCGACTACTCCTCCCAGGGCGACGACAACCAGATCATCGCCGGGATCACCGGCACGGACAGCTCCTTCGGCTGGGTGGGCTACGCCTTCGCCGCCGAGAACGAGGGGTCGGTCAAGGCGCTGGAGGTCGACGGCGGCGACGGTTGCGTCGCTCCCACCGAGGAGACCATCGCCGACGGGTCGTACCCGCTGAGCCGGCCCCTGTTCATCTACGTGAACCTGGAACGGGCAGAGGCCAACCCGGCCATCCCCGCCTTCGTCGACTTCTACCTCGGTGACGGCATCGAGGCGGTCGCCGAGGTGGGCTACGTGGCGCTGGAGGACGGGGAGCTGCAGGAGACGATCGACGTCTGGGAGACACGCGAGACTGGGACGCGCCAGGGCTGAGGCACCGGGAAACCCCATGGCAGCGAGGGCGGAGTGAGCGATGGCTGAGAGCACGCGGGTCGACACGCCACTGACCGCCACCGACCTGCGGGGGGACCCCCGCCGGCAGCGCCGGGAGCGCGTGGTGCGCCGGGCGTTCCTGGCCGCGGCCACGGTGTCGATCCTGATCAGCGCCCTGATCGTCCTCTCCCTGGCCCGGGAGACCCTCACCTTCGTGACCCAGGTCGACTGGTCCGCCGTCTGGAGCGAGGGATGGTTTCCCCGGCGAGGCATCTACGACGTCAAGACGCTGTTCGTGGGGAGCCTGCTCGTCACCGCCATCGCCATGGCCGTCGCCGTCCCCCTCGGCATGGGCGCGGCCGTCTACCTGGCGGAGTACGCCCGACCGAGGGTGCGCCGGGTGCTCAAGCCGGTGCTCGAGGTGCTGGCCGGCATCCCCAGCGTGGTGCTGGGCTTCTTCGCCCTGGTGTTCATCTCCCCCGAGATCATCCAACGCCTGAACGACGACGCTCAGCTCTTCAACCTGGCCGCCGCCGGCGTGGGGGTGGGCATCCTTACCCTGCCTCTCGTGGCCTCGGTGGCCGAGGACTCCATGCGGTCGGTGCCGGGGGCCCTGCGCGAGGCTTCCTACGGGATGGGCGCCCGCAAGATCACCACGTCGGTGCGGGTGGTCATCCCCGCCGCCGTGTCGGGCCTGGTGGCGGCGTTCATCATCGCCGTCTCCCGGGCCATCGGCGAGACCATGGTGGTGTTCATCGCCGCCGGCGCCGGCGGCGGGTCTCTGTTCACCACCGAGGTCTTCGGCCCGGGACTGACCATGACCGCGGCCATGGCCTCGCAGGCGGCGGGCACCGACGCGGTCAAGGGCGCCGGGCTCACCTTCCAGAGCCTGTTCTTCGTCGGCAGCCTGCTGTTCCTCGTCACCTTCTCGCTCAACCTGTTCGCCGACCGCTTCGTGCGCCGCGTGCGCCAGCGGTACTGAGGTCGCTCGCCATGGCCCTCGTCAGCACCACCGCCACCACCGACGCCGTCCGCCGCCGGCTGGAGGGGCGCCGGCTCGATCTGAGCGGTACCGTGTTCAAGGTTCTCCTGCTGGGGGCACTGCTGCTGTCGGTCCTCATCCTGGTGGTGCTCCTGGTCGACGTGGTCGCCGGGGCCTGGAGCGTGCTCACCACCCGCTTGGGGAGCTTCTTGTCGGGCACGCTCCAGTCGCGACCCGAGGCCGCCGGCATCTCCCAGGGCCTGCGGGGCTCGGCCTACATCGCCGTGTTCGTGGTGCTGCTGGCCTTCCCGATCGGCATCGCCGCCGGCATCTACCTCGAGGAGTACGCGCCCCGCAGCCGGTTCACCCGCCTCGTCGACGTGAACATCCGCAACCTGGCCGGGGTGCCGTCGGTGGTCTACGGCATCCTCGGGCTGGCCATCTTCGTGGGGGCCCTGGCGACCCTGCCCGACTGGCTCGGCGGCGGGCCGCTGACCGGTGGCCGGACGGTCATGTCGGCGGGCATGACCCTGGCCATCCTGGTGCTGCCCATCGTCATCATCACCTCGGCCGAGGCCATCCGGGCGGTGCCCGACAGCATCAGGGAGGCGGGCTTCGGCGTGGGCGCCACCCGCTGGGAGGTGGTGCGCTCGCACGTGCTGCCCTACGCCGTGCCCGGCATCCTCACCGGCACCATCCTGTCGCTGGCCCGGGCGCTCGGGGAGGCGGCGCCGTTGATCCTGGTGGGGGCGGTGACCGGCCGGCTGGCCAGCGGCGGCGGCGGCGTCTTCGAGGCCCTGCAGGAGCGCTTCACCGCCATGCCCATCATCATCACCACGTGGGCGGGCCGTCCCCAGGACGAGTTCCAGCAGTCGCTGGCGCCGGCGGCGATCGTTGTCCTGCTGGTGGTGGTGCTGTTGGCCAACGCAGCTGCCATCCTGCTTCGAGACCGCTATGAGAAGAGAAGGTGACGTGACCTCCGAGACCCAGGGCACCGTCGACCAGCCGTCGGTCGACACCACCGCACCCGCCGTGGCCCGCCGGGTCGAGCACCGTGACGACCGGGCGGGCGACCAACCGGTCGCCACCGCTCCGGTGTTCTCGGTCCGCGACGTCTCGGTGTACTACGGCGCCTTCCGGGCGGTCCGCGACATCGACCTGTCCATCGGTGGCCGGCAGATCACCGCCTTCATCGGGCCCTCCGGGTGCGGCAAGACGACGCTGCTGCGCTGCTTCAACCGGATGAACGACCTGGTCGAGAGCGCCCGGGTCGACGGCACCATCGAGTACCACGGCGTCGATCTGTACGGCAAGGCGGTCGACCCCGTCGAGGTGCGCCGGCGGATCGGCATGGTGTTCCAGAAGCCCAATCCGTTCCCCAAGTCGATCTACGACAACGTCGCCTTCGGGCCCAAGGTGGCCGGCATCAAGGGCGACATGGACGAGATCGTCGAGCGGTCGTTGCGCCGGGCAGCGCTGTGGGACGAGGTCAAGGACCGGCTGAAGGTATCGGCCATGGGGCTGTCGGGAGGCCAGCAGCAGCGCCTCTGCATCGCCCGCGCCCTGGCCGTCGACCCTGAGGTCATCCTCATGGACGAGCCCTGCTCGGCCCTGGACCCGATCGCCACGGCCCGCATCGAGGACCTGATGGTGGAGATCAAGAGCTTGTACACCATCGTGGTCGTGACCCACAACATGCAGCAGGCGGCCCGGGTCAGCGACATGTGCGCCTTCCTCACCACCGAGGTGAACGAGCGCAGCGACACCCGGACGGGTGTCCTGGTGGAGTTCGACCGGACGGAGCAGATGTTCTCCAACCCCGGCGACGAGCGGACGGAGAACTACATCACCGGGCGGTTCGGGTGATCGAGACCAGGGGAACACCGCGAGTGGCGACGAAGGAGATCCGGTAACCATGCCGACCGAGATCCGCAGGAACTTCCATCAAGCCCTGGACGAGGTGCGCGACGACATCGTGCGCCTCGCCGGGATGGTCACCGAGGCCCTGGGACGAGCCACGGCGGCGCTTCTCCAGGGTGACCTGCGGGTGGCCGAGGAGATCATCGGTAACGACGACGTGCTCGACACCTTGACCTTGGACATCGAGGAGCGCTGCTACCAGCTCCTCACGCTCCAGCAACCCATGGCGACCGACCTGCGCGCCGTGGTGACCGCCATCCGCCTGACCGCCGAGATCGAGCGTTCCGGTGACCTGGTGGTCAACATCATGAAGGCGTCGCGACGCCTGTACGGCGTGGAGATGCAGCCCAAGGTCCGGGGGCTCATCGAGCGGATGGGCGAGCAGGTCCACCGGCTCTTCTGCCTGTCCATCGACGCCTACGTCGAGCGCGACGACAGCCTGGCGGCAGCCCTCGACGACCTCGACGACGCCGTGGACGAGCTCCACATCGACTACATCCAGGCCATCTTCGAGACCCACGAGACGGGCACCTCGGCGCTCCAGGCGTCGGTGCAGCTGGCCCTGGTCGGTCGGTTCTACGAGCGCATCGCCGACCACGCGGTGAACATCGGCGAGCGAGTGCGTTACATGGTCACCGGTTGGCTCCCCGAGCACACCGGCGCCGCCCGGGTCGCCGCCGCCGGTGGTGGCGGTGCGCCGGGCCCGGGTACGACGGGGCAGCCCGTCGAGGACGCCGCCCCGGACGACGGCGAGGCTTGATGCGCGTCCTGGTCACCAACGACGACGGGGTGGGCTCGCCCGGCATCGTGGCCCTGGCCCGGGAGGTGGCCGGCGCCGGCCACGACCTCGTCGTGGCCGCCCCCAGCGCCGACCTCAGCGGCAGCAGCGCCGCCATCGGGGGCATGCACGCCGACGAGTCCATCGACGTGGAGCCGGTCGAGCTTCCCGGTCTCGCCGGCGTGCCCGCCTTCGCCGTGGCCGCCCCGCCGGCGCTGATCGTCATCGCCAGCCGCCTGGGCGCCTTCGGGCCCGCTCCGGACCTCGTCGCGTCCGGCATCAACCCCGGTCCCAACACCGGCCGCGCCGTACTGCACTCGGGGACGGTGGGTGCCGCCCTCACCGCCGCCAACCTCGGCGTGTCGGGGCTGGCCGTCAGCGTCGATGTGGGCGATCCCCTCCGGTGGGGAACGGCGGCCGTCGTCGCTGGCGCTGCGCTGGAGTGGCTGGCCGGCCAGCCGGACGAGACGGTGCTGAACCTCAACGTCCCCGATCGTGTGCTCGACGACGTCGGCGGGGTCCCGCTCGGGGTGGGGAGCCCCGAAGATCCCTACCAGGTCGGCTCGCGCCGTCTCGAGCCCGGTGAGCGGCTGCTGATCTACTCCGACGGCGTCAGCGAGCGGCGCACGCCCGATGGCCGCTTTGGCCTGGAGGGCGTGCAGCGCGCGCTGGCCACAGCGCCCTCGCGGTCGGCGAGCTCGGCGGCGGCCAGCCTCACCGCACAGGTCCTGGCGGCCTCACCGGACGACCTGCGCGACGACGCGACGGTGCTGATGCTCGCGCCCGGACAGCCGCCGATGGACCAGCGCCTGCGCTGAGGATCGGCGCGGTCAGGGAGGCGACCGCCGGTTTGCCTTCCTCTTGCCCGGGGGGGAGGATGGCGCGCCGATGGGCTCTGTGGCAAAGTTCCTGCCGCCCCTGCTGCGCCAGCTGCGCGAGCCGCTGGGGCTGGGGCGCTCGGTGCAGTCCAGGCGCTCGCGCGAGCTGACACCGCGCACGAAGACGGCCGACCGCGTCGTGCAGTCCATCTGCCCCTACTGCGCGGTGGGCTGCGCCCAGAAGGTCTACGTCAAGGACGAGAAGGTCGTGCAGATCGAGGGCGACCCCGACAGCCCCATCTCCAGGGGGCGGCTGTGCCCGCGGGGCTCGTCCAGCAAGGAGCTCGTCACCGGCCCGAACCGCGAGTACACGGTCAAGTACCGCCGGCCACACGGAACGCGGTGGGAAGAGCTGTCGCTGGCGGAGGCGATGGAAATGATCGCCGACCGGATGATCGCCACGCGGGCGGCCACGTGGGAGGACACCGGCCCGGGCGGCGCGCCGCGCCACCGGACCCAGGGCATCGCGCACCTGGGCGAACACGACCATGAACACGCGGCCGGTGCCGTAGGCGAGCACCAGCGCCAGCGGCACCGCAACGGCAACGACCGCGGCCTCACCGGCGGAGATGGCGGTGAGCCGGTCGACCGCGTGCTTGAACGCGAACGGGGTGGCGACGGTGTTGACCTTGGAAAGGATGAGGGCGGCGAACGCCGCCACCACCCGCCATTTAAGATCGAACCGGCCGGCCGGCCACAGATACGGCAGCACCTCCTTGAGCGTTTCCAGCTGTCCCTTCTCGCGCAGAGCGGGGTCGCGGGGAACGGGCTTGAGCGGACGCGGCATGCTGGACTTCCGGAGCTGGTTCGGCGTCGCCCCTCGGCAACTCGGCGCCACGATGCGCCGGTGGTCAAAGGCCCGGACTATGGGAGCACCGGCCGGCTTTTCGGCGGCGAC
>JAHWKL010000112.1 GCA_019347915.1 Actinomycetota bacterium
GCGAAGACATAGCGGGCCGTGCGCAGGCGGGCCGGCGACCGCTCCGTAGGGCGGCACGCTCCAGCGGCACGGACGAAGAGGCGCCGGCGCCTGCCGGCGCCTCTCCCGTGCGTGCCGGCGGCCGAAGACGGGCATCCTCTGGAGAGGGAGCGACTCGACCTGTCTGGAGCGTGCGGCGATGCGAGTGGTGATCACGGGGGCGACCGGCAACGTCGGGACCAGCCTCATCGAGGTCCTGGGGTCTGAACCAGAGGTGGACGCCATCGTCGGCGTCGCCCGGAGGCTCCCCGACTGGCGCCCGCCCAAGACCACCTGGGCCCAGGCCGACGTCGCCGTTGACGACCTGGTGTCGCACTTCGAGGGCGCCGACGCCGTGGTGCACCTGGCGTGGATCTTCCAGCCGACCCACGACGAGCTGGAGACGTGGAACAACAACGTGCTCGGCAGCATCCGGGTCTTCGACGCCGCCGCCGCCGCCGGCGTCTCCACCCTGGTCCATGCCTCGTCGGTGGGCGCCTACTCCCCGGGGCCCCAGGATCGCCCCGTCGACGAGAGCTGGCCCACCCACGCGCTGGCCCACGCCTCCTACGGCCGGGAGAAGTCGTACGTGGAGAGGGTGCTCGACGCCTTCGAGCTCCTGCACCCCGACGTCCGGGTGGTCCGCCTGCGGCCGGGCTTCATCTTCAAGCGGCAGGCGGCGTCCGAGCAACGTCGCCTCTTCGCCGGCCCGTTGCTGCCCAACTGGCTGGTGCGACCGCACCTGCTCCCGGTCGTCCCCGACCTGCCCGGGCTGCGCTTCCAGGCGCTGCACAGCCTCGACGCCGCCGACGCCTACCGGCTGACCCTGCTGAGGCCGGTCCGGGGCCCGTTCAACATCGCCGCCGACCCGGTGGTCGACGCCCGGACCCTGGGCGAGCTCTTCGACGCCCGGCCGGTCAAGCTGCCGGCCTGGCCCGTGCGGGCGGCGGTCGCCGCCGCCTGGCGCCTCCACCTGGTGCCGGCCAGCCCCATGCTGGTGGACCTGGCCCTGAGCCTGCCGGTCATGGACACCGCTCGGGCTCGCTCCGAGCTCGGGTGGAGCCCGTCGCACACGTCACTCGAGGCCATCGAGGAGGTGGTCGAGGGGTTCCGCCAGCGGGCCGGCATGGACACGCCTCCCCTCGATCCCGAGGCCGGAGGCGCGCTGCGGGAGCAGGAGCTGGCCACGGGCGTGGGCGAGACGGCCACCCCGCCCGACGAGCGGTCCTGACCACCGCGGGATCCACCGGCGTTCGTCTACTGAGACGTCCCGGGTTCGTCGCCGCGCATGAGGTCCCGGGTCGCCTGGCCCAGCGGGTCCTGACGGGTCGACAGCCGGCGCACCACAGGGACCAGCTCCTCGGCGAAGCGCTGGTACAGCGCCCGCATCTCGGCGACGGGGTCGTCGGAGTGGTCGACCCGGGCGTCCCACAGCGGGTACTGCTCGGTGTCGACGACGTAGATGACCGCGGACACCTCACCCTGGCGGTCCCCGCCGGTGGAGCCCCCCGCTTCTAGGCCCAGCAGCAGGCGCTCGGCGAGCTCCCTGCCCTCCGCCTGGCGGAACGCCTGGACGAGGGTGTCGAGGGTCTCCGGCCCCACCAACCGGTTGCCCTGGGCGCTGTAGCCCCGGCCGGTGCGGTGCCCGGCCCAGGAAGGGGCTTCGGGACCGGTCCAGGCTGCGGAGCCGCCCTCGGCATCGACCAAGCCGCACTGGCGGTAGGCCCGGCCCGGATCGCGTTCGAGCAGCCGGTTCAGGGTGTCGGGCGCGGCGACACCCTCGGCCATGAGCGCCAGACCGTCGAAGCCGAGGTACGGGTTGATCATGGCCTGGGTGGCCACGGCACCGGTGCGGGCCCGGGCGTGGGCGACGAGTTTGCCCACGCCGACCATCCCGGTCATGGCGCCCACCCCGAGCTGGCCGGTGGCGCTGCAGCGGGCCACGAGCGAGAACGTCACCGGGATCCCTCCTCGACGGGTCCGCCCGCCAGCACCAACAAGGGCGGAAGCGTAGGTCCATCGGTGCCGACCGAGCGCCGGCGGGATCGGTCTTGTGCCCCGGGTGGGTACAACGGCACGGTCCCCGACAGCGTTCCGGGCCGCGGCGCGCGGCTCCTCATGGGAGTGGGCATGGACATCGTCGAGATCGTGGCCCTGGTCATCGGTGTGGTGGTGGCCGGCGCCGTCGCCCTCGACGTCTTCTTCACCGTGGCCCACGCCGACATCGAGGGACCGGTGGCGAGGGCGGCGCAGCGGGGCGTCTGGGTGGTGTTCGTGGCCCTCAGCCGGCGATGGCAGGCCCGCCAGCGCGGTGTGCTGGCCATGGCCGGCCCGGCCATGATCGCCACCACGCTGGTGACGTGGGTGGTGCTGTTCATCCTCGGCTTCGCCCTGATCTTCTACAGCGGCCTCGACAGCCACCGCGGCGAGTCCGTGCTCGGGACCTTGGACTTCGTCGACGCCCTTTATCACTCGGGGGTCACCGTCACCGTCCTGGGATACGGAGACATCACCCCGACGACGGCTCCCTACAAGGCGCTGGCCGTGGTCGCCTCGGGGGGCGGCTTCGCCCTCCTCACCGGCGTGGTGACGTACCTGATCGAGGTGACGAGCAGCCTCGACGAGCGCTACCGCCTGGCTCTCCTGCTTCAGGACGAGACCGAGGGAACCCGTGAGGGGATGGCGCTGGCGGCCACCGGTCTGGAGACGGGCGACGTCCAGTACCTGCAGACTCGCTACGAGGAGTTGGCCGACCACCTCCGCCAGGTCCAGGACAAGGCTCATCGCTATGCCCTGGTGGCGCTGTACTACCGCTCCCGGGACCCGCTCTACGACTTCGAGCCGACGCTCGAGCTGGCCGGCGAGACGGCGCTCGCCGGCCACCTGCTGGCCGAGGACCCGTCGTGGACGGCGGTGCGGCCGTCGGTGCGCCACCTCGACGTCGGCGTCTCACGACTGATGCGGACCATCGCCGACCGCCACCTGGGCCCCGAGGTGGCGTCGGACCTCGCCGGCGCCGTCCCCAACGACGACGACCACCGCCAGGTGCGCGAGGTGCGGGAGCGACTCCGCCAGGGGGGCGCGGACATCGGGGCCGAGGGCGACAACGAGGCCCCCTTGCGGCTGGCCGCTCGTAACCGGGTCTTCCTGCGCGGGCTGCAGGACATCACCGGACGGAGGCCCGGGACCGTCGAGGGCGAGGGCACGCCGCCCAGCGGGGGGGACGCCTGAGGAGACGCACCCGGCGGCGCCGATCCCGCAAGCTGGCGGTGATACGACCCCTGCAGGAGGGGCCGGACGAGGGGTAAACTCCGACGCCTGGGCGTTCGGTCGAGCAGCGAGCCGGTCGCCCCTTGCTCAGGCGAGGAGTCGGCGGTGCAGGCTGGGAACCCGTGGGTGCCCGCGGGGCTTCGTACCGACGTCGTCGTGGTCGACGGCTCGGTGTACGTACGCCTGGAGGGGGAGCTCGACCTGGCCACGGCGCCAGATCTGTGGCGGGCATGCGAGGTCCTCGACGGGCAGCTCGAACCGGGAAGGTCCGTGTTCGTCGATGTGGCCCACTTGCAGTTCCTCGACGCCGCCGGCCTCGGGACGTTGGTGCGCCTGCGCAACCGCGTGCGTGCCGCGGGGGCCGACCTCTCGGTGCTGGAGCCGTCTCCGGTCGTCAGGCGGGTGTTGCAGCACGCCCGGCTCGACGCCCTCGTCGACGACACCGCCGCCGCCGAGGGCGGGTCGGCTCACTGCTGACGTCGGCGACCGGTCAGTCGCCGGGGCCGAGGAACCAGTCGAGGGCCTGGCGTGCGATGTCCGGTGGTACGGCGTGCCCGCCATCGAGCTCCCGGTGGCGGACGTCGTAGCCGTGCGCAGGAGGACGAGAGTCGGCGCCCTCCTTGCCACCGGCACACTGGCGTGCGCCCTGGCCGCCGCCCGCCGGGGGCGGCGCCGTGTCAGCCGGCCGCTGTTCGCCCGCTGGTACGGCGTCTTGGCCCGCCGGGCCGAGCGCGGAGAGATCGGGCGCCGGCGCCAGGCCCTGCTCACGCAGGCGTCGGGCAGGGTGCTCGACATCGGAGCGGGCACGGGCGAAGCCTTCAAGCACGTGCCCGGGACCGCCACGGTGCTCGTGGCGCTCGAACCCGACCCGGCGATGCTCCGCCAGGCCGCTGACCGCCTCGGCGACGGGGAGGCGCCGGCGGCGCTGGTGCAGGGCCGAAGCGAGCGGCTCCCCTTCGCCACGGCCACGTTCGACACCGTCGTGGCCTGCCTGGTCCTGTGCACGGTCGGGGACCTCGCCTTCACCGTGGCCGAGCTGCACCGGGTGCTGCGACCCGGGGGCCGGTTGCTGCTGATGGAGCACGTGCGGGCGTCCGACGAGGCGCTGGCCCAGTGCCAGGACCTGGTGGAGCGGCCCTGGGGCTGGCTGCACGGAGGCTGCCATCCGAACCGAAGGACGTTGGAGGCCATCGAGGCTGCCGGTTTCCGACTGGGGCCGTTGGAGCGCTACGGCTTCCCCGTCCTACCCCACGTCCAGGGCGTGGCCGTGCGGACGTAGACAGGTGGGCCACGCCGGGGTCCTGTACTGCCTGGCCTACCTAGGCTGTGGGGCCATGGGCGAAGGCGTCAGCGTGTTCTACAACCCCAGGTGCTCCAACTGCCGCACCGCCAGGGGGCTGCTCGAGGAGCGGGGCATCGAGGCTGAGCTCATCGAGTACCTGGACGACCCGCCGACGCGGGAGGAGCTCGAGCGGGTGCTCCGGCTCCTCGGCACCGACGATCCTCGGGCCATCGTCCGTGCCAAGGAGGACCGCTACGGGGAGCTCGGTCTCGACGGTGCCGACCGCGCCGCCCTCCTCGACGCCCTGGTCGCCAACCCGGTGCTCATCGAGCGGCCCATCGTCGTGGTCGGCGACCGGGCCGTGGTGGCCCGTCCGCCGGAGCGGCTGCTGGAGCTGCTGGACTGACGGCTGCCGGCGCCGCCGAGATTGTCCCAGGAGACCACGTGAGCACCCCCTCGACCAGCCGCCTCGAGCGAGAGGAGCCGGCGGAGCCGTCGCCCGGCGAGCTCGAGCAGGCACGCGCCGTCCCTCGGCGCCGGATGATCCTCGGCGGCTTCCTCGTGCGCTGGCGGGAGCTGCTGCTCGTGGCCGCCGCCCTGAGCGCGCTCGGCGCCTTGGTCTACGGCACCCACGTCCGTGACGGCGGGTTCCTCATGGACGACTGGAGCAATGCGGCCAAGACGAGGTTCCTGGCCGCCTGCTGCGGCACGGGCTCCACCGGCCAGGGCAGCGGCTACCTGGCCCAGGTGCAGAACCTGTTGGCCGACGGCCCGGCCGCCTACCACATCGGCCTGCCCGTGCTCATCCCCTTCAGCTTCTACGCCTTTCGCCCGGCCATCGCCCCCCACCTGGCCCTGGCGGTGGCGCTCGGGGTCCTCGTCTCGGGCTGCATGTACGCGGTGCTCCGCAGCTTCCGGGTGGCGCCGGTGCACGCCCTGCTCATGGCCGCGCTGGTGCTGCTCTTCCCGTGGTCGGACGCCAACCGCCTCTGGGCCATGGCCAGCTACAACCAGTTGGCGGTCGTGCTCTGGCTCGTCGGGCTCTTCGTCGCCCTGCGGGGCCTGCGGTCCAGGGGCCGGCGGGCCGTGGTGCTCCACGCCGTGGCCCTGGTGCTCTACGCCGCCGGCATCGCCATCTACGAGCTGGTGGCCGGCCCGGTGCTCGTCAGCGTCGCCTTCTACCTGCACCGCGACCCCGGCGGGGAGATCGCATGGAAGGGCATGGCCCTGCGGTGGGTGGCCGATGCCGCCGTCACCGGTCTGACGCTCGTGGCCGTGGTGGCCCTGGCCCTGCCCCGCTTCGCCATCCCGTTGGAGCAGCAGGTGCCGTTTGCCCTGGTGGTGGCCGACGAGTCGCTGACGCTGCTCAGCTTTGCCGCCGTGCCCTTCGCCCAACCGTGGCGGGGGCTGGTGGTCGGCGTGCTGCTGGCCGTCCTGGTGGCCGGCGCCGTCGTACGCGGCCGGCTCTCCGCCGACGACCCCCAGCGCGGAACGCTCGGCCATTGGCTGGCCGTGGCCGCCGCCGGTGTGCTGGTCGTCGGGGCCGGGTACGCGCTTCCGCTCCTGGGGGGGTACGGGAGGCCCCTGTCGGCTGGGATCGAGAACCGGGTCAACCTCGTGTCCGGAGCCGGGTACGTGATGATCGTGTACGCCTCGGCTGCCGTGGCCGGGCACCTCGTGGCGCGGGCAGCCCGGCGCCCACCGGCCTGGGCCACCGCCGTGCCGGTGGTGGCCTCGCTCGTCATCGGCGCCGGGTACGTGGGGTTGGCGCGCGAGAGCGCCGCACGCTACGACCGCTCGTTCGCCGAGCAGCTGCAGGTGCTGAACGCCATCCGGGACGCGGGGCCCTACCCGACCGGCGCCCTCATCTTCCCGTTCGGCTACCCGTCGTTCACCGCGGTCGGGGTCCCCGTCTTCGCGTGGATCTGGGACCTCCCCCCAGCGAGCAAGATCATCCTGGACGACCCGTCGCCGGCTGCCTTCCCGGTGCTGCCCGGGACCACCTTCACCTGCGCCGACCACTCGGTGTTGCCGTCGAACGCTCACGGCCTTGGTGAGTTCCAACGCGGTCGCTACGGCAACACCTTCTTCGTCGACGTCCCCAGCGGCCGTACCGTTCGCCTGGACGACTACGCCGGCTGCCAGGCGGCGGTGGCGAGGTTCCGGCCGGGCCCGCTGATGAAGGGGAGGGAGTGCGCGCTGGCCGGCCCTGGCGTCGCCACCCGCCTCGGCTGGACGTGCGAGGACGGGCCGCCGCCGTTGATGCGCCCCTAGCCGCGCATCCGCCGGAGGGCGAGCCGCGGCGGTGCCCGTGCAGCCCGGTGACCGCTAGCGGCCCCGGTCGTCGGTGCTGCGGTCGCGGGCCGAGCTCCCCACCGAAGGGCTGCCGTCGGCGTCGACGGTCTCGCCCTCGAGCTCCGGCATGCGCCCGCCGAAGTACAGGGCGCCGGCGGTGCCGCCGGCGAGGGCGCCGATGATGCCGCACATCAGCAGCCGCCCGGTCAGGGACAGGCCGAAGGGGATGAAGGCCACCGGGAGCAGGAGCACGAGGCCGATGGCCCCGCCCACCAGGCTGCCGAGCAGGAGCCCCTTCCACTGGGCGTCGCTGGACGCCGGCAGCCCCGGGCCGGCCCACGCCTGGTCGGCCTCGTGGCGCTGCTGGCCCTCGAGAGCATCGGTGTCGCCGGACACGTCCCGGCGCCCGGCGTACTTCTGCCGGTCGTCGGACGCTCCGGTCGCCTCGTCGATCTTGCCTTCCGCTCGCCGGACCGAGTCGGGCTGCTTCTCTGGAGTCATCGACGCGCTCCTGGACGGGCGTACGGGTTCCGGGGTTCGGGGTAAAGGCTGCGCACCGCGGCCAGCTACCCGTTCGGCGGGCGTTGGCAAACCACGATGGAAGGGCCACATGGGGGCGAGGGAGTCGAGCAGGCCGGTATGGCTTCGCCCCGTGGGTGCCGGTCCCGACCCGACGCCCTCGTCACCTTCACTCGGGGTCGAGCTCGACCTGGGGGCCCCGGGCGCCGGGTCCCCGGGAGGCCTGCTCGGGGTCCCAGGCCGGCTCCTCGCGGACCTCCACCTCGAGGCCCTCGGCGGCCGCCAGCTCGCCGGCCCGCTGCTCGGCTTCCTCTCGGGTGGTGAAGGTCCCGACCGGCGGCTCCTCGAGGCTTCGGCGCACCACCCAGTTGCCACCGTGGGGCGCCACCACGACCACGCTGTCTCCAGTCATCGCCTGTCCCTC
>JAHWKL010000113.1 GCA_019347915.1 Actinomycetota bacterium
TGACCCCTCGGACCGCTACCCGGGCGCCGGCGAGCTGGCTCGAGGCCTGCGGGGAGCGCTCGATCCCGGCGACGTGGTGTTGCCGCCGGTGGCCGGCGCCCGCCCCGCAGTGCCCCGCCCCAGTGACCGCCGACGCCGGGAACCCGTCGGCGCCGGAAGACGAGCCCGATCCGGCTCCCTCGTCCGGCGGCGGCCGTGGCGGCCTTCGCTTCGAGCCCAGAGACCCGATCGTCCCCATTCCCATGCCGCCGGTACGACCGCCGGCGGCGGGGCGCCCGCCCGGGCGTGGGCCCATCCCCGCACCAGTGGGGGGGCGGGCGCCGGTGACCATGCCCACCCCGGCGGTGCGGCGGGAGGCCCCGCCACCGACCGGTGGCCGTGCCCAGGGTCCGTCCGGCGCCACGCGGATCTTCCGGCGCCCGCCGGCGACCGAGGGCCGACCCACGCAACGACCGAGGGCAGAACCGATGCAGCGGCAGTCCCCTGCGACGGAACCGGCCTCGAGCGGACGGCCGGTGGTGCACGGGCCCCTCCCTCCGCCGGCGCCGGTCCCGGTTCCCGGCAAGGTGAAGGAAGCGGTGGCCGAACCCATCGGTGAGCCACCGCCCGCCGACGGCGAGGCCACCCGCCGGGGCCCCGCCCGCCCCGTCCCTCCCCAGGCGCAACCGAGCGAGCCCGAGCCAGCGTCCGAGGCGCCGGGCGGCGCGTTCGCTGCACCCGAGCGCCGCCAGCCCAGGTCGCCCGTCTTCCGCCAGGACCTGGTCCGGCCGGCGGGCGCCGGCGACCCAGCCGCCCCGGCCCCGGCCGCCCGGGACCGAGCCTCCGGAAGCCCCTCCGGACAGCAGGTCTCCTCCGCCCTGGACGCGCTCGCCGCCGTCCGATCCGCCGGTGAGCACGACCAAGCCCCGTCGGCCAGGGGGCGCCGGCGCCGGCGCCGGCGCAGCTGAGGGCCCGGCGCAGAACTACTTGCCCGATCTAGTGAGGAACCTCGCAGGTGGAAGGGCCTGCGGACGCGCAAGTAGTTCTGCGTCGGGTCCTGACCGGAGCAGGCGCCACCAGGCACCGTCGCACGGCATCCGCCGTGGAGGGCCCCCCTCCCTGCCGCTGGCACCCCCGTCATGAGGCACCTCCTCGTCACCAATGACTTCCCCCCCAAGGTCGGTGGCATCCAGTCATACCTCTGGGAGCTGTGGCGACGCCTGCCCCCGGACGAGTTCACCGTCCTCACCACCGACCACCCCCACGCCCCGGCGTTCGACGCTGCCCAGCCGTTCCGCGTGGACCGGGAGCGGGCGTCGGTGCTGCTGCCCACCCCCGCCTTCAGGCGGCGCATCGACGAGGTGGCGGCCGAGGTGGGCGCATCGCTGGTCGTGGTCGATCCCGCCCTCCCGCTCGGACTGGTCGCCTCCCGGCTCCAGCGGCCGTACGCCGTCGTTCTCCACGGCGCCGAGTTGGTGGTGCCCTCCCGGCTCCCCGTTTGCCGGTCGCTGTTGCGACGGGTCGTCGAGGGTGCCGCCGTGGTGATCACCGGGGGCGACTACGTGACCGCTGAGGTGATGCGGTTGACCGGTTCACCGCCGCCGTACGCCAGCGTGCCGCCGGGGGTGGACGGCAATCGGTTCCGGCCGCTCGATGCGGCCGAGCGGCGGGCGGCGAGGGAGGAGCTGGGCGTGGGCCCCGCTGCGCAACTGGTGGTGGGTGTCGCCCGCCTGGTCCCGCGCAAGGGGATGGACGTCCTCGTCCGTGCTGCCGCCCGCCTCGCTCCGGCGTTCCCCGACCTTGTCGTCGCCGTGGCCGGTACGGGCAGGCAGGCCCGGTCGCTCGCTCGCCTGGTGGCCCGCCACCGGGCCCCGGTGCGGCTGCTGGGCTCGGTGCCGGACGCGTCGCTGCCCCGCCTGTACGCAGCGGCCGACGTGTTCGCCATGCCCTGCCGCAGCCGCTGGGCCGGCCTGGAGCAGGAGGGCTTCGGGATCGTGTTCCTGGAAGCGGCGGCGGCAGGGGTGCCGGCAGTCGCCGGACGGAGTGGCGGCACGGCCGAGGCCGTGCTCGACGGGATCACCGGGCTGGTGTTGCCCCATCCGGGCGACGATGCCGAGGTCGCCGACGCCCTGGCGCAGTTGCTCGGCGATCCTGACCGGCGCACCGGCATGGGCGCGGCCGGCCGCCGCCGTGCGCTCGAGCAGTTCGACTACGACGTGCTGGCAGCCCGGTTGCGAACGGCCCTGGCCGGCGCCGGCGCTCCGTGACGGTCGTCGCCGCTCCCTGGCCCCAGCGGGTGACGACCGCCCTGGCCTACCATCGGTGACCAGCCGAGAGGCAGCGGCGGACGCAGCTCCGCCACCGCCGAATCACACGGAGGTGCCATGGCCGCCATCACCGAGCGCGAGATCCGTGAGCTGGCAGCGTTCCGGGGACGGGAAGCGTTGGTCACGAGCTGCTACCTCGACGTCGACGGTGCCAACCACGTACGTCACGCCGACGTGCTGCGCGAGCTCGACCGGTTGCTGCGGGAGACGAAGGCGAGGGCGAACGGGAGCGCCTCGTTGGCCGCTGACCTCCGCCGGATCGAAGAGCACGTCCGAGGTGGCATCGACCGTTCCAGGACGCGGGGCCTGGCCATGTTCTCCTGCTCGGCCCACGACTTCTGGCGGGTGGTCGAGCTCCCCGTGCCGGTGCGCAGCCAGGTCGTGATCAACCACACCCCGGCGGTGCGCCAGCTCGAGGTGGTGGTGGACGAGTACGAGCGGTTCGGCGTCCTGCTGGTCGACCGCCAGCGGGCCCGCATGTTCGTCTTCGAGCTGGGGGAGCTCGTCGAGTCGAGCGCGGTGACCGACGAGCTCCCGCGAGGGGACGACGACGACCACAGCTACACCAAGGACCAGGTCCGCGACCACGTGGCCGCCCGGGCCCACCAGCACCTGCGGGCGGCGGCCCGGGTGGCCTTCCGCGTGTTCCAGGAACAGGGCTTCGAGCGACTGGTCCTCGGCGCACCCGACGAGATCGCCTCGGAGCTGGAGTCGGTCCTCCATCCTTACCTGCGCGAGCGGGTGGTGGCCCGCTGTGCCGTCCCTGTCCATGCGAGTGACGACGAGATCCGCCAGGCCGCCCTCGAGGTCGAGGCCACGGTCGAGCGGCGCAAGGAGGCCGAGGCGGTGGCCCGCCTGCGGGAGGCCGCCGGGGCCGGCCATCGAGGGGTGGCAGGCCTCGACGCCACCCTCCAGGCACTGGTGGAACGGCGGGTGGAGACCTTCCTGGTCTCCTCCGGATTCACCCACGCCGGGTGGCGCTGCGAAGGGTGCGGCTGGATGGGTCGGCTCGGTCGCGCCTGCCCGGCGTGCCAGGCCGAGATGCGCCAGGTCGACGACGTGGTCGAGGAGGCGGTCGAGGAGGCGCTGGCCCAGTCCTGCCGTGTGGAGATGTGCGTGGGCAACGCCGACCTCGACGTCCTGGGCGGCGTCGGCGCCCTCCTGCGCTACTGAGCGCCCGGATGCCGGCGGCGACCATCGGAGTTGACGTCGGTGGGACCAAGATCCTCGGGGTGGCCCTCGACGGCGGTGCCGAGGTGGTGGGGGAGTGGCGGGTCGCCACCCCTCCGGGCGGCCCTGCCGTCCTGGCCGCCGTCTCCACCGTGGTGGAGCGGCTCCGGGCCGGTGTGGGCGAGGTCGCCGGTCTGGGGGTGGGCGTCCCCGGTCTGGTCGACCGGCACGGGACGCTGCGCTTCGCTCCCAACCTTCCGGGGGTGGTGGAGCTCCCGGTGGGCCCGGCCCTGGCCGAGACCACCGGCCTTCCCGTGCAGGTGGACAACGACGCCACGTGTGCCCTGTGGGCGGAGCACCGGGCCGGGGCCGCGGGCGACACCGAGCACGCCCTTCTGGTCACGCTCGGCACGGGGATCGGCGGGGGCATCCTCGCCGATGGCAGGCTGCTGCGAGGGGCGTCCGGCTTCGCCGGCGAGATCGGCCACCTGGTCGTGGAGGCCCAGGGCCGGATGTGCGGCTGTGGCCGCCGGGGCTGCTGGGAGCGGTACGCGTCAGGGAGCGCCCTCTCGATCGCCGGGCGGGAGGCGGCGCGGGCGGGACGGGCGCCGCGTCTCGTGGCCCTGGCCGGTGGCGATGCCGACACGGTGGCGGGTGCCCACGTGGTGGCGGCCGCGGCCGAAGGCGACGCCGAGGCGACGGCGCTGGTGGAGGCGTTCGCCGCCTGGGTGGCGGTGGGCCTGGCCAGCCTCGTGCACGTCCTCGACGTCGACCGGTGCGTGATCGGCGGTGGCTTGGTGGAGGCGGGTGAGGTCCTGTTCGCCCCGGTGCGGCGGGCGTTTCGCCATCGCCTGGTGGCCCCCGACCACCGCCCCGACGTGCAGGTCGTCGCCGCTCGGCTCGGGGAGCGAGCCGGCGCCATCGGCGCCGCCCTGCTGGCCCGCGAGCCGGCGCCGGCGCCGGCGCCGGGGTTCCGCTCCCAGGCGGGGGCGCTTCCGGGAAATCCCGGAGACGGCGCGGCATCCGAGGGGTAGCGTCGGAGAGTGGAGTTCCGTCGCATCAACGGCCTGCCCCCCTATGCCCTGGGCATCATCGACAACCTCAAGAAGCAGGCCCGGTGGGCCGGCGAGGACGTGGTCGACCTGGCCTTCGGGAACCCCGACCTGCCCTCGCCCGACATCGCCGTGGACAAGCTGGCCGAGGCGGCCCGCAATCCCCGCAACCACCGCTACTCGCTGAGCCGTGGGCTGCCCAAGCTGCGTGAGGCCCTCGTTGCCCTCTACGCCCGCCGCTTCGGGGTCGAGCTCGACCCCGAGACCGAGGTGATCAACACCATCGGCGCCAAGGAGGGGTTCAGCCATCTCATGTGGACCCTGCTCCAGCCGGGCGATGCCGCGTTGGTTCCATCACCCTCGTACCCGATCCACATCTACGGCCCCCTCTTCGCCGGCGCCGACGTGCGCCAAGTGCCGCTCGGCGACAGCGCCCCCGACTTCTTCGACGCCCTGATGGAGGGCTACCGCTACTCGTGGCCCAAGCCGCGGGTCATCGTGCTGTCGTTCCCCCACAACCCCACGACCACCTGCGTCGACGCCGCCTTCATGCAGAAGGTGGTCGACTTCGCCCGTGAGCACGAGGTGGTGGTGGTGAACGACTTCGCCTACGCCGACCTGGGCTTCGACGGCTACGAGCCGCCGTCCATCTTGCAGGCCGAGGGTGCCAAGGAGGTGGCCGTCGAGCTGTACTCCCTCACCAAGTCGTTCTCCATGGCCGGATGGCGGGTGGCGTTCATGGCCGGCAACGCCGAGATGGTGGCCGCCCTGGCCAAGCTCAAGAGCTATCTCGACTACGGCACCTTCCAGCCCATCCAGATCGCCGCGACGGTCACCATGAACGAGGCGGCCGACTATCCCGCCCAGGCACGCGACATCTACCAGGCCCGGCGCGACGTCCTGTGCGACGGCCTGGCCCGCATCGGCTGGGAGGTGCCCCGCCCGCAGGCGACCATGTTCGTGTGGGCCCCCATCCCCGGGCCGTACCAGGAGAAGGGTTCGGTCGAGTTCGCCAGCGATCTCGTCAACGAGGCCAACGTGGCCACGTCTCCCGGGGTGGGCTTCGGCCCCGGCGGCGACGGCTTCGTGCGCTTCGCCCTCATCGAGAACGAGCAACGCATCAACCAGGCGGTGCGCAACCTGCGACGGTCGCTGACGAAGTTGTAGCCACTCGAAACCCGCCGTTCACGTCTCGCCCCTAGCCTCCGGCCATGGAGCGCTTCGTCGTCCGGGTGGAGCTGCCCGACCGCCCGGGCGCCCTCGGCCTGGTGGCCAGCCGCGTGGGCGCCGTGCGAGGTGAGATCGTCGGTATCGACATCCTCGAGCGCGCCGCCGGGCGGGCCGTCGACGAGTTGGTGGTCGACCTGCCTGACTCGTCACTGCTCGAGCTGCTGGTGGCGGAGGTGACCGCCGTCGACGGTGTGGAGGTCGACGACGTGCGCCGGGCACCGGCAGGGCGACGCGACCCCCGGCTCGACGCCCTGGAGACGGCCGTGCATCTGACTGAGGCCACGTCGATCGACACGCTGCTGGAGTCGCTGGCGACGTCCGCCCGACGGACCCTCGATGCCGACACCGCCGTGGTGGAACCGGAGCTGCCTGCGCGCCCGGCGCCCGAAGAGGACGTGGCTCGAGTGCCGCTGCCGTCGGCGGGCCGGGCGCTGGTGCTCCGTCGCACCGGGCGGCGCTTCCGCTCACGGGAGCTCGCCCGACTGTCGGCGCTGGCTCGCATCGCCGACCTCCGGTGGCGGGAGCTCTCCGGCGGAGCGGCGACCGACGGTCGCCATGGCGCCGGCTACGAGGTCGACCGGCCGCTGACCTAGGGTGGGCCCATGCTGGTAGCTCTTCTCACGGGCGGGGGCGACTGCCCCGGGCTCAACGCGGTGATACGAGCGGTGGTCCGAAAGGGCGAGCGCCACTACGGCGACGACCTCGTCGGGTTCTGTGACGGCTGGATGGGTGCCATCGAGGGACGGACCATGCCCCTCGACATCGAGACCATGCGGGGGACCCTGCCCCGCGGCGGCACGGTCCTCGGGAGCTCCCGCACCAACCCGTTCAAGGTCGACGACGGCGTGCAGCAGCTCAAGGCGAGCTTTGCCGACCTGGGCGTCGATGCGCTGGTGGCGATCGGCGGCGAGGACACCCTCGGTGTCGCCAACCGTCTCCACCAGGAGGAAGGGGTACCGGTGGTGGGCGTGCCCAAGACCATCGACAACGACCTCTCCGCCACCGAGGTGACCTTCGGCTTCCATACCGCGGTGCAGACCGCCACCGACGCCCTCGACCGACTCCACACCACGGCCGAGTCCCACAACCGGGTGATGGTGGTCGAGATCATGGGCCGCCACGCCGGCCACATCGCCACCTACGCCGGCATCGCCGGCGGAGCGACGGCGATCCTGATCCCCGAGGAGCCGTTCGACATCGACCGCGTGTGCGAGGCGCTCACGCGGCGGCACGAGCGGGGCCGCTACGCCTCCATCGTCGTGGTGGCCGAGGGCGCCCAGCCGGCGGAGGGCTCTCTGGCCCTCAAGGACGCCGAGGTCGACGAGTTCGGGCACGTGAAGCTGGGTGGCATCGCCAACGTGCTGGCCGACGAGATCGAGGAACGAACGGGCTACGAGACCCGGGTCACCATTCTCGGGCATGTGCAGAGGGGCGGGACCCCCACGGCGTACGACCGCGTGCTGTCGACCCGCTTCGGGATCGCCGCCATCGACGCCGTGCACGACGGGGCATTCGGGTCGATGGTGGCCCTGCGGGCCGACCGCATCGTACGGGTGCCCCTGGCCGAGGCGGTGGGCGAGCTGAAGACCGTCGACCCCGAGCTCTATCACGGCGTGGCCGAGGTCTTCTTCGGCTGAGGGCCCGGCGCAGAACTACTTGCCCGATCTAGTGAGGAACCTCGCAGGTGGAAGGGCCTGCGGACGCGCAAGTAGTTCTGCGTCGGGTCCTGAGGGCGGCTGAGGACGGCGGCGGGGCGGTCAACCGCACCGGTCACGCTGGCGTGGCGGAACGGGTGCTCGGGGGTGGCTTGGAGCGTAGGTGGTGACGTGCCGTCAGGAGACGGTGACGGTGCCCTTCATGTACTCGTGGATGCCGCAGATGTAGGGGTACTCACCCGGCGTGTCGTAGGTGAACTCGAAGGTGTCCCCCTGGGCCAACTCGTCGCTCTCCGGGAACAGGTCACCGCTGTCCTTCACGGTGTGCGCCGCGCTGTCCTGGTTGGTCCAGGTGACGGTG
>JAHWKL010000114.1 GCA_019347915.1 Actinomycetota bacterium
TTCTTGGACTCCTCCCGATCCATCGACGCCCGGATGCCGATCTCGAACTCGCTCAGCCAGCCGTTCGGCGTCAGCACGGCGTGGTCGGTGTCGCAGCCGGCATCCTCGAGCGCCTCGATCAGCGGCGCCCACCCCGGCCCGCCACCACGGGAGAGCCGGTCGGACTTGTAGGCCATTACCGCCCGGGCGTCGCCGTTGCGGATCCGCTCCAGCAGGTCCAGGAACCTCGGCCTCCCACGGCCCCGGTTCTTGTAGCCCGAGGTGCTCGGCGGCTCGACGAGCGTGTCCAGGATCACCGCGCCGAAGTGCCCGGCCGCCTCCGTGCAGCGCTCGACCTGGGTGGGGATCGACTCGGACCGGTCCCGCGTCACGCTCTGGCGGATGTACAGCAGCGTCGGGATCGGCTCCCCGCTCATCGGTGTCAAACCCTAACAGAGTTGACGAACACCAAGAACACGCCGGTCGAGGCGCTCGAACGCCACTATCCCATGCGGGTGCTGCGCTACCGGCTGCGGCAGGGGAGCGGCGGTGCCGGACTTTGCCCCGGCGGAGAGGGCATCGAGCGTGACCTGCTCATGCTCGAGGACGTGACGGTCTCCCTCATCACCGAGCGTCGGGTGTCCCGGCCGTGGGGCCTGGCCGGCGGCGAGCCGGGGGCGCCGGGCGAGAACTGGCTGCTGCCGGGCGGTGACGAGCGCCGGGCGGAGCGGCTGCCTGACAAATGCACGATCCGCATGAAAGCCGGCGATGTGCTTCGGATGCTGACGCCGGGAGGCGGCGGGTGGGGTTCCCCACGGCGGGAGAACACGTAGCTGTCGTGGCGCCGGACCGGAAGGAGTCGCCACCTCGACTCCGACGGCGGCAAAAGGTCGAGACCTACTCGATCCGACGGGACGGGCGCCCATCTCGAAGGGCAGCTTTGTCATTCCTGTTTCCGAGGGGATCCACGAGATGGAGGTGATCGACGACTCGACTCTCACACCGCCACGGTATGCACGTCGCCCGCCGCGGACGACCGTGGGGCCTGCCCTCGCCAGGTGCGGCCAGCACCACCTTGCACATGCAGGGTGCCGCCCTTCCACATCCGGCCGGTGTGCGCGACAACGGCGGAGTAGGCAATCGGACAAGCGACGGGGCAATTCGCATGGCAGTCGGGAGGGAGGGCGAAGAGGTCGAGAGCGTGGCGGCGAGGACCCATCGTGAGGCTACGCGCGTCGCCCGGTGCGCCGCCGCCGGCGGCGGTCGAGTGGGGGCAAGGTGATGGCGGGTCAGCACCAGGCTCGTGGCCACCGTGAGATCACGGTGATCCTGGCCGACGACAACCTCATCGTTCGCGAAGGTGTCTGTGCCCTCCTGTCGATGGAGGGCGATCTCCGCGTCGTGGGCACGGCCGCCGACCTGCACGACGGCGCCCAGCAACACCTCGTGGCCCTCGCCGTGAAGCCGCGCATGATGCAACAGCTTGGCCAACGTGACGCCGAGCCTGCGCTGGCGATGGTCGAGGAGCCTGGCGCCACGTGCAGGCGACGGTGGGGGCGCTGCGTACCCTCGTGCACGGGATCTACTCTCCCCTGCCGGTGGACAAGGGCTTGCCCGAGGCCCTCCAGGCAGCGGCGGCCCGTGCCCCCCTCGCCACAGCTGTCACCGTCGGGAGTGTCGGCCGTTACCCTACGGAGCTGGAGGCAGCGGTGTACTTCTGTTGCTTGGAGGCGCTCCAGAATGCCGGCAAGCACGCCGGTTCAGGTGCTCGCGTGATGATCGACTTGCGGGAGCGGGACGGGACGTTGCTGTTCGAGGTCGCCGACGACGGTGCCGGCTTCGATCTGGCCGCTGTGGGCCGAGGCCACGGGGTGGCCAACATGGCCGACACGCTCGGGGCCATGGGCGGTGCGTTGGAGCTCTGGTCCGCACCGCGGCAGCGCACTCGCGTCAGTGGCCGTGCCCCTCTTCCGAGCGCTCCGGTCACGTCCACACCCGGCGAGTCGGCGCCGGCGTAAGGACCCCCCATGGGAGCCATCGCCGCGCGTGTCCGTTCAGAGCTGCGGTCCCGGTGGCGCGCCATGGTGGGGATCATGGTGCTGCTGGGGCTGGTGGGCGGGGTGGCCCTCGCCGCAGTGGCAGGCGCTCGGCGGACGGCTACCGCTTACGACCGGATGCTCGCGCAAGCGTCGCCGTACGACGTGCTGGTCAACCCCGACGAAGGCACGCGGTCGGCGCTCACCCCGCGCGACATCGCCGGGCTGCCGGGCGTGAAGGCGGTCGGCACCGTGCTGGGCGTTCCGGTGATTCCGGTCGATGCCGACGGGCAACCGAGCTTCGACGGGTTCGTGCTGGCGTTGGCCGACGGGGCGGGCCGGGAGGTGGCCCGTCCGATCATGAGCCAAGGGCGGGTGCCGCAGAGCTCCGACGAGGTCCTGGTGGGCCCCGCCTTCGCCGAGGAGCACGGGGTCGCCGTGGGGCAGACGGTGCCGATGCTCGTGGTCGACTACGAAGCCGTGCTGGCTGCTGAGGAGGCGGGCCAGCTCGGGGCGTTACCCGGGGAGATGCGTGACTTCACGGTGTCGGGCATCGGCACGCTCTACGACGACGTGAGCATCGACGAGGGCTTCCAGCAACAGGTGCTGTTGCTCGGCGAGGAGTACGCACGCGAACACGGCGACACCGCTCTCTTCTGGGGCGCGATGGTGCAACTCGAGGGTGGGCACGCGGCCGTCGGGGATCTCAAGGAGGCGATCCAGCGGCTGGCTCCCGGCGAGGCGGTGGAGTTCAAGACCCAGGCGGCGGCGGACACGCAGATGCGCCGGGGCATCCGGCCGCACGTGGTGGCGCTGTCGCTCTTCGCCGGCGTGCTGGCGTTGGCCTTGCTCGTCGTGGTGGGCCAGGCCCTCACCCGGGAGCTGTCCAGCGGGAACGTCGACAACCCGACGCTTCGGGGCCTGGGCATGACCGCATGGCAGCTGGCGGCGGCGGGAGGCGTCCGGGCAGGGCTGGTGGTGGCAGCGGGAGCGGCCGTCGCCGTTGTCGTCGCCGTCGCCCTGTCGCCGATCTTCCCCCTCGGCCTGGCTCGGCTGGTCGACCCGGCGCTCGGCCTCGAGGTCGATCTCCTCACTCTGGGCGTCGGTGCAGCTGCCCTCGTGATCCTCCTCCTGTCCGCGGTGGTCCCGAGCGTCCTCCGGGCGGCACGGGGGCGGTCCACCGATCGGGGTCCTCGCCCACCCAGTCGCCTGGTCACGGCGCTGACTGCCACCAGTGCCCGTCCGTCCGTGGTCACCGGGCTCCGCATGGCGTTTGAGGCGGGGCGGGGCGGGACGGGGGTGCCGGTGCGCTCCGCCGTGGCCGGCACCGCGGTCGCCGTCGGTGCGGTGGTGGCCGCCTTCACGTTCGGCGCCGGGCTCGACCGGCTGGTCTCGACGCCGGCCCTCTACGGGTGGCCGTGGGACGCCATCGTGCACCTGTACGCGGAGGACGAGGAGGGGGTGTTCTCCCGGGGAGTCAACACGGAGGTCATGCGTCGCTTCGGCAACGCTCCCGAGGTCGACCGGCTGTCCGTCGGCATCAACGATCGGATCTCGGTGGGTGACCGCACGATGCCCGCGGTGGGGCTCTCCGCCCTGCAGGGCGAACCCCTCGTCACGGTGGCCGAGGGGAGCGTCCCCACGAGGGACGACGAGATCGCCCTCGGATCGCGGAGCATGGCCAGGCTGGGCGTGGCCATCGGCGACACCGTCGCCGTCACCGACCGCACCGGCGAAGTTCACGACCTGCAAGTCGTCGGCCAAGCCGTGTTGCCCGGGCTCGGGACCTACCACGGCGCAGACCGCACCGAGCTGGGAACGGGCGCGCTGCTGACGAGAGGGGCGCTCGTGCAACTGGGCGCCGGCTTCGAGTTCCCCTTCGTGGTCGCCGACTACGAGCCCGGCGTCGGCGCCGAGGAGGCGACGGCGACGTTGACCGAGGGCGTCATCGATCCTGCGGTGGGCATGCTCGAGACGGCGGTGGCGCCCCAGCGACCCGCCGACGTGATCCACCTCGAGCGAGTCCAGGCGACCCCGTTGTACCTGGCTGGCGTCCTCGCCGTGCTCGGTGGGGGGGCGCTCGTGCACGCGCTGGTCATGTCCGTTCGCCGGCGCCGTCGTGACCTCGCCGTGCTCAAGACCCTGGGGTTCGTCGGGGCCCAACTGTCGGCCTCCATCGCGGTGCAGGCCACGGCGATGGTGGTCAGTGCGGTGCTCGTCGCCGTGCCCCTCGGGGTGGCTGTCGGCAGGTGGGCGTGGATCCTCCTGGCCGGGGAGCTGGGGGTACCAGCTCGCCCGGTCACGCCTGCGCTCGCCATCGCCTGGATCGCTGCTGCGGCCGTGGTCCTGGCCAACGCCGTGGCGGCGATCCCGGGCTACCGGGCGAGGTCCACACCGGCGGCGACCATCCTGAGGACCGAGTAAGAAGGCACCTGGCGCCGTCGGCTGAGCAGCAGCCTTCGCCGTCCCGTCAACCGACGTGCTGGCGTGGCTCGCTCGCCGTCACGTCCCCATGCGGGTATGAGCGCGACTGCCCGACATGATCGTCCGACGCACTCGGAGCACCGCCCCGATCCGGCTCCGTGGGAGGGCGAGCACCCCCATCGCACGCCGGCTAGCACCCTTCTGGGCCTGGCCTTCGATTCCTAGTCTGGTGTCGTGCTCGTGTGGCTGGCGTTGGCGCGGGGGCTGCGGTGGTCGGGGGGACCTCTTCTCGGTCTCGCTGTGGTGCTCACGATCGGCATCGGGGCGGCGCTCGGTTCCCTCGAGGCTGCCGCACGCACGGACAACGCCTATCCGTCCTACCTCCGCAGGGCCGAAGTCGGCGAGCTGGTGGTGAACCCCAATCTGATCACCGAACGGGCGGAGGACGTCATCGCCTCGACGCCCGGGGTGAGGCGTTACGTGAGCGACTCGGTCCTGGCGGCCACTCCTGACCGGGGGGAGCCCAGGACCGAAGCCGAGCTCGATAGCGACCTGACCCAGGTACGGGTTTCGGGCAATGGACGCTACGTCCGTCAGGATCGCCCGGTCATCCAAGAGGGGCGCATGATCGGCCAAGGTGCCGAGGCGGTGGTGAACCTCGAGATGGCGAAGGCGCTCTCCATCGATGTGGGCGACACGCTCCCACTGGCTTTCTGGTCCGGCTTCAGCAGGACGCCCTTCGCCCACACGGTCAGCATGGAGGAAGGAAATGACGACCTACCTCCGGGGCGACCGGGGGAGAGCCGCCTCCTCGAGCCAGTGGGGCGAGCGGAGGCACGAGTGGTGGGGATCGGCGTGTTCCCGGACGAGGTTCTCCTCGATGGGCTCTACCCCCGTCATCGGGTCGTGGTCACGCCAGACGTCGCTGCGCGGTTCGACTGCAGGTACAGACACCCCGCCTCCGACGACCCCCGGCCCCTGGAACAGATCACGCGGTCAATCGTGCCGGAAGACTGCTCCACGGCCTATCAGTACTTCTCTCTTCGCGTCGACGGTGGTGACCGGGGCGTCGGAGCGGTGACCCGGTCGCTGGCGGAGCGCTTCACGGCCGAGAACGATCGTCTCCCCGCAGAGCTGACGGCCGGGGGCATCGGCTTCGACGTCATCCCCGCGGTCACGGCCGAGGAGCGTCAGCGGGTTCAACGCTCGCTGGCGCCCGCGGTGACGGCGCTCCAGCTGTTCGGCGTCGGGGCGGCAGCTTCGACCATCGTCGTCGTCGTGTTGGCAGCGGTGCGCATCGCCAGACGTCAGGAGGAAGCAGCCGGGATCTGGCGCGACCTCGGCGCCACTCGAGCCACGCGCACGGCCGGCATCTTCCTGCCCCTGGCGGCGGCCACAGCCGTCGGACTCGGGGGGTCCCTGGTCGTGGGCTGGCTGACATCGGCGCTCGGCCCGGTGGCGAGCGCCCGGTTGATCGAGCCTGCCGGTCGCTTCGGGCTCTCCCTTTCAGTCGTCCTGTCGCTGCTGGGGGGATCGGCCGTGGTACTGGCGGTCGGCCTCATCCTGGTCGCTGGAACCGCCTCAAGCTGCCAGCGGCACGCGCCACCGCGAGGCGGATCACGGCGGCCGAGCGTGGTGGCCGCGCACAGCCCTCCACTCATCCTCGGCGTGCGGTCGGCTGCGAACGGTGGAGCCGCTCGAGCTCTATTGATCGGCGCGGTGGCGGCGGTGAGCGCCGTGCTGGCGGTGGTGGTGTTCAGCACCAGCCTCGCCGCCCTGGTTTCCAGGCCCGAACGGTTCGGCTGGCCATACGACATCGCCGCCACCATCGACTTGGGGTACGGAGGTACCACGGACCCCGAGGCGATCGCAGCGACGCTCGACCGTCCCGAGGTGGCCAGGTGGGGCCTGGCCAGCGTCTGGAGCTCTCTGACGATCAACGGCGAGACCATGCCTTCCGTGGCCGGGCGCACCGGGTTCGATGCCATGCGCCTGCCGGTGGTCGAGGGGAAGCTGCCCGTCGCCAGCGACGAGATCGCCCTCGGGGCCCTGACGGCGGAGAGACTGGCGTTGCACGTGGGCGCCGAGGTGGTGGTGAAGACGCTCTACGGTGACCGGCCGGCCACGATCTCAGGGCTGGTGGTGCTCCCGCCAGTTGGTCCGTTCCAGGGCGATCGAGCGTCGCTGGGGACCGGTGCGCTGCTTCCTCGGCCGTTCTTCGACGAACTGCTGCGCGGTGCGGCCGAGGAGGCAGGAGATGGGGCCGGGCACCTCCCCGAGGAACCCGGAGGCTTCGTGGCCATCGACCTGCGCCCCGGGGCCGACCCCGAGACGTTCCTCAGGGTCATCAGCGACGAGCTCGCCACCTGGGATACCAGCGCGACGCCCCCCCTCGTGTACCCCGAGCCGGTCCGGCCAGCCACGGTCGCCAACTTGGCGGCCATGCGAGGTGTCCCCGTGGCGCTGGCCTTCCTCTTGGCCCTGACCATGGGGATCGCGCTGGTGCTGGGCACTGCGGTAGCGACACGGGGACGACGGCGTGAGCTGGCACTGCTCCGGGCGCTCGGCTGCGTCGGACGCCAGCTGCGCGCCACGGTGCGGTGGCAGGCCCTGAGCGTGGTGGCCGTAGGTCTCGCCGTGGGTGCGCCGGTTGGGCTGGCGGCGGGGCGGATCGCGTACCGCGCCTTCGCCAGCGGTCTCGGAGTCCAGCCCGACGCCGTTGTCTCGTTTCCATGGGTGTCCATCGTGATGGCCGTGACCGTCGCCATCGGGCTGCTCGCCGCGGCCGGCCCCGAGCGCCGAGCCGCTCGTGTCCCCGCCGGCGAGATTTTCCGTCAGGAGTAGGTGCAGCTCGGTCGGCGGAGGACGGAATCTCCCGTCCCGAAGGGACAAAAGTCCCTGGTCAACGGGACAACCCGTCCCTCACGCTTGGCCGGAGGAGGTGCGATGACGCTCACGGTTGCCACGGCGCCCACTGCCGCTGATTACAAGGAGATGCAGCGCAACCACTGGGGCCACGCCGCTCAGGGTTGGCGGAAGTGGTGGCATCTGTTCGAGTCGGCGTTGCAACCGGTGAGCGATGCCATGGTCGAGCTGGCCGCCATCGGCGCCGGCCATCACGTCTTGGACCTGGCCACCGGCATCGGCGAGCCAGCCGCCACCGCCGCTCGTGTTGCGGGGCGGCGCGGGTCTGTGCTGGGCACCGACCTGTGCCCTCAGATGTTGG
>JAHWKL010000115.1 GCA_019347915.1 Actinomycetota bacterium
GACTCCTGGGAGTGGCACACCTTCGACACGGTGAAGGGCGGTGACTACCTGGTCGACCAGTCCGCCGCCCAGGTGATGTGCCGGGAGGCGGTCGACGCCGTCATCGAGCTCGAGCACTACGGGCTTCCGTTCAACCGCACCCCCGAGGGGCGGATCGACCAGCGGCGCTTCGGAGGCCACACCCGCAACCACGGCGAGGCGCCGGTCCGGCGGGCGTGCTACTCGGCCGACCGCACCGGCCACATGATCCTCCAGACCCTCTACCAGCAGTGCATCAAGCGGGGCGTGACCTTCTTCGACGAGCTGATGGTCCTCGACCTGGCGCTCGTCGACGGGCGGGTCGCGGCCGTGATCGCCTACGAGCTGGCCACGGGAGACCTCCACGTCTTCGCCACCAAGGCGGCGCTGTTCGCCACCGGGGGCTTCGGCAAGATGTTCAAGGTCACCTCCAACGCCCACGCCCTCACCGGCGACGGCCCCGGCCTGCTGTTCCGGCGGGGGATCCCGCTGCAGGACATGGAGTTCTTCCAGTTCCACCCCACCGGCATCTACAAGCTCGGCATCCTGCTGTCGGAGGCGGCACGGGGCGAGGGTGGCGTGCTGCGCAACGCCGACGGTGAGCGGTTCATGGAGCGCTACGCGGCCACGGTCAAGGACCTGGCGCCACGGGACATGGTGTCGCGGGCCATGCTCACCGAGATCCGTGAGGGCCGGGGGATGGGGCCGGACGCCGACTACCTGCACCTCGACCTCACCCACCTGCCCCCCGAGCAGATCGACGCCAAGCTGCCCGACATCGCCGACTTCGTCCGCACCTACCAGGGCCTCGAGCCCAAGCACGACCTCATCCCCGTCCAGCCCACCGCCCACTACGCCATGGGCGGCATCCCCACCAACGTCGACGCCGAGGTGGTGATCGACGCCGCCGGGAACGTCGTGCCCGGCCTGTACGCCGCCGGCGAGTGCGCCTGCGTCTCGGTGCACGGGGCCAACCGGCTGGGCACCAACTCGCTGCTCGACATCGTGGTGTTCGGCCGGCGAGGGGGCCGGGCCATGGCGACGTTCGTGCAGGAGGGCGACGCCCCCGAGGCGCCGGCGGGGGCCGAGGACCAGGTGCGGGGCCGCATCGAGGCGCTGAAGGCGAGCAAGGGCGGCGAGCGGGTGGCCCAGGTGCGCCAGGAGCTCCAGACGGGCATGACCGAGCTGGCCTCGGTCTTCCGCACCGACGACGGGCTGGCCCGCATGACCGACGTCCTCGGTGACCTGCGCCACCGCAACGAGCAGGCCTCCATCGACGACAAGGGGTCGGTGTTCAACTACGACCTCACCGAGGCCCTGGAGCTGGGGTACCTGATCGACCTGGCCGAGGCGCTGGTGGTCTCGGCCCGGGCCCGAACCGAGAGCCGGGGCGCCCACTTCCGCGACGACCACCCGACACGCGACGACGCCAACTGGATGCGCCACACCCTCGCCTGGCGTCAGCCCGACGGTCGCATCCGACTCGACCACAAGCCGGTCGACGGGGACCTGTACGCCCCCATGGAGCGGAAGTACTGACAGATCTCCGGCGGCACCGGCATCCGCGCCGGCACGCCTCTCCGAATGGGCACTGCCGGCCGGTCCCGTGACAGAATCCTGCCGCTTCCACCAGAAAGGAACCATGGCCATGGCCAGCCGCTGAGCTCCGCATCGTTCGCCCGGTCGGGCGAGCACGATCACCGGCCCCGGCTGAGGTCCGTCCTCCGAGGCGCCGGCGATCCCACCAGTCGTCAGACGCCGAGACACCTTGGAGGAACCCGTGCCAACCACTGCCGTCGCGCCGGCCGAAGCCCTGGCCGCGCTGCCCACGATCCTCGCCGAGGTCGTGGGCCCGCTCGCCGAGGAGGTCGACCGCACCGGCGCCTATCCCCGTCAGGCGGTCCAGGCGCTGTCCGCCGCTGGCCTGCTGGGCCTGATGAGCGCCACCGAGGTGGGGGGCCTCGGGCAAGGTCAGCGGGCCGCCGCCGACGTCGTCGAGCAACTGGCTCGCCACTGCGGCTCCACGGCCATGGTCGTGATGATGCACTACAGCGCCGTGGCCGTCATCGAGGCCCTGGGCCCTGAGGCGGTGCGCCGGGACGTTGCCGGGGGTCGTGCGCTGGCCAGCCTGGCGTTCTCGGAGGCGGGATCGCGCAGCCAGTTCTGGGCACCGATGAGCACTGCCACCGCCGCCGCCGACGGCGTGTGCCTCGACGCCCGCAAGAGCTGGGTGACGTCGGCGGGCGAGGCCGACGTCTACGTGTGGTCGAGCCAGCCGCTGGGCGCCGACGGGGCGAGCACGCTGTGGCTCGTTCCGGCCGACGCCCCCGGCCTCGAGGTCGGCCCCCCCTTCGACGGCCTGGGCCTTCGGGGCAACTGCTCCCGACCCGTCACCGCCGACGGAACGTGGGTCCCGTCGGCGGCCATGCTGGGGCCCGACGGCAGCGGCTTCGACACCATGCTGGGCGTCGTCCTGCCGTGCTTCCAGGTCCTCTCCGCGGCCTTCTCGGCCGGCACCATGGACGTCGCCACCACCAAGGCGGCTGCCCACGCCGCCGCCACCCGCTTCGAGCACCTCGACCAGTCCCTGGCCGAGAACCCCGTGGTCCGCGCTTCGGTGGCCCGCATGCGCATCCGCACCGATTCCACCCGGACGCTCCTGTGGGACACCCTGACCGCCATCGAGACGGGTCGGGACGACACCATGCTGCGGGTGCTGGAGGTGAAGGCGGCGGCCAGCGAGGCGGCCATGGAGGTGACCGACCTGGCCATGCGGGTGTGTGGCGGCGCCGCCTTCCGCAAGGAGATGGGGGTCGAGCGCCACTTTCGCGACGCCCGGGCGTCCAGCGTCATGGCGCCCACCACAGAAGCGCTCCACGACTTCATCGGCAAGGCCGTCTGTGGCCTTCCCCTCTTCTGAGGCGGCAATGGAGACCCTCCTGATGGGCGCCGTCGCCTACGACGCCAAGGTCGTCACCATCTGGGACGGCTTCAAGCAGTGGTTCTCAGCCAATGGCCTGGCCTTCGACTACGTGCTGTACTCGAACTACGAGCGCCAGGTGGAGGCGCTGCTGGACGGCCACGTGCACGTGGCGTGGAACTCCCCGCTGGCATGGGCCCGCGCCCACCGGATGGCGGAGGCGCGAGGGATCGAGGTAGCCGCCGTGGCCATGCGGGACACCGACTGCGATCTCACCTCGGTCGTGGTGGTCAACGCCGCCTCCGGGATCGAGGACCTGGCCGGGCTGGCCGGGCGCCGGGTGGCGGTGGGGGCGGTCGACTCACCCCAGGCCACGTTGATCCCGCTCTCCTACCTGCGGTCCGAGGGACTGGAGCCCGGCCAGGACTTCGACCTCGTCCACCACCAGGTCGGTGTCGGCAAGCACGGGGACCACATCGGTGGCGAGCGCGATGCCGCTCGGGCCTTGGTCGCCGGCACCGTCGACGCCGCCTGCATGATCGACAGCAACCACCTGCTGTTCTCGGCCGAGGGCACGCTGCCGCCCGGCTCCACTCGCATCATCGCCCAGACGCCGCCCTACGACCACTGCAACTTCACCGCGGCCGCCACCGCACCAGCCGCTCTGCTCGAGCACTTCCGCTCGCTGCTCCTGGGTATGTCCTACGACGACCCGGAGGTTCGCCCGCTGCTGGACCTGGAGGGCCTCAAGGCGTGGCGCGACGGCCGGGTGACGGGCTATGCCCAGTTGGAGGCGGCTGTCGACGAATCGGGGTTCTACGACCAGGAGGGCCATGTCGCCGCCGTCGATTACCGACCTTGACGAGCTGGGCCTCGACCAGGGCGGCCACCTCCTCCTGCACCGGGCCGTGAGCCGGGCGGCGCCCGGCCAGGTCGTCGAGGTCCGGGGACGGGCCCCGCAACTGCGCGTGCACCTGGCCGCCTGGTGCCGGTCGGAGGGCCACGAGGTCGAGATGGCCGAGGGACCGGGACCGGTGGCCGGGTGGATCAGGCCCGGCCCGGCCACCGGCGCTCGGTGGCACGGGGCCGAGCGCAGCGGGCCGGAGCTAGCGGAGCGGGCCCCCACCCGTTGGGGCCTGGCTGCCCGGGGCGCCACCGTCGAGGCGGGCGGGGTGGAGTTCCCCTTCCCGCTCAACGATCGGGCCGCGGTGTGGACCGACGCCGCCCCTGCGATCTACCGCCAGGCCGCCGCCGCCCAGTGGGACCCGGCGACCGCCGTGGACTGGAACGCCCCGGTCGAGCTCGACGACGACGTCGAGGCGGCCATCGTCCAGGTCATGACCTACCTGGTGGAGAACGAGAACGCGGCGCTGGCCGTGCCCGCCCGCTTCCTCGGCCGCATCCATCCCCACTTCCGCGAGGTGGTGGCGGTGCTGGCCGTGCAGGTGGCGGACGAAGCCCGGCACGTCGAGGTGTTCACCCGGCGAGCCGAGCTGGGGGGCCGCCCGCTGGGGCTGTCCACCGTGGGTGGCCAGGCCTCGCTGCTGACGCTGCTGGAGGAGCCCGACTTCGCCGTCGCCCACTTCCTCCTCTCCGTGCTGGGCGAGGGCACGTTCTTGCACCTGCTGTCGTTCCTGGAGCGCCACGCTCCCGATCCGGTCACCGCTCGGGTCTGCCACCTGGCCCTGGCCGACGAGGCCCGCCACGTGGCGTTCGGCATGGCCCACCTGGCCGCCGTCCTCGAGGCCGATCCCGGTCTTCGGCCCCGCCTGGCCGCTGCCATCCACCAGCGCCACGACGCTCTGGCCCAGACCGCCGGTCTCAACCGGGAGGTCTTCGACGCCCTGGTGGTGCTGGCTGCCGGCTCCTGGGCCCCGGCGGCGCTGGGCGACGGGTTCCGTCGGGTCCAGGAGTTGAGCGTGGAGATGGACGAGGGTCGCCGCCGGCGCCTGGTCAAGCTCGGTTACCACCCCGAGGAGGCGGCCGCCCTCTCGTCCCTCCACACCCGAAACTTCATGTGACCAGGGGGCGCGCGTGAGGACGCCCGCCTGGCCTCGGCCAGAATCGACCTTGCCATGACCCTGACCGAGCTCGTCCCCACCTCCGCCACCTCGGACCCCGACGAGCTGTTCGACGCCTTCGCCGGCTGGGCGGCGGCGAGCGGTTACGAGCTGTACCCGGCGCAGGAAGAGGCGCTGATCGAGATGGTCGCCGGGTCCAACGTGATCCTGAGCACGCCCACCGGGTCCGGCAAGTCCCTCGTGGCGCTGGGCGCCCACGTGGCCGCCCTGGCCAGCGGTCGCCGCAGCTTCTACACCGCCCCCATCAAGGCCCTCGTCTCCGAGAAGTTCTTCGACCTGTGCACGGCGTTCGGCCCCGACCAGGTCGGGATGATGACCGGCGACTCCAGCGTCAACGCCACCGCCCCGATCATCTGTTGCACCGCCGAGATCCTCGCCAACCTGGTGCTGCGCAACGGACCCCGGACCGGCGCCGAGGTGGTCATCATGGACGAGTTCCACTTCTACGCCGAGCCGGACCGGGGGTGGGCCTGGCAGGTGCCGCTGCTCGACCTGCCCGACACCCAGTTCCTCCTCATGTCCGCCACCCTCGGGGACGTCTCACGTTTCGAGGCCGACCTGACCCGCCGCACCGGCCGGCCCACGGCGGTGGTGTCCAGCACCACCCGCCCGGTGCCGCTGCACTACCGCTACTCGCTGACGCCCCTGCACGAGACGGTCCCCGAGCTGCTCGCCACCCGCCAGGCGCCGGTGTACGTGGTGCACTTCACGCAGGCCGCCGCCGTCGAGCGAGCCCAGGCGCTCATGAGCATCAACCTGTGCAGCCGGGAGGAGAAGGACGTCATCGCCGACCTCATCGGGGGCTTCCGCTTCACCGCCGGGTTCGGACCGACGTTGTCCCGCTACGTGCGTCACGGCATCGGCGTCCATCACGCCGGCATGCTCCCCAAGTACCGCCGCCTCGTCGAGCGCCTGACCCAGGCCGGTCTGCTGAAGGTCATCTGTGGCACCGACACGCTGGGTGTGGGCATCAACGTGCCCATCCGCACCGTGCTGTTCACGGCCCTGAGCAAGTTCGACGGCACCAAGCTGCGCCACCTCAAGGCCCGTGAGTTCCACCAGATCGCCGGCCGAGCCGGGCGGGCAGGCTACGACGACGCCGGCACCGTGGTGGTGCAGGCCCCCGAGCACGTGATCGAGAACGAGCGGGCGCTGGCCAAGGCCGGCGACGAGGCCAAGGCCCGTCGCAAGGTGGTCCGCAAGAAGCCCCCCGAGCGATTCGTGTCCTGGGGGGAGGGGACGTTCGAACGGCTGGTGGCGGCCACGCCCGAGACGCTCACGTCGAGCTTCGCCGTGAGCCACTCGATGGTGCTCAACGTCCTCGATCGCCCCGGTGACGGCTGCCTGGCGCTGCGCCGGCTGCTGACCGACAACCACGAGCCCCGAGCCGCCCAGCGCCAGCACATCCGCTCGGCCATCGCCATCTACCGGACGCTGGTGGCGGCCGAGGTCGTCGAGCGCCTCGACCAGCCCGACGCCGAGGGGCGCACCACCCGGCTCACCGTCGAGTTGCAGCCGCACTTCGCCCTCAACCAGCCCCTCGGGCCCTTCGCCCTGGCCACCCTCGACCTGCTGGACCCCACCAGCGACAGCTACGCCCTCGACGTGGTCTCCATCATCGAGGCCACCCTCGACGACCCTGCGGTCGTGCTGCGGGCCCAGGAGTCCAAGGCCCGGGGCGGGGCGGTGGCCCGGATGAAGGCCGACGGCCTCGACTACGACGAGCGCATGGCCCTGCTCGACGAGGTCACCCACCCCCGCCCGCTGGCCGAGCTGCTCGACGGCGCCTGGCACATCTACCGGGAAGGCCATCCCTGGGTCAGCGACCACCCGGTGCGCTCCAAGTCGGTGGTGCGCGACCTCTACGAGCAGGCCATGACCTTCGTCGACATGGTGGGCTTCTACGGCCTCAGCCGCTCCGAGGGCCTGGTGCTGCGCTACCTCACCGACGCCTACAAGGCCCTCCTCCACAGCGTCCCCGACGGGGCCAAGACCGAGGAGCTGGGCGACCTCATCGAGTGGCTGGGGGAGCTCGTACGCCAGGTCGACAGCTCCCTGCTGGAGGAGTGGGAGCTGCTGCGCAACCCGTCGGCCGCCGCCGACGAGCTCGACGCCGGCACCGGGGCGCTCGACGGGGCCCCCGCCCCCGTGACCGCCAACGTCCGGGCCTTCTCGGTGCTGGTGCGCAACGCCATGTTCCGCCACGTGGACCTGGCCGCGCAGCGCCGCTACGGCGACCTGGCCTCCCTGGGCCCCGACGGTGGCTGGAACGCCGAGCGCTGGGAGGAGGCGCTGGCGCCGTACTTCGACGAGCACGACACCATCGGCACCGGCCCCGCTGCCCGCAGCGGCGACCTGTTCGTCGTCTCCCGCCACGAGCGGCACTGGACGGTGCGCCAGGTCCTCGACGACCCTGCCGGGTTCCACGAGTGGGCCATCGAGGCGACCGTCGACCTCGCCGCCTCCGACGAGGCCGGCGTGGCCGTGTGCCGCGTCGACGGCGTCAGATCGGAAG
>JAHWKL010000116.1 GCA_019347915.1 Actinomycetota bacterium
TACAACCACGCCGGCAGCACCCACGTGGTGGCCGACGTGGTCGGGTGGTACAACACAGAGTGATAGTGGTACAACAAGGCGTGGTACAACGAGGAGCGAGCTAGCGGCTGGCAGTTGGGCGGCCCGACGGGGAGGCACTCGCCTCCCCGTCATCGGCCGCCCGGGTGGGCGTCTGGTAGAACGGGCGCACACAACGGACAAGTCAGACATCCACGAGCCCCCCCACCGCTGATGTCCGCGAGACCGCGGATACGACACGTCGGGAGGCTGTACGCCATGAAGAAGACCCTCGTCGCCATCTCCGCTTTTGCCCTCGTGCTCTTCGGGGGGGGTGGTAGCGCCTGGGCCGACCCAGCGGCCACGGCCAGGGCGAACGCCTACGGCGCCGACGTGGGTGGCAGCCTGGTGGGCAACATCATCGAGCGCACGCCGGAGGTCGAGTCGGTGCTGCCGCCGGGCGGGCAGCAGGTGGACGACATCCTCCCCATCGACGCCGCCCCGGTGACCGTCTCCATCACCGGCAGGGTGGTGGCCGACACGCAGGTCGAGTCCACCATCCAGCCCTTCGAGCTGCTCGACAACCCGGGTCCCAACAACGCCCAGGGCCTGGCCGTGATCGAGAACCTCGACGTGCTCCTGGAGGGCGCCGAGGTGGTCGACCCGGTCGGCGAGCTGGTCACGACCGCCCTGGTCTCGGCCGACGCCGTGTTCGCCGAGGCGGTCGGCGCCTGCCAGGGGACCACCCCGGTGTACAGCACCGACTCGGATGTGATCAACCTGCAGATCGGCGGCGAGGAGGTCCAGCTGGTCGACGGGGTGGTCGACGGGGTCATCGGCCTGGTCAACGACGTGGGGGAGCTCCTCCCTGACGCCCTCCAGATCCACATCGCCACCGACCAGGCGGGTGACACGGCCGACGGCGGACGGTTCGTCAACGCCCTGCGGATCACGGTGGGGGAGACGACGATCGACCCCACCCAGGACGGCGACAGCCTCCTCGGCATCCTCGACCCCGGCGGCCTGCTCGGCAGCCTGGGGACGGCCAGTGCCGCGGCCTCCCCTGCGGTCGCCGGAGCCCCCGCCGAAGAGGAGATGTTCGCCATCGCCCAGGTCGCCGACGAGCCCCTGATCGACATCACCCTGGCTCACGCCGAGGTCGGCGGCCTCACCTGTGGCGGCGCCGACGGCCCCGACGGCCCCCCGGAGTGCTCCGACGGGATCGACAACGACGGTGACGGCGTCATCGACTTCCCCGCCGACCCGGGCTGCGACAGCCCGCAGGACGACGACGAGCGCAACGAGTGCGTCGACGGCATCGACAACGACGGTGACGGCCTCATCGACTTCGGGTCCGACCCGGGCTGCGACAGCCCGCAGGACGACGACGAGCGCAACGAGTGCGTCGACGGCATCGACAACGACGGTGACGGCCTCATCGACTTCGGGTCCGACCCGGGCTGCGAGAGCCCGCAGGACGACGACGAGCGCGACGGTGGAGGCGGTGCTGCCCGCCAGCTGCCCCGCACCGGCGGCCCGCTGGCGCCACCGCTGGTGGGCCTCGGCCTGCTGGGCCTGGCCGGTGCCGCCGAGGTGCTGCGCCGGCGGGTCGTCTCGGGATGATCGTCAGCCAGCGGTGATTCTCACCGGTGGGCGTCGCCTGGCGGCGCCCACCGGTGTCATCTCGGCGGTGCGGTGAGGCACTGCCCTTCCGCCACCTCGTCCGCCCGTCCGTCATGGGCTCGCTCGTCTCTCGCCGGCTCGCCGGCGCCGGCACTGACTCAGCCCGAGGGCGCCCGCTCGGCCTCCTTCGGAGAGGCAGGGACCGGTGCCGGAACAGGATCGGGCCACGGCAGCTGCGGTTGGCTGGCGGCCTCGGGGCGGGGGCCGGCCCGGCCCAGTCGGCGCAGCGGGCCCAGCCGTGACCGCCGCAGCCGGTCACGCAGGCGGAGCAGCCACCGGCTGGCGTTCTCCGGCTCGGTGAAGGCCAGGTAGCCCACGGCGACGGTCGTGGAGAACAAGCCGACCATGATGGTGGTCTGGATGGACACGTGCAGCAGCAGGCCCGCCGCCACCACCCACGGGCGGGCCCGGCGGTTCCACAGCAGCACGGCCAGGGAGAGCTCGACGGCCAGGGTGCCGTAGGTGAGCACGTTGGAGAGCACCGCCGAGTCGGTGAGCCACCGGGGCAGGTCGAACCGGGCCACCTCCATGACCCGCAGCGAGTAGGAGACGGCGGTGCCGTTGTTCCAGGTCTCCCCCTGGGCCTTGAGCCAGACCGTGAACAGGTACATGACGCTGACCTGCACCTGGATCAGGCGCAGGGCCCAGGGGGCCCGCAGGGGGAACTCCCAGAACCGCTCCCGGGCGGCCCGCCACCGGTCGACGGAGAAGGCGGCGCCGGCGGGCGCCAGGGCCAGGTAGAGCCCGAACAGCCGCAGGAGCGTGTCGGCCGAGTTGAGCACCACCAGGTTGCGCCGCTCGAACGACATCAGCACGACGAAGGCGACCACGGCCGCCAAGCGGGTGTGGAACCCGACGAGCAGGAACACCGCCGCCCACACCAGCACGGCGAACAGCAGGGTCATGGCGGTGTCGGACCCGAAGACGTCGAGCAGCGACCACGTCCACGGGCGCACCACGCGTGACGGCAGAACGCCGGACGAGGAGAAGAAGGCGGTGAGATCGAACGAGATGAGGGCGCACCAGGCCAGCAACACCGAGGCGTAGGCGACCCGAACCAGCGCCAGGGTGGAGGTGGGCGTGGGAGCGAACCAGAAGCGGTCCCATGCCGCCCACAGGCCGCTCACCCCGCGCCCCCTTCCGGCACCCGGTAGGTGAAGAAGGGGAACTCCTCCCACGTGGGCTCGACGGCCCCGCTCCCCGGCGGGGGCAGCGGGTGTCCCCGGCGCACCAGCGTGACGGTGACCGGTCGGCGCCCGGCGTGGTCGTGGCTGGCAGCGATCCACGCCGCGGTGGGAGCCCACAGCGGCATGTTGCGGTCCTGACGGATCGCCCCCAGCCACTTGCGCCACCGGTCGTTGCGGGGTGGCCGCCACTCACCCCAGCTGCCGTCGGCGTAGTCGATGCGGGCCAGGACCTCGAACGTGGCCTGGGGAGGGTTGGGGGCGAACAGGTTCCAGGTCTGGTCGAGCCCGAGGGTCCGGACGTAGGGCTCCACCACCGGCAGGGCAGCCTGGCGCAGCGCCGAGGACGGCAGGTTCCACGCCGCCACCGCCGCCAGGGTCAGGACCAACAGCACGCTCAACAGCGACCGCCCGGCGCGGGTGGACTCCAAGCGCTCCTGGAGGGAGAGAGCCGGCTCCCGAGAGGGGGCGGCCTCCGGCGGGTCTACGCCGTCCCCGGCCGCCGGGGTGGGGTGTCGACCGCCCATCGGTGGCCAGCGTAGAGGGGGCGCGGCTTTGCGTCGGCCAGGTGCGGTCCGGCCCTGCCAGATCTCCGGCCGGCGGCGTCATCAACCCCCCGTTCACCCGTCTGGACCCCCGGCAGGATGCAAGCGAGGGTCGATGCTCGCCACAGGTACGGCGCCCCGGACGGGGCCATCGTCCCTTTGGCAGTGGCAGCGGGCCACCTCGTCTAGTATCCGGTCGCCGGTCGATCCGGCCGAAAACCGCAAGACGTGGCTATCGTTTGCCCGGACACTTCCGCCAGGGGGCGTCCGGTCGCCGTCAGTCAGCGATCCCCAACGTGGCAGAAGGTCCACGAACGAACATACGAGGAGCCCAAGCATGAAGAAGGTCCTAGTAGCGACGTGCGTCGTGGCCATGACCGCGTTCGGGATCACGAACGCATCTGCCGACCCGGTGGCCACCGCCCGAGGCAACGCCTACGGCGCCGACGTGGGCGGGAGCCTGCTCGACGGCATCGTCGAGCGGGAGCCCGAGGTCACCTCGGTGCTGCCGCCCGGCGGCCGGGTGAGCGAGGACATCATCACCATCCCCGCCGACCCGGTCACCATCAACGGCACCGGCGTGGTCATCGCCGATACCCAGGTGGAGAGCACCATCGTCCCCTTCATGGGCTCCGGTGAGGGCGCGGCCGCCCCCGGCGGCACCCTCGGTGACGACCCCGCCGGCCTCCTCGGTGGCATCCTCGAGGACACCCTCGGCGGCGACACCCTCGGGATCGCCTCTGCCGGTGACAGCGGCAGAGTGCGGATCCAGCAGCTCGACGACACGGGCCTCCTCGGCGGCACGCTCGGCGGCGACCTGCTCGGCGGCCTGCTCGACCAGGGGCCGGGCGGCGAGCTCGTCTCTGACAGCACCATCGCCATCCCCGTGGCCAACGCCCAAGGCTTCGCCCGCATCGACGACCTCAACATCGTGGTGTCCGACGCCGCCGACTTCGGTGGCCTGCCCGACGAGATCGTGGCCGTGCTGGTCGACGCCCTGCTCGAGATCGACGCCGTGTCCGCAGAGGCCGTGGCCGTGTGCGCCGCCGACCAGGTGTTCTTCGACACCGCCTCCAGCGTGGTGGCCGTCAACGACGAGGGCGTCGACATCGTCGACGACCTCCTCGGCACCGTTGGTGACCTGCTTCCCGAGGGTCTCGTGACCATCGAGACCGGCGAGGTCGGAGTCACCCCCGACGGCACCGGCGTGTTCACCAACGCCCTGCGCATCAGCATCCTCGAGGGCACGGCCACCGGTGGGATCATCCCCGGCACCGAGGAGATCGACCCGGTGACGGGCCTGCCCATCCCCGGCACGGGCCTTCCCGAGGTCGAGCCGGGCGAGAACGCCCTGCTCAACATCGTGCTGGCCCACGCCGAGGTGTCGGCCACCACGTGCGCCGCTCCTCCGCCCGCGCTCGTGCCGACGGGCGACCCCGGTCCGTCCCTGCCCCGCACCGGTGGCCTCGGCGTCCTGCCGGCCGTCCTCGGTGTCGGCCTTCTCGGTGGCGCCCTGACCGCCGGGCGCTTCGCCCTGCGGGCCCGTCGCAACGGTGACAGCCTCTAGGCACTGAAGGACCAGCAGCACCGAACGAGGGGATGGGGATTCGTCCCCATCCCCTCGTCGCATTTCCGGCCGGAAACCAGGAGGAGAACGAGCATGAGCGCCCAGACCAGATCCCGCAGAAGCAAGGCGATCGTGGCGGTGGTCAGCGCCCTGCTGGTCTTCTCCCCCCTGGCCATGGCGGCGGCGGCGCCGTCGGGGGACGCCCCCCGGTTCGCCGTGGTCATCGGCATCAGCGAGTACCAGGGCCGCACCAAGCCCACGCCCGGCAGCGCCGGTGACGCCGCCATCGTGCGGGAGGCCCTGCTGCGGGACGGCTGGGCCGACCAGAACATCCGCATGCTGGTGAACGAGGCGGCCACCGCCGGCGCCATCCGCGACGCGCTGCGCTGGCTGGTCGACAACAGCAGCGACACCTCCTTCTCGGTGTTCGCCTACTCCGGGCACGTCAAGCAGATGACCGGGGACCGGGACGGCGACGGTGAGGGTAACGACGAGTTCCTCTGGTCCACCCTCAACGAGTTCATCTCGGACGGCGAGCTGGCGCAGAGCCTGCGGGCGTTGCGGGGCGACGCCTGGATCAACATCTCCGGCTGCGAGGCGGCCGGCTTCGACGACGGGGTCAGCAGCCCCCGCCGCCTGTTCACCGCCGCCTCCCAGGAGGTGGAGAAGGGCTACGAGCGAGGCGACTGGGGCCAGTCGGTGTTCAACGGCCTCATGGTCGACCAGGGCATGCTGCAGGGACACGCCGACGCCGACGGCAACGGGACAGTGTCCATCCAGGAGGCGTTCGACCACGCCGCCAGGATCGCCCCGGACATGACCGCCGAGCAGCGCTACGGCCCCCAGCACCCCTACATCGCCGGCGGCGACGGCACCGAGTGGTTCCTGAAGCCCCCGGCGCCCCCGGCGCCGGCCGGCGGGTCCACCGGTGTCGACCTGGTCGACCGCCTGGTCGGCGGGCTCACCGGTGACCGCGCCGGCGGCCTCACCGACGACCTCTCCGGCGTCACCGGGATCCTCGACTAGGGCCAGCCCGGCTGGGCCCGGCGGGGCTCTCCCCCGCCGGACACGAGGCAGGCGGCGAGCCATCGGGCACTCCTGTCACCTCCGTCGACCACAATGGGCCCATGGCGGCGGCCGACCAGAGCACCCTCTTCACCGCGGAGCACACCTTCGGCGTCGGTGAGCTGACCGCCAGCATCCAGCGAGCCGTGGCCCGGGCCTTCCCCGCCGAGGTCTGGGTGCGGGGCGAGATCAACGGGCTGCGCTCGGCCGGCGCCAACGGGCACCTCTACTTCTCGCTGTGCGAGCGCAACTCCCGGCGGGGCCCGACCAGCACCCTCAACGTGGCCCTGTTCCGCCAGGACCGCCAGCGGGTCGAGCACGAGCTGCGGGAGTGGCCCGACTTTCGGCTGGCCGACGGGCTCGAGGTTCGCATCCGCGGCCGGGTGCAGTACGCCTACGGCCGGGTCTCGGTGGTCATGTCCGCCGTCGACCCGGTCCACACCCTGGGCCGCCTCGCCGCGGCGCGCGACCGCGTGCTGCGCTCGTTGGCCGCCGACGGCCTGCTCGGCGCCAACGGGGCCCTCCCCCTCCCCCTGGTGCCCCTCCACGTGGGCCTGGTGACCAGCGCCGGCAGCGCCGCCTGTGAGGACGTGCTCAGTGAGCTGGCGGCGAGCGGGACGGGGTTCCGGGTGGCGCTGGCCGATGCCCGGGTCCAGGGCACCGAGGCCGAGGCCTCCCTGCTGCGGGCGCTCGCCGCCGTGGCCCGGGTGCAGCCCGACGTGGTCCTGCTGGTCCGGGGCGGGGGCTCGCGCACCGACCTGTCCACCTTCGACGGCGGACGCCTGGCTCGGGCCATCGCCGCCATGCCCGTGCCCGTGCTCACCGGCATCGGCCACGAGATCGACACCAGCGTGGCCGACGAGGTGGCCCACACCTCGTGCACGACACCCACCGCCTGCGCCGCCGAGCTGGTCGAGCGGGTGCTCGCCGCCCTGCGACGGGCGGAGACGGCGTGGGCCTCGGTGGCCGATCGCAGCGCCTCGGCACTTGCCGGCGCCGACCACGGCCTTCGCCGCCGGGCCGACCTGGTGGCCGGGCGGGCGTCCGGAGCGCTCGGGGGGGCCTCGGGCCGCCTCGAGGGCCAGGCCGGGCGCCTGTCCGCCCGGGCTCGCAGCGGCGTGACGTCGGCCTCGGCCCGCCTCGAGGGCGCCGGCCGCCGGCTCGACCCCGGCCGGCTCCACGGTCGCCTGACCGACGCCGAGCGGGCCCTGGTGGCCGCCGGCGCCCGGTCACAGCGAGCGGCGGCACGGGCGGCGGCGGCGGCCGAGGCCGCCCTCGACGTGGCCGGGGCCCGGGTGGCGGCGGCCGACCCGGCCCGGGCGCTGGCCCGGGGGTGGTCCCTGACCCGCACCGGCGACGGCCGGCTGGTCCGCC
>JAHWKL010000117.1 GCA_019347915.1 Actinomycetota bacterium
AACGGCAGCCCGGGGAGCAACAGCACCACGAACACCAGCGGCACGATGACCTCCAGCGGGGTGCCGGTGGTCTGCTCGGTCCCGCCGGTGACGGGGTTGCCGTAGCCCCCGATGGCCGTCCACCAGCCGACGTCGAGCCCGGGCACCTGCACCAGGGCGGTCGCCGCCGCCACCACGGCGGCGAGCACCACCGGAACCGGCACGAGGTGGCGAGGACGCAGGCCCTTCCACAGGGCGACCACCCGCGCCCGCAGCGGGGCACGCACGGCGTGGCGGGCCACCCCGACAAGCCGTAGGCCCACCAAGGCGAGGACGCCGACGGCGACCACGTCGGTCAGCGCCACGCCGGTCAGGGCCACGCCGGTAGCGTGGCAGCTCACCATGGCATTGCTACGTCGCCGCCTACTCGTCTCCGGTGAGGTGCAGGGGGTGTTCTTCCGGGACCGCTGCCGGCGGGAGGCCATGGCCGCCGGCCTCGCCGGCTGGGCGCGCAACCTGCCGGACGGGCGCGTCGAGGTGGTGGCCGAGGGCGAGCCCGAGGCGGTGGAGCGCCTCCAGCGGTGGTGCCGCCAGGGCTCGTCCCAGGCCGAGGTGACGTCGGTGGAGGCGCTGGACGAGGAGCCGGAGGGGTTGAGCGGCTTCTCCACCTGCTGAGCGGCCGAGCGTGTCGGTACCGTTGCCGCCATGGCCCTTCCTGCTGGTTCCGAAGCCCCGGAGTTCGCCCTTCCCGCCGCCGGCGACGACTCAAATCTCCTCAGCCTGGCCGACCTGACGGCCGAGGGGCCTGCGCTCCTGGCCTTCTTCAAGACGAGCTGCCCCACGTGCCAGCTGTCGTTCCCCGTCTGGGGTGAGCTGGCGCGGCGCTACGGCGACAGGGTCCGTGTGGTCGCCATCGCTCAAGACCCGCTGGGCAAGGCCCGGGAATGGCTCGACGAGCGCCACTTCGAGGCGCCAGTGCTCGACGACAGCGACGGCTTCGTGGTGTCGAAGGCCTACGAGCTCGACGCTGTGCCGTCCCTGGTGCTGGTCGACCCCGCCGGCGCGGTGCTCGACAGCAGCGAGGGCTGGCACCGTGACCGGGCCAACGGCTGGGACGCCAAGCTGGCCGAGCTGGCCGGCCGGTCCAGCCCGGGGCCGCTGAGCCCCGAGGACGACGGGCGGCCGCCCATGAAGCCTGGTTGAATGTCCCGCTCCCGCCGCTAGGTCAGCGGCCCGCCGCCGGCGTCTCGTGCGCCGGCTGATCGCAGAAAGACCCTCACCGCCCCGGCGGTCGGGCAGACTCGGCCCCCGTGCAGCGACGTCGCCTCCGCTTGCTGGCCCGGTATCGGGCCTTGCTGGGCCCCGACGCCGCCAGCACCCGCCAGAGCCTGGTCGCCCTGACCGTCTCGCTGCTGGCCAGCTTCGTCGCCGGCCTCACCCTGGGCTCCATCGAGTCGACGCTCCAGGCTCTCCCCGGCCTCCTGGTGCTGGTCCCTGCCGCCATCGGCATGCGCGGCACCATCTTCGGGGCGCTGGGGAGCCGGCTCAGCACGTCGATCCACACCGGCACCTTCGGGCTCGCCCGCCGGACCGACACGGTGGTGGGCCAGAACCTGCTCGCTGCCGCCACGCTGTCGATCACCACGGCGCTGGCCCTGGCCTTCCTGGCCAAGGCGGTGGCGGTTGTCTTCGGGCTCGAGAACACCATCTCCATCCCCGACCTGGTCGTCATCTCGGTGCTGGCCGGGCTGGTGTCGTCGGCCCTGGTGATGGCCCTCACCGTGGCCCTGGCCGCGGCCTCGGCCCGCGGCGGCTGGGACATGGACAACGTGCTGGCCCCGATCATCACCGCCGCCGGCGACATGGTGACGCTGCCGGCCATCTTTCTCTCCACCCTCCTGGTGGGCATCGACCTGGTCACGCCGGTGCTGGCGCTGGTCCTCGGAGTGTTCTCGGTGGCCGTGCTGGTCGCCGCCGTGCGCTCGCCCCAGCCCCTGCTCAAGCGCATCCTCGTCGAGTCCTTCCCGGTCGTGCTGGGAGCGGCGGTCATCGGGTTGGTGGCCGGGCTCATCATCGAGAAGCGCCTGGCCTCGTTCGTCACCTATCCCGCCCTGCTCGTGCTCGTCCCCCCCTTCCTGGCCAGCGCCGGCGCCCTGGGCGGCATCCTCTCCAGCCGGCTCGCCAGCGGCTTGCACCTGGGCGTGATCGAGCCCGCCGCCCTCCCCAGGGGGCGGGCCCGCTTCCACGTGGCCTTCACCTTCGCCCTGGCCATCCCGCTGTTCGTGATGGTGTCGGCGGTGGCCGACGTGGGCTCGGCCGTGGCCAACCTGGCCAGTCCCGGCCCGCTGCGCCTGCTCGGCGTCGCTCTCCTCGGCGGGTCGGTGGCCACCTTCTTCGTGGTGCTGGTCGCCTACTACGGCACCATCGCCGCCACCCGCCTGGGCCTCGACCCCGACACCATCGGCATCCCCGTCGTCACCTCGTCGGTCGACCTGGCCGGGTCCTTCGCGTTGATTCTGGCCATCGTCGTCCTCGGCATCGCCTAACCTCGACAACGCCGTGGATGAGCGACCACGCAACTTGCGGACCATGATCTCGGAGGCGAAGGACTCCTCCGAGCTCATGATCGACCTCGCCTACGCCTCGGTCTACTTCGGGGACCCGCAGATGGCCGACGAGGTGGGGGAGCTGCAGCAGCGGCTGAGCGAGCTCGTGCACGACATGCGGGCGGTCTGCGTGATGGCGGCGCGTTCGCCCCGGGAGGCCGACGCCATGGCGTCGGTGCTCAAGATCATCTCCGCCATCGAGCGGATGGGCAACGACGCCGTCGACATCTCCCGGATCGTGACCCGGCGCGTGGGCATCCCCCGCGAGCTGGTGGCCGACCTGTCCGAGGCCGAGGAGGTGAGCCACCGGGTGTCGCTGCGGGAGGGGTCGCACTTCGCCCATCGGGTGCTGGCCGACTTCGAGCTGCCGGTGGCCGTGGGCATGCGGGTGGTGGCCATCCACCGCGATCGCGACTGGATCACCGACGTGGGAGGTGACCAGGTCCTCCTGCCCGGCGACGTGCTCTTCCTGCACGGCTCTCCGGCCGGCATCCCCCGGCTGCGGCAGCTGGCCGGGGCCCCGTCGTGGGAGCCGCCCCCGCTCCCCGAGGAGCCGACCACCACCGACCTGGGCCGGGCCATCGACGTCCTGGTCGAGATGAAGAACATCTCCACCACGTGCGTGGGCCTGGCCTGGTCGGCCCTGGTCATGCGCGACGTGGGCCTGGCGGCCGAGGTGCGCCACCTCGAGGACCGCCTCGACGAGATGAAGGAGCGCCTGGAGACGTGGGTCCTGCGGTCGTCGGCCCGCTCCAGTGACCCTTCCCCCCTGCGGGGCCTGCTCCACCTGGGCCAGGCCGCCGAGGACCTGGGCGACGCCGCCCAGGAGATGGTCTGGCTCATCGAGAAGCAGGAGGAGGTGCACCCGATCCTCTCCCTGGCCCTCGGCGACGCCGACGAGGTGGTGGTGCGCCTGCCGGTGAGGGCGGGGGCGCCGGTCGAGGGCCGCAGCCTGCGGGAGCTTCACCTCGACATCGACCCCGGCTTCCACGTGATGGCCGTCCGCCGGGGCGGGCGCTACGTGTACCGGCCCCGGGGGACCGAGGTGCTGCGGGCCGGCGACGAGCTCATCGGCAGCGGCCCCGGCGAGGGCGAGCGCACCCTGGCCGAGATGTGCGGGTGGGTCCTGGTCGACGACGACGAGACCGGCGAGGACGTCCTGGTGCCGGTCGGGGAGCGCCGGCGCTCCTGACGCCGGCAGCCCCGCCGCTCCTGACGCCGGCAGCCCCGCCGCCGGCCCGCCCCCTGCCCCGTTCTTTGTCGGATTTTCCACCGTCACGGTGGTCCATCCGACAAAGAACGGGGGCGGTGGGGCCTACAGCCAGGGGCGGCGGCTGAAGTAGCGGTAGCCCACCACGGTGATGAGCCCCATGATCCCCAGCGCCATGGGGTAGCCGAAGGGCCAGCTCAGCTCGGGCATGTGCTCGAAGTTCATCCCGTAGATGCCGGCCACCAGGGTGGCGCCCAGGAGGATGGCGCCCCAGGCGGTCAACCGCTTCATCACCTGGTTCATGCGGTTGGAGACGATGGCCAGGTGGGCGTCGACGGCGTTGCCCACCAGCTCCCGCTGGCTGTCGAGCTGCTCGATGGCCCGCAGCACGTGGTCGTAGACGTCCTGGAGGTGGAGCCGGGTCTGGTCGTCCACCCAGCTCACGTCGCCTCGCATCAGCGACGACATCACGTCGCGCAGCGGCACCACCACCCGGCGGAACTCCACCAGCCGGCGGCGCACGCTGAGCAGCTGGGCCTGGATGCGGTCCTCGTCGCCGAGCTGCTCGGTGAGGATGCGCTCCTCGAACTCCTCGACCTCGTCCTCGAAGGCGTCGTTGGCCAGGAAGTAGCCGTCGACCAGCGTGTCGAGCACGGCGTGGACCAGGGCGCCCACGCTGACGGCGCCGCTGGCCAGCCGCTCGATCCGGGCCCGGGCGGCGTCGAGCGACCACGGCTCGCCGTCCTCGTTGCGCCCCCGGACGGTGACGACCCAGTTGGGCCCAACGAACAGGTCGACCTCGGCCAGGGTGTGGGAGTAGGCCACGAGGAAGGCGTGGGTGGGGTAGTGCTCGAGCTTGGGGCGCTGGCCGTGCTTGCGGGCGTCATCCATGGCCAGGGGGTGGAGCTGGAACTCCTCGGACAGGCAGGCGAAGTCGTCGTCGCCGGGGTCGACCAGGTCGACCCAGACCACGCACCCGTCGTTGACCACGACCTGGGAGATGTGGGCGGGGTCCTCCAGGGGCGCCGACCCCTGCCCGTCGTAGGTGTGGACGGTGAGGCTCACCTGCCGTCGTCGGCCGGCGCGTGCCCGTCCCGCAGCAGGTCGGCCACGCCGGCGAGCGAGGTGAGCAACCCCGAGCTGTCGCCGGGGAGGAAGATCTTGGTGGCCTGACCGTCGGCCACGTGCCGGAGCGCCTCGAAGTACTTGAGCGCCAGCACGTCGGGGGTCGCCCCGCCTTGGTGGATGGCGGCGAACACGCTGCGGATGGCCTCGGCCTCGCCTTCGGCCACGGTCAGCTGGCGGTACTTCTCGGCGTCGGCCACCTGGCGGGTGGCCTCGGCTTGGCCCTGGGCGTCGAGGATGTTGCGCTGCTTGCGCCCTTCGGCCTCGAGCACGGCCGAGGCCTTCTCGCCCTCGGCCCGGGTGATGGCGGCCTCGCGGGAGCCCTGGGCCTCGGTGACCACCGCCCGCCGGGTGCGCTCGGCCTTCATGACCTCGTGCATCGAGGACATGACGTCGGGCGGGGGGTCGACCCGCTGGATCTCGACCCGGACCACCCGCACGCCCCAGTTGTCGGTGGCGTCGTCGAGGATGGTCCGCAAGGAGGTGTTGATCTTGTCGCGCGAGGTGAGGGCCTCGTCGAGCTCCATGTCGCCGATCACGTTGCGCAAGTTGGTCTGGGCCAGCTTGGTGATGGCCAGCAGGAAGTTGCCGACGTTGTAGACCAGGCGCTTGGGGTCGGTGGCCTCGTAGTAGATGACGGCGTCGACGCTGGTCACCACGTTGTCCTCGGTGATGACCTCCTGGGGCGGGACGTCGATGACCTGCTCGCGCATGTCGATCGGCGTCATGCGGTCGATGCCGGGGATGATGACGCGCAGGCCCGGGTCGACGGTGTCCTTGTACTTGCCCAGGCGCTCGACCAGACCGCGCTGGTAGGGGCGGATGATCTTGATGCCCGAGGCCACGTAGAGCAGGAGGAGGAAGGCGAGGACGGCGAAGACGATCACCACAGGCGGCACGGCAGGACTCCTAGTCTCTGGGCTCTTCGCCGTCGGGGCCCGGCTCGTCGCTCCCCGCGGTCATCTGCTCGAGTGGCCATACCACCAGGCGGGTGCCGGCCACGTCGACCACCTTCACCGTCGTGCCGGGGGCGATGGCGCCGCCCTCGAGGCTCTCGGCCCGCCACTCCTCCCGGCCCAGGCGCACCAGGCCGGTCTCGTGGGGACCGGCGGGGATGGTCTCGATCACGCTGGCGAGCTCGCCCATCCACCGCCGGGCCCCGATGCCCTGAGCGGGTGCGCCCTCGTCGAGCCGGCGGGCGAGGGGCCGGGTCGCCACCACCGCGGCGACGGACACGACCAGGAACGCCAGCCACTCGATGCCCACCCCCACCCCGGAGAAGGCCAGCACGGCGGCCACGGCAGCCCCCACGGCGAAGGGCAGGAGGAAGAACGACCCTGGTGACCCCATCTCCCCGGCGGCGCAGGCGGCGGCGACGACCAGCCACACCCAGCGCCAGTGCTCGGGTGAGTCCACGCATCCAGGGTAACCCTCGCCGTCGGCTTCGGCCGGTCGATCGGTGCCCTGCCGGCGTGGCCACGTCGTCGAAAGCACGGGAGCCGACCGCTACCGTTGCCGAGATGTCGCTCCGGCCCTCAGACGTGGACCGCCTGTGCCTGATGACCGTGCACGCCCATCCCGACGACGAAGCGTCGAAGGGCGCGGCCACGGTGGCCAAGGCTCGTGCCGAAGGGGTGCGGACCGTGCTGGTCTGCTGCACCGGGGGTGAAGCGGGGGACATCCTCAACCCGGCCATGGACCGCGAAGAGGTGCGGGCCCGTCTGCCCGAGGTCCGCATGGAGGAGCTGGCGGCGTCGGTGGAGGCCATCGGCTACGAGGAGGTGGTGCTGCTCGGCTACCGCGACTCCGGCATGCCCGACACGCCCGAGAACGAGGACCCCCGTTGCTTCGCTCGGGCCGATCTCGACGAGGCGGTCGGCCGGCTGGTGGCCGCCATCCGCCGGCACCGGCCCCACGTCCTGGTCACCTACGGCGACGACCAGCGAGGCTACCCGCACCCCGACCACCTCCGTGTCCACGACGTGGGCGTGGCCGCCTTCGAGGCCGCCGGCGACCCCGTGGCCCACCCGGAGGCGGGCGAGCCGTGGCAGCCGCTCAAGCTCTATTACACCGTGTGGACGCGGGCCCGGGTGCGGGCCGCCCACGAGCGGTTCCTGCAGCTGGGTCTGGAGTCACCCTTCGGCCCGGAGATGCTCGAGCGGGTCGGTCAGGACGACCGGGTCACCACCCGGGTCGACGTGTCCGACTTCGACGACGTCCGGGCCCGGGCCCTGCTCGCCCACCGCACGCAGATCGACCCGGAGTCCAAGTTCTGGTTCGGGCTGCCGCCGGAGGAGGCCCGCACTGTCTATCCCTACGACGACTACGTGCTGGCCCGCTCGCTGGTCGGCGAGGTCGCTGCCGGCGAGGACGACCTGTTCGCCGGCCTGCGGGACCGCGCCGGCCAGCCTCGGTAGC
>JAHWKL010000118.1 GCA_019347915.1 Actinomycetota bacterium
GGAACGGACCGGACAGGCGGCGGGAGTGGAAGCGAGAGGGCGGGACGGGGCCACGGTGGCCCCGTTCAAGCCCCAAGCGGGCGAACCGACGTTGAAACGGCCGAGTTCTTCAGGACGAAGTAGCTAGCCAGGAGCCCGTTCTGCGGCGATCTGGAGGGCGGCGGCCAGCTCGGTCACCGTGGGGGTGTCGAACACGGCGGTGACGGAGACGCTGCGGCCTAAGGCGTCGCTCAGGCGAGCGGACACCTGGGTGGCCGCCAGCGAGTGGCCGCCGAGGTCGAAGAAGTCGTCGTCCACGCCGACGTCGTCCCGGCCCAGCACCTCCTGCCACACCGCCAGCACCGTCTGCTCCATCGGGTGGCGTGGGCCCTCGGTGGTCTGGGCTCCGGTTCCTCGCGGGCCGTGCCTCTCCCCGGCGAGCTCGTCGGCCAGCAGGCCCTTGCGCACCTTGCCCGAGGCGTTGCGGGGAAGCTCGTCGACCACGGCGATGCGATGGGGCACCTTGTGCTCGGCCAGGCCCCTGCGGACGAACGCCTGGAGCTCCCGGGGGGTGGCGGCGCTGCGCAGCACCACGGCGGCGGCCACGTCCTGGCCGAGGACGGGGTGAGGAACGCCGACGACCGCCGCCTCGGCGACGGCGGGGTGATGCAGGAGGGCGTCCTCCACCTCCAGCGTCGAGACGTTCGTCCCCCCGGTGACCACCAGGTCCTTCTTGCGGTCGTCGACGTAGAGGTTGCCCTCGTCGTCGAGATGGCCGAGGTCGCCGGTGCGGAGCCAGTCGCCGGCGAAGGCAGCGGCGGTGGCCTCCGGGTCGCGGTAGTACTGGCGGCGGGGGGCTCCCGGCCGCCGGAGCCAGATCTCGCCGGTGCCGCCGGCGGGCACGTCCCGGCCCGAGTCGTCGACCACCCGCACTTCGGTCCCGCCCACCGGTCGGCCCACCGAGCCGGGGTGGCGCTCGGCGCCGACCAGGAGGGTCCGGGCCGTGCCCGACTCGGTGAGCGCGTAGGCATTGCACAGGGTGGCGTTGGGGAAGGCCTCGGCCAGGGCGGGGAGGAGCGCCGGCGGGAGCGGTGCCGACGACAGCGTCACCCGCTCGACGGATGACAGGTCGTGGGTGCGCCAGGCACCGGAGGCGACGAGCACCTGGGCCATGGCCGGCACCAGTTGGAGGCGCGTGACCCCGTGCTCGGCCACCGCCGTGCACAGCTCCTCCGGGTCGAACACCGTCAGGGCCACGGCGGTGACACCCGACCGGCGCAGCGGGAGGCGGAGCACCTCCTGGCCAGCGTTGGTGCCGACGGGGAAGGCGTGCAGGAACGCCACCCGGGCCGGCCGGCCCGTGGTGCCGCCCGGGCTGCCGCCGGCGCCGGTCACCGAGCCGGGGAGCTCGTGGAACAACAGGTTGGCGTGCGAGCAGGCCACGCCCTTGGGCGTGCCGGTGGTGCCCGAGGTGTAGATGATCTCGGCCAGGTCGCCGGGCTCGGCCGGCACCGGGAACGGCCTCCCGTCGCCGGCGTCGTCGGCGTCGCCGGCGAGCTCCTCGACCGGCACCGCCCACGGGGCGCCGGCCACCGCTGCCACCAGGTCGGCGGGCGCCACGGCGCCGGCGGCCCCGCAGTGGGTGAGGACCTGGTCGAGCTCCGGCCCGGCGAAGCGGGGGCCGACGGGGACGGCGGCGGCCCCGGTCCGCAGCACGGCGGCGTAGCCGGCGGCGTAGTCGGTCCAGCGGGCGGTGTCGAAGTAGAGCACCACCCGATCGCTCCGGCGGACGCCCCGTGCCACCAGCCCCCGGGCGAGGGCGTCGGCGCGCCGGTCCCACTCGCCGTAGGTCAGGGCGGCGCCCCGGTGCACTCGCAGGGCGACGGCGTCGGGCGCCTCCTCCGCCCGCTGGCGCAGAAGGTCGGGGACGACGTCCGGGTCGAGGGGCACCGGCCTCAGCTCAGCACCCGGGCCCGGAAGCTCCGGGTGCCGATGACGGTCAGGAGCACGGTGGAGCCGATGAGCACGCCGTAGATGGGCAGAAGCGGCATGTGGGGCACGCCGACGGTCAACGCCGCGCGGAAGCCCTCGCTCATGTACACCAGGGGGTTGACCAGCACCAGGGCTTTCAGCCAGGGAATCGGGGTCAGGGCGTCCCACGGGTAGAAGATGGCACCGAAGAACGCCAGCGGCAGGGCGAAGAAGCTGGCCAGCATGGGCACCGAGCGCGGTTCGAACCGGCTGCCCACGACCAGGCCGAGCGCCGCCGACGTGGTGCAGGCCAGGGGGGTGACGGTCAGCAGCACCGGCCAGTTGACCGAGAGGAACACTGGGGTGGCGGGCACGAAGGCGGCCACGGGGAACACCACCAGCCCGGCGAACAGGCCCTGGAGCGCCCCGGCCGCGACCTTCTCCAGGGCGATGGTGGTCACCGTGCTGGGCGCCATGACCCGGTCCTCCAGCTCGCCGGTGATGTCGAGCTCGCGGCCCATGGGCAGCGCCACCCGGAACAGTCCCTGGAAGATCACCGACTGGGCGACCATCCCGCCCACCAGCAGGGTGGAGAACTTGGCCGCCCCCTCGGTCCCGCCCACGGCCTGGCCGATGCTGGGGAACACGTAGGTGAAGACGAAGGCGAGCATCAGCGGCTGGATGATGGTGTTGGCCAGGAACTCGCCCAGCCCCTTGTCGAGCACGGTGAGATCCCGCAGCAGCAGGGCTCTGAACGTCGCCCACGTGCTCGTGCGCCGGGGACGGGCGGGCATGGTGACGTCGGCGGGCTCGGCCTCGGCGGAGATGGTGGTGGTGGTCATTCGCGCAGGTCCCGTCCCGTCAGGTTGATGAACACCGTCTCCAGTGTGACGTCCTCGGGGGGGACCTCGTCGAGGGCCACGCCGAGCTTCTCGGCCGCTCCCACGAAGGAGCGCAGCGCCCGTTCCGCCTCCTCCCGCTGGACCTGGTGGTCAGGGTCGGCGGCGGGAGCATGAGCCAGCGCGGCCAGCCGCTGCTCGAGCCACGCCCCGGCATCGGCCTGGCTCCCGGAACGGTGGGTGGCCGAACGCTTGAGGGCGGCGGGTGTGTCCAGGGCGAGGATCTTGCCCTGGTCCATGATGGCCACCCGGTCGCAGAACTTGTCGGCCTCTTCCATGTAGTGCGTGGTCAACAAGATCGTCTGACCCTCGCCGTGGAGCTGGTCGACCAGCTCCCACAGCATCAGGCGGCTCTGGGGGTCGAGGCCGGCGGTGGGCTCGTCCAGGAACAAGACGTCGGGCTGGTGCACGATGGCGCGGGCCAGCATGAGCCGCTGGGCCATGCCCCCCGAGAGCGTGTGCACCTCGGCGTCCCGGCGGCCCACCAGGCGGAACCGCTCGAGCAGCTCATCGGCCACGGCGGCGGCGGCCCGGCTGCGCAGTCCGAAGTACAACCCGTGGAAGTAGAGGTTCTCCCACACCGTGAGGGCGCGGTCGAGCGTGTTCGTCTGGGGCACCACCCCGATGGCCTCTTTGGCCCGGGCCGGGTCGGCCACCACGTCGACGCCACCCACCCACGCCTCGCCGGCGGTGGGGATCACCCGGGTGGTCAGCATGCCGACGGTCGTGGTCTTGCCGGCGCCGTTGGGGCCGAGCAGGCCGAAGATCTCTCCGCGGTGCACCGACAGGTCGAGGTGGTCGACTGCGGTGAACTCACCGCCGTCGGCTGACGGCGACCGGTACACCTTGGTCAGGCCCCGGGCGTGAATGATCTCCTCGCCGTCGCCGCGGCCGTTCCCGGCACTGGCAGGGTCGGCGGTCGGGCTCGGGGCCTCTTCCCTCACCGCCACCACGCTCGGATCGGTGTCGCCGGGGCGGGCCCGGTTCTTGCGCTCGCGCCCCAAGCCCTCGAGCAGCTCGACGGCGACTTCGGGACCGGGCATCTGCTCGATCTCGTGCCTGATCGCCTGGGCGCGGGAGCGGTAGCTCGGTTCTTCGAGCAGGGTGCGGGCTTCCCGCCGGACGGCGGCGGCATCGAGCTCGTCCGGCAGGAGCCGCAAGCCGACGCCCAGCTCGACGGAGCGCTCGGCGTTCCAGAACTGGTTGGCACCCTGGGGGAGGAGCAGGAGTGGCAGCCCGGCGGCGAGTGCTGAGAGCGTCGTTCCCGAGCCGCCGTGGGCCACGACGGCGTCGCACCGGGGGAACAGCAGCGATTGGGGGATGTAACGCTCCACGTGCACGTGGTCGGGCTGTGGTCCGAGCTCCGCCGGGTCGCGGGTGTGACCGACGGTGACGACCACGTTGATCGGTTCCTCCCGCAGCCCCTCCAGAACCGTTTCGAACACCCCCGGGGCGTGGTTGTCGATGGTGCCCAGGGTGACGTAGACGGTCGGCCGTCCCTCCAGGGTGTCGACCCAGGGAGGAAGGGTCGACTCGACGGTGGTGTCGAAGGGCACGGGGCGCAAGGAGTGGGCCTTGTCGAGGTGGCGGGCATGGGGGGCCTGGAAGCTGGGGGGGCAGATGTCGAGGTAGAGATGACGGAACATGCCGGCCAGGGGCTCGGGGGTGAGCCCCGACTGCTTCCACGTCGGAGCCATCAGGTCGCCACCCAGCATCCAGAAGTCGGCGGGGAGCAGGGGGCCGAAGCTGTGGTGGACGTAGGCCACGCCGGCCCGGGCGGCAGCGACCGGGCCGGCGAAGTCGGTGGCGTCGTGGACGACGAGGTCGGCGTTCCAGTCCTCGACCACCTCGGTCAGGTCTGCGGCCTTGGCCGGGCCGGCCACGCCGGCGAAGAGCAGGGCGCCGAAGCGCCACGGGTCGTCGGGGCCGAAGGTCGCCGTCTCGGCCCGGTGCAGGGCCTGCTCGTGGACCTCGGCCAGGTCAGGGCCGGCGGGGAAGGCGGAGAAGCCCGCCTCGCGGATGCGGGGGCAGAACCGCTCGCTGCTGCTGAAGGCCACCTCGTGCCCGGCCACCTCGAGGGCACGGGCCAGGGGGAGGAGGGGGTGCAGGTGGCCGTAGCCCTGGATGCAGGTGAACAGGACGCGCACGTCAGGAATGTAGGTCCCCGCCGGTGCATGGTGCGCCCCGGCACACGGCCCCGACCCACCTGGGTAGGGTCGAGGTGGTGCGTGCAGTGACGGCAGACGGCGTCGACGTGGTGGTGCACGACCTCGGTGGCCGGGGTCCCGTGCTCCTCTTCGCCCACGCCGCCGGCTTCCACGGGCGGGTCTGGGCGCCGCTGGCCGAGCATCTGACCGACCGCTTCCGCTGCGTCGCCTTCGATGCCCGCGGCCATGGCGAGTCGGGGACACCGGTGACGCCGGCGTTCTGCTGGCACCAGCTGGCCCTCGACGTCCTCGCCGTGGTCGACGCCCTCGGGCTGGAGCGCCCGTACGGGGCGGGCCACTCCAGCGGAGGAACGGCGCTGCTGCTCGCCGAGCAGGACCGTCCCGGGACGTTCGCCGGCCTCTACTGCTTCGAACCGGTGATCGTGCCGGCCGAGCCCCCGCTGGGGCGTGATCCCGACAACTGGCTGGCGACGGCCGCCCGCCGTCGGCGGAGCACCTTCGCCTCGTGCGAGGAGGCCTACGAGCACTACGCCGGGCGCCCCTCGTTGGCCCGCCTCGACCCCGCCGCCCTGCACGCCTACGTCACCTACGGGTTCGACCGGCTGCCGGGCGGCTCGGTGCAGCTGAAGTGCCAACCCGAGCACGAGGCCCGGATCTACGAGATGGCGACGGCTCACGACTGCTTCAGCCGGCTGGGCGACGTGCGCTGCCCGGTGATGCTGGCGTGCGGAGGGGCGAGCGAGGCATGCCTGCCCGGACCGGTTCGGGAGACCGCTTCCCGCCTGCCCCGTCCGTCGACCGAGAAGCTCCCCGGGCTCGGCCACCTGGGGCCCCTGGAGGACCCCGCCATGGTCGCCGCCTCGATCGCCCGCTACGTCGGGACGGCCCCGCCGGCGGAGGCGCCGTCGGATTGAGCACCGGCGCCGGTGAGCAGGTGGCCGGCGACCACGGCGAAGCGCCCGGTGAGGGGGGCCATGGGGGGCCCGGGCCGGCGGAAGCGGTCACTGACCACCGCCCGGTACCGGCCTTCCCCGAGGTCGAGCTCGACGGCGACGTCGGTCGGCTCCAGCCGCCATCCCGTGGCGGGGAAGAGGCACTTGAAGACCGCCTCACGGACACTGAAGGCGACCTTGGGGGCGTAGGGCACGAGGGGGTGGCCGGTGGGCCCCGCCACCAGCGGCCCCGCCACCGCTCGGCGGACGTCCTCGGGCAGGGGTGGGTCGAGCACCTCGACGTCGAGCCCCAGGCCCCGGAGGTGGTGGCTGGCGGCGACCACCGCCCCGGCCCAGGCGCCGGCGTGGGCGATGCTGCCGACCACCCCGGCGGGCCAGCGCGGTTGACGGCGGGGGCCCACGCCGACGGGGCCCTCGTCACGACCGATGGCAGCCAGGGCGGCGTGGGCGGCCGCCCGCCCGGCCAGGAACTCCCGTCGCCGGGAGGGAACGGCCCGGGCGACGGCGGCCGCCTCCTCGGGCCACGGGCACCGATGATCGGCCACCGGCACCAGCGCCACCCCCACGATGGGCGGGAACAGGGCGGCGAGGGCGGCCGTCCCCTCGATGGTGAGGTCGTCAGGCGGAGGGCCGGGCACCGGGCCCTGGCTACCATCCCCCCGGTGCCGCCGGCTGTCGAGGTCCCCTCCGTGCCGGCGCTGCTCGACGAGGCCGCCGCCCGGGCCGGCGTCGACGTCGATGACTGGGGCGGGCTCGGGTTCCTGCCGGCGCTCGAGCTCCTGGTCGAGTCGTGCCGGGCCACGGCTCGGCTCAACGCCACCGGGGCCGAGGTGCTGGCCAAGGTCGTCCTGCGCCACCTCCGCAACCTGCTGGCGGTCCGGGCCGTGGTCGACGCCGACCCGGAGGTGGCCGACCGGACGCTCGGCACCCCCATCGTGGTGACCGGGCTGCCCCGGACGGGGACCACCCTGGTGCAGAACCTGCTCGCCCTCGACCCGGCCCACCGGGTGCTGCGCGTCTGGGAGGCGTTGCGAGCGATCCCCGTCGGCCACCCGCCGCAGCAGGTCCACCGGCAGCAGCCCACCCTCGCTGCGCACGCACCCGAATGCCTCCCGCGAGCGCAACCGCACCGCGTCAGACCTCCGCGACCGGGAGGAACACGTAGATGCCGACCACGTCGACGGGCAGCTGGGGCTCGACGGTGAAGGCGCCGGTCGCCCGGGAGCCCTCGCGTACGCGGCGGTGGGTCTCCAGCAGCTCTCCGGCGCGCACGCGGGCCAGGTCCTCCAGTGCACCGTGCAGGTCGCCCAGCGCGCCGACCGCGCGCTCGAGGTCGCGGCGGGCCAGCTCGGG
>JAHWKL010000119.1 GCA_019347915.1 Actinomycetota bacterium
TCTCCTGGCGTCCGACTCCGAGACGAGTCTCATCCGGGTCACTGCTGATGCGGGGGGAGCTCGCCGTAGGTCGGACGCCGTTTCGCCCAGCCAGCCCTAGACACGCGCCTACCGGCGGGGTCGACTGCCGATGCTCTGGGCTTCTCCGGCAGGCACCACCGAGACACGTCCAGCGGTAAAGACTATTTCCCTATAGCGTAATCGCATGCCCAAGCGGAAGCGACCGTTCGAGGTGGAGATCGAAACAACGTTGAGTGTGCTGGCCTTCGACGCGGAGTCGGCCCGCAAGAAGGCGGAGCGTGCACTTGGCGCAGGGCGGAACGTGGGGGTCGACGTAGCGGCCACTGGGGCGGTGTGGACATACGCCACGACCTCTGCGCCAGACGTGGAGAGCTGACAAATTCGCGCCACCATCCGAACCGGGCCAACATCCTCCGGCTGCGAACTTTCGCGTCACCGCCGGCCGTACGTTCGTTGACGTCGCCTAAGCAATCGGGATGCGCCGTTAAGGCATGCTACGACCGTGCTTGTCCGTGAGGTCGAAGAGCGCCCCTACGCCGACGGGTGCTGCGTGCGCTGTTCGCTCATCCAGCGGGCTCGCCACCTCATCGGCGACACCGAGGGCCCGCTGGCGGGCGTGTACCACGCCATCGTCACCGCTCCCCAGCCCCACAGCGCCCACAACTGGCTGCGCTCGGGCGCCAGCGCCGCCATCCTGGCCGAGGTCGCCGCTGGGGCACTGCCGCTCACCCACGAGGCGCTTGACGCCCATCCCCAGGCCCGGGCGGCCAACTTCTTGCGCTGCATGCTCGTGGCCAACGGTGCCCTGGCCGCCAGGGACGACGCCCTGGTGCGCCTGGAGACTTGGGCCGCATCACGCCTGGATCAGCTCTCCTGCCCCGAGCACCGCCGGATCCTTGGCGCCTACGCCCGCTGGCGGGTGCTGCGACGAGCCCGCCAGCGGGGGGAGGCAGCCAGGAGGCCTCGCACGCCCACTCGTCACGCCAAGACCTGCCTGCTCAGCGCCATCGCCTTCATGGCCTTCCTCGACCGACGTGGCACCACGTTGGCTCGTTCCAACCAAGACGACGTCGACGTCTGGCTGGTGGAAGGGCCCCGCTCGGCGCCCGAGGTGGCCGACTTCTTGGACTGGGCCGCCGAGCGCAGGATCATCGAGGGCGTGGTGGTGACCCGGCCCGGGACTCACCACGCCGGTGCCCTCGACGACGACACCCGCTGGAGCATCGTCGCTCGGCTTCTCCACGACGACACCATCGACCTCGGTGACCGGGTCGCCGGCTGCCTCGTCCTGCTCTATGGCCAGCAGCTCTCGAGGATCGTGGCGCTCACCCGGGACCAGGTCACCCGCCACCACGACGGGATCCGCTTGCACCTGGGTGTCACCTCCATCGAGGTCCTCGAGCCTCTCGGCGCCCTGCTGGCAGGCCTGGCGGACTCACGGCGTGCCTATGTGGGCATCGGCTCGCCTGCCGAGGTGCCATGGCTCTTCCCCGGCCTCGACCCCGGACGGCCCCTGACTGCTGGGCACCTCGGTGAACGGCTCCGCCGGCTCGGCATCGGGGCCATGCCGGGACGCCGCGCCGCGCTCGTCCACCTCGCTGGACAGCTCCCCGCCGCCGTCCTCGCCGACCTGCTCCACCTCGCCCCCACCACCGCCGTCGGCTGGGTTCGAGCTGCGGGCGGCGACTGGAACACCTACGCCGCCCAACTTGCCCGGGCCGCGATCGCGAACGCTGACGAATAGCTCCGCCGCAGAAGCTATTCGACACGGTTCGAACATTGCCGGTTACCAGTTTGGACGCCGGCGTGCCCCTGCGGGATGTCCAGGAAGCAGCCAGCCATGACGACCCCCGCACCACCATGCGCTACGACCGGGGCCGGGGGTCGCTCGATCGCCACGCCACCTACCTCGTGGCGACGTTCTTGGCTGGCGCCTCCCGCTGAGTCGCCCCAACGGCTCGGGCGATACCGGGTGGCGATATCGCCCGAGCCCGCCGGTTACCGGGCGCCACAGCACGGCCAGCGAAGCGATGTCCGGCCGCGCTGGCGTTTCTGCCGCGGTCGGCAGGGAGTCAGCGCAGCAGTTACGGGACGGTCCGTGTATGTTCATCGCTGCGTAGCGCTCCGATCGCCAGGAGGCTGGCCCCTGCCGCCAACCGGCAACGGGGCCGTACCTCCCGAAGGCGTTAACCGTGACCGGGGTGGAAACCTGGCGACTGGGACTGCTCCAAGCAGAACGACGCGCCGGGGGCGAAGCCGTTGGGGAAGTGGAAGCCAGGCCCCGGTCCGCCGGGCATCGCGGCTCCGGAGCCGCCCACAGCCTGCCCGACGCTGCCAGCAGGTGGCCAGGAAGCCACCCCGGTGCCGACCACGTAGTCGCCCACGACGTGGCGGCCGTGGACCTCGCTCCCGAGAGTCGATGAGCAGGTGGGGCTGGCTCCGGCCGCCGTGGCACCACCAACAATCGCGGTGAGCGAAACGGCCACCGCGCCCACGACAACGCCGAGGACGGATAGCGGGCGCTTCACGCCAGCGCCTCCGCCGTCACGGGGTCGATGACCCGACCGATGCGCTGGACCCGCGTGGCCGGAAAGCCACCGCAGCGGGCATGCTCGAGTACTGCCGCCTCGTCGTCGGCGACGTACACGCACACAATCTGGTCATCGGTGACGTAGCTGTGGAGCCATTGGGCACGAGGCGCCATGCCGGCCAACACGCCGTTGGACTTGGTAGCGATGGCCTGCACCTCCTCGTCGGTGAAGCTCCCCGCTCCGGGGATGTCCCGCTCGATCAGGAATTTGGGCATGTGGACCTCTCCTTCCGCAGCCGGGTCCTTGCGACACCGGCGTTGGTGCGGAACCTACGAGGCGATCCTTCCTCAAACCTTCCCGGTCACCGGTAGGACGGAGGCGGTGCGCCGGCAGCGCTCCGCGTCGAGCTGTTGGCCCCAGCGGTCGAAGCCTTCGGCCGCCTGCTGCAGCAGCCGGGAGGCGGCACCTGCGTCGCCGGACGTCCGAGCGACGGCGGCGCGAGCCTCGTCGAGCGCCGCCCGCCACCCGCCCTTGGGAAAGAAGACACTGACGACTCCCTCGGCCCTGGCCAGATGCCGGTTGGCTCCGTCGACGTCGCCGGCCGCAGCGCAGGCCATGGTGGCGGGAATGGTCAGGTTCACCGAACAGGGCGGACAGGTCTCGAGCGGGCCACGTACCGCTTGCGCCGCCTCCTCCACCGCGGCCAGTGCGGCCTCCGTGTCCGGCGCGGCCCGAATGGCCGTGCCGTGGATCCGGTCGAGAAGGTGTTGGGTTGCCAACGGTGAGCCCCGTGCCACGACGAACGCGTCGTCGATCGAGCTGCGGGCGCCGTGCTCGTCGCCCACCGCCAGCCTGGCCTCTGCCAGGCGCTGCAGGGTGAGCGCCTCGCTGCACTGGAGCCCCAAAGCCCGGTGCAGCCCGACCGCCGGGTCGAGATGCTCGGTGGCCGTAGCCGGGTCGCCCATGAGCAGATGGGCTTCGCCCAGCAGGGTCGTGGCGAAGGCCTCCGCCCGGGGCCATCGGCCAGCCACGGCGCGCTCGCGCAGGTCAGTGGCGAAGGCGATCACTTCGGGGTAGGGCGTCCCGCCGTAGAGGTAGGACTCGGCCAAACAGAGATGGGCGTCCCCGACCACAGCGGCCAGATCGGGCCGCAGGCTGGAGTCGAGCAGGTCGAGCGCCGCCCGTTGCGGCCACGCCCCCCGCTGGTGGGCGACCATGGCCACGAGCATGGTGGCGGCGACGAAGTCTCGTAAGTCCCCCGACGCTTCGGCCAGTTCCTTGGCTGCCTGGCCATCCTCCTCGGCGGCGCGCATATCGCCTGCGCACCACCGGGCGAGGCCCCTCGTGGCGAAATACTGACCGCGGTTGGCCGACGGCACTTCGTCAATAGCGGCCAGCGTCTCCATGGCTCCGGGAATGTCACCCGACAGGACGAGGGAGTTCGCTCGGCGGACGGCGAGCGAGGCCCGCAGCGAGGGGTCGGCCACCGCCATGGCGGCGGCGTAGGCGGCAGGGGCTCCCGGGTTCCCGATGGCGTCGAGGGCGGCCGCCCGCTTGCTCAGCAGCGCCGGGTCCCGGGGCGCGAGTTCCAGACCTCGGTCGGCGAGGGTCACAGCGTCGGCTTGGGCGCCCACCGCGAAGGCATCGTCGATGGCTCGCCGCAGCCACGAGAGGGCGGCCGACGGCTGGCGTGCGGCCAGCAGATGGTGTGCGACACGGGCCGTGGGCGCTGCAAGGGCGGCCAGCTGCTCGGCGGCCGCGGCGTGGGCAGCCTCCACCTGCTCGTCGGGCACGCCGCGGCGCAGCTCGTCGCGGACAAGGTCGTGGCGGAAGCGGTAGCGGGAGCCGGGGCGGGCGAGCATACCGGCCGCCGTTGACGCTTCGAGCACGTCGAGGGCCCCGTCGGCGTCGATGCCCGCAAGCGCAGCCAGTTCGTCGGCGCTGAACTCGTCGGCCACCAGCGCCATCCGGAGCAATGCCTCCTGAACATCCGAGGGGAGGCGTTGCATGCGAGCCGCGACAGCGGCACGCACAACATCGGTGCCCCCGGCGGCCAGAGCATCCGCGCTCGACGCCACCTCGAGGGCGAGGAAGGCGTTGCCGCCGCTCAGCTCCCAAACCACGTCCAGCTCCTCGGTACTCGCTGTGCCGCCACGGACGTGGGTCACGATGGCGTCGATCTCCGGCCGGCGTAGGCCCTCCAGTTCGACCTCGACCGCCGAGCCGCTGGCTACCAGTGCGGCGCGAAGCTGGGCGACGGCAGGCGGCGGACCTGCACGGTAGGTGGCAACCAGCAGCAGGCCCCGCGGGTACGGGGCGGTGGCCAGGATGTGGGCCAGTTCCAAGGTGGCGTCATCGGCGTGTTGCAGGTCGTCGAGGAACAGCATCCCGGTCGGCGCGCCGGACGCCGCCACCACCCGCAGGAGAAGGTGGAGGACGGACTGGCGGTGCATCAGCGTCGGCCCCGGACCCGGCTCAGCACCCTCCAACCGGGCCAGCAGACGGCGGTCCTCATGGCCGAGTGTCGCCACCAGGTCCGGAAACTGGACCAGTGCGCCCGCCATTGCTTCGGTCAGGGCGGCGTAGGGCACGGTGGCCGTTGGCTCACGGGCCGCCGCCCGAAGCACCAGCCACCCTTCGGCGGAGGCCTGGTCCACCACTTCCTCGCAGAGGCGGGTCTTGCCGATCCCGGCCGGACCTCTGACCAAAATGGCGGCCGGCCGCCCTTCCCTGGCGCGCCGCAGGGCGGCCCGGGCTCGCACCAGCTCCACCTCTCGGCCCACCAAGCCCGGGCGCACCCATGCCGATGACGCCGTCCCCACGATCTCCCGGTAGAGGGCGAGGGTCTCAGCGGAGGGCTGTACGCCGAGCTCGCGTCCCAGGACGGCTCGCAGCCGCTGGAACTGGCGTAGAGCGGCGTGGAGCCGCCCGGCCGCCAGGTGCTCGCGCATCAGGGCCCGCTGAGCGGCCTCGTCGGTCGGCTCCAGCTCGACCATCACCTCCCAACGGCGGCCGGCACGCAGCACGTCGAGGTACAGCCGCCGCGCCCGTTCTCGCGGGCCAAGCGTCCACTCCTCGTAGGGCTCCTCGGGCAGCAGGTCGCCTGCATAGCGGGCAGCCGCCTCACCGGACGCGGCCGGGTCCCCAGCGCGGACGGCGGCCGCCGCCCCCGCCTCGAACGCGGCGACGTCCGATCCAACATCGACCGACGGCCACAGGGCAACGGATCCCTCACGGAATACGACGGCGTCCTTGGAGCCCAGGGCCCGCCGGGCCAGGGACGCCGCCTTGTGCACGTTGGCCCTGGCTGCCTCCGGCTCGAGATCGGGCCAGAACGCGTCCATGACCTGTTCAACCGTTGCTCGACGCGCTGGCTCCAGCGCAAGGAAGGCCACGAGTTGGCGGGCCCGACGCGACGTCCAGGCCGAAGCTGGCACGGCAACGCCGTCGACCTCGACGGTGAAGCCGCCAAGGAGCCGTATGAATACCGCCATAGTGTGAAGTGTCGCACGGGAAGAGAGGTGGCCCATCATGCTGCCGTCCTGCTCCGCCAGAAGCAGCCAAATCACGCGGTCCAGCTCAGCATCTCGATGTAGCGCAGGAGGGCGCGCAGGGCGTGGCTAACCATCCCACACACGTCCAAGCAGCCCCGCGGTCGACCTCTCCGTCAGCTGAGTGGGTCTGAGCACCGAGGGTCACCTGGCGCAGCGCGGGATCAGCGGTTATGCCCGGGATGGCCATACTCGGCCACGCGGTGCAACACGCCGGAGTCCGCCCGGGCCCCGGCCGGACTCCCATCCCATACACGAGAACCCGCAACGCCCCAGCGAGGCCCGCGCGCCCTGAGTTTTTGAAGGAACTCGACAGAACAATTCGTCCCGACGGGTGTCGCCGGGATAACGCTCGCGCCACTTTCGACAGGGACACACTCCCCATCTTCGTGGGATCCCTACAACTGGGCGCCGGGAAAGCACGTCACCGGGGGTTGTTTCCGGTCATCGTTCTACATCTTGGAGCCAGCGTAAGCGGCCGCTCGGGACCCCGTAGCCTCAGGCCATGGCAAAGACGTTCGAGTACAAGGTCGTCGAGCTGCGTGAGGGAATGATGGGTGGGAAGATGTCGGGCGACAAGCTCGAGAAGGTGCTCAACGAACACGGCCGCCAGGGTTGGCAGCTGAAGTCGGTTACGGCTGTCGAGGTTAAGGGACGGATCGGTCCCGGCGGTGTTGAGGGCGTCCTGGTCACCTTCGAGCGCTCAAGGGAGTAGTTGCGGAAGCTGCTCACGCCCGGCAGTGAGGCCAGGCGACATCCGTATGGCGTCCCAACCGACCGCCCGACTCCGGCACGGATGCAGCGCCCGGTAACAAGGCTCGGGGCGGCTGGTAGCCACTTGCCCACCGTCGTGGGGTGGCAGCCGAGCCGAGCTGCGATGTTACGGACCAACGCGCCCTCGGCCAGCGCGAGGACGATCCTCCCGCTCCCTGCCGAGCATGCGTAGGTGAGCCCCCACGGTCAGGATCGTCATCGTTCCTCCTGGGGCCTTTGCTCGCCGCCGGAACGCAGATCGGTGAGATCCACGATCCCCCGCTCGCCAAGAACTCCCCTGAATGGCGGCCGTTCTAGTATTGGGCCATCGATGGGGAGGACGGGTTGTTGCGGACGGTCACACCGCCATGAGCACCCTCCTCGATTCAGCTCGGGCCGACTTTGACAGCGGAGTCTGGAGC
>JAHWKL010000011.1 GCA_019347915.1 Actinomycetota bacterium
GCCGACGTCGAGCAGGCTGCGGCGGCCGGCGAAGTCGCCGCTGCGCGCAAGCGCCATCGCCGGCCCTGTGAGGATCGCCTCGATCCCCTCGGATGCGACCTGCTGCAGCTCGTCGTCAAGGTCGAAGATCTGCTCCGACGGGCCGGCGGCCAGAGCGTCGGCGAACCCCAGCCAGGCCGGGTAGCTGACCCGATCCCAGAAGCGCAGGAACGGCCGCAGGTCCGCGGGCGTCACCCCGGCCAGGAACGTCGCGGCCGGCGGCGTGTTGCGATAGGCCTCACCGTCGCGCTCCAGCAGTCCCAGTGCCACCATCGCGTCGGCGCTGATCCGGGCGGCGCGCCGCGTGAGTCCGGTCCGGGCTGCCAGGCCGTCGACGTCTGTCGCTCCTTCGGCGAGTGCCTCGAAGATGCCGAGCTCGCTCGCTGCGAAGAGGTGCTTGGAGGCCATGAACCCACCCGCGATCTGGAGGATCGGCTCGGGTGAGACGTCGGAGTCGGGGGACCTGTCGGCGGTGTCGGTGCTCATGAAGTCAGACTCGCCCGCGGTCGACGTGCCGCCCATGAAGGCGAGCCGATCGACGAGCAGCGTCCGGGCGCCGGCACGAGCCGCCGGTACTCTGGCGACGTGGGCCTCCGGCGGCGCTTGCGGGCGTTGAGCGCCAGCGTCGACGAGCTCGACCACGAACGGCTGTCCACCCGCTTTCAGGGACTGGAGCCTGGTCACACCCAGCTCGGAGCCTGTCCTGAGCGGTGCCAGGTTCGGGTCGTCGGCGAGGTGACCTCGTTGCGGCTGGTCTCCCGAGGCGGGGGCACCTCCCTGGAGGTCACCATCGACGACGGGACCGGCTGCGCCCGCGCCGTGTTCAGTGGCCGGCGCACGATCCGTGGGCTCGACCCCGGCCGGGCCGTGGTGCTCGAGGGCGTGGCCCGGCGCGAGCGCGGTCGCCTGACGCTGGTCAACCCGGGCTACACGCTGTTGCCCTGACGGGAGCCTCGGCCCTCCGCCTCTCCGTCCACAGCACTAGTCGCCGACGCAGGCCCGCCGGACCGCCGCTTCTGAGTCCGGGGTCACCAACACGAGCACCTCGTCACCGGCGAGCAGGAGGGTGTCACCGCGGGGCACGACCACGTGGTCGTCCCGGACGATGGCGACCACGGTGCAGTCCCGGGGCAGACCGAGATCGACCACGGTGCTGTCGGCGGCCGGCGACCCTGGCGCCAGGGTGACCTCGACCAGGCGCACCTTGCCTCTGTCGAACTGGAGGAGGCGCACGAGGGTGCCGACCGTCACCGCCTCCTCGACCAGGGCGGTGAGCAGGTGGGGGGTGGACACCGAGACGTCGACGCCCCACGTCTCGTCGAACAGCCACTCGTTCTTCGGGTGGTTGACGCGGGCGATGACCCTCGGCACGCCGAACTCCTGCTTGGCCAGCAGCGAGACGACGAGGTTGTCCTCGTCGTCGCCCGTCACCGCCGCCACCACGTCGGCCGTCTCCAGCTTGGCCTGGACCAGGGCGCTGAACTCGCAGGCGTCCGCCACCCTGAACTCCACCCCGGGGTGCTCGCCGGCGGCCACCGCCCGCTCGACGGCCGCCGCCGACTGCTCGAGCACCAGCACCTCGTGACCGGCGGCCTGCAGGTCGGCGGCGATGTGGGTGCCGACGTTGCCGCCGCCGGCGATCACCACCCGCATCAGCGGCGCGACCTTCGGGCCTTGGGAACGGCAACCGCCCCGCCCGCCAGGCGTTCCTCCAGGGCGGCGGCATCCTCCATACCCACGCTGAACAACAGCACGTCGCCCTCCTGGCCCACCAGTTCGCCGGCGGGCACCAGCGCTCGTCCCACCCGGGTCACCGCGCTCAGCCGCCAGCGCCCCGGCTCCTCCAGCTCCGACAACACCCGCCCCGCCCACGCGCCGGGGAGCACCCGCTCTACCAGGTACACCTTGCCGGTGGGGTCGATCCACTCCGTGCGGGTCTCCGCCGGCAGGAGCTTGCGCAGCGCCTGCTCCGTGGTCCAGGCCACGGTGGCGACGGTGGGGATGCCGAGCCGCTGATAGATGGTGGCTCGACCCGGGTCGTAGATCCGGGCCACCACCCGCTCCACCCCGAAGGTCTCGCGGGCGATGCGGGCCACCACGATGTTGGAGTTGTCACCGCTGGTGACCGCGGCCACGGCGTCAGCCTCCTCGATGCCGGCTTCCAGCAGGCGGTCCCGGTCGAAGCCGAAGCCGGTGACCGTACGGCCCCCGAAGCTCGGAGGGAGGCGCACGAAGGCCGACGCCTGCTTGTCGATCACCCCGACGGAGTGCCCGGCGCCGGCCACGGTGGCGGCCAGCGACGACCCCACACGCCCGCACCCCACCACCACGACGTGCATTCCCGCGGCCTCCACCCTTGCGACGGGGCCGCACTGTAACAACTCGATGGACCGTGCTCCGGCGCCGCAGTGGGAGCCAACTGTGGGCCCCGGGCGCCGTGGCTCTACGCTGCCGCCGGCCGCAGGGGCACCTCGGAGAAGGGGGTCGGTTGAGCATCAAGCGACTGCTCGTCGGCCGCCCGCTGCCCAGCAGCGAGGAGGGCCACCAGCGGCTGGGGAAGGTCGTGGCGCTGGCGGTGTTCGCATCGGACGCCATCTCCTCGACGGCCTACGCCACCGAGGAGATCCTCCTGGTGCTCGTGCCCCTGGCGGCCATGGCGGCGCTGGAGTACCTCGTTCCCATCGCCGTCGTGGTGGTGGTCCTGCTGGCCATCGTCATCTTCAGCTACCGGCAGACGATTCACGCCTATCCCAGCGGTGGCGGCTCCTACGTGGTCTCCCGCGACAACCTGGGCGTGGTCCCGTCACTGGTCGCCGGGGCGGCGCTGCTGGTCGACTACACGCTCACCGTGGCGGTGTCGGTGTCCGCCGGAGTAGCCGCCATCACCTCTGCGCTGCCCACCCTGCGGGAGGAGCGAGTGGCGCTGTGCCTGGCCTTCATCGTCGTCCTCACTGCCGTCAACCTGCGCGGCGTCAAGGAGTCGGGGCGGCTCTTCGCCGTGCCCACCTACGTCTACATCCTGACCCTCGGGAGTCTCCTGGCGGTGGGGCTGGTCCGCTCCTTCACCGGCGACCTGGCGCCCCTGCCTCCCAACGAGGCCTCCCTCGACGAGCTCACCCACGGGGGGGCGCTGCTCACGGGCGTCACCGCCATGGCCCTCATGCGCGCCTTCTCCTCCGGCGCTGTGGCCCTGTCCGGCATCGAGGCCATCTCCAACGGCGTGCCCGCCTTCCGCAAGCCCGAGTCGCGAAACGCCTCCACCACGCTGGTCTGGATGGGGGTCATCCTCGCCGCGTTCTTCTTCGGCATCTCCGTGCTGGCCCACCGGCTCCGGCCGACGGTGGAGGAGGGGGGTGAGACGCTGCTGTCCCTGATCGGAGGAGCGGTGTTCGGCGCCGGCTCGCCGCCGTACTTCCTGCTCCAGGCGGCGACGGCGGCCATCCTGATCCTCGCCGCCAACACCGCCTACAACGCCTTCCCCAGCCTGTCGTCGATCCTGGCCAGGGACGGCTACCTGCCCCGCCAGCTCCACAACCGGGGCGACCGACTCGTGTACTCCAACGGGATCCTGCTCCTCGCCGGAGCGGCCGCTCTCCTGATCGTCGCCTTCGACGGGATCACCACCGCCCTGATCCCGCTCTACGCCGTAGGCGTGTTCACCGGCTTCACCCTCTCCCAGTCGGGAATGGTGCGCCACCACCTCCGGGAGCGAGAGCCGGGGTGGAAGCGGAACACGGTGGTGAACTCGGTGGGAGCGGCGGCCACCGCCGCGGTCCTCGCCGTGGTGGTGGTGTCCAAGTTCACCATCGGGGCGTGGATACCAGCGGTGGTGATCCCTCTCATCGTCCTGGTGCTGCGGGCAATCCACCGCCACTACGAGGAGGTGGCCGCCGTCCTGCGCGTCCCCGAGGGGTACCGGCCGCTCCCCCACACCCACACCGTCGTGGTGTTGGTGGGGAGTGTCCACCAGGGAGTCCTGGCGGCCCTGACCTACGCCCGGTCCCTCGCCCCCGACCGCCTCCTCGCCCTGTCGGTCGTCACCACCATCGAGGAGTCGGAGGCGATCACCGAGCAGTGGGCGCGTCACCACATCGACGTCGACCTGGAGCTTCGCTACTCGCCCTACCGCGAGCTCACCAGCCCGGTGCTCAAGTACCTCGACGAGCTCGACGCCGCCTATGCGAACGACATCATCACCGTGGTCGTGCCCGAGTTCGTGCTCGGCCGGTGGTGGGAGCCGTTCCTGCACAACCAGAGTGCCCTGCTCCTCAAGGCACGCCTGCTCTTCCGTCGCAACACCGTGGTGACCTCGGTCCCGTTCCACGTCGCCGGGCCGAGACCGGAGTCGAGGGCCACGGTGGGATTCAACGAGCCCGGTGAAGCCCGACGCGACGAAGGGGCCCCTGCGGGCCCCTCCGTCTCGGAAGATGGTGGGAGGCGGCGCCGCCTTCTCCGTCGCCGTCGGTGACGCGTCGACCGATGCGGCTCAGGCCGCCGGGTTGAGGCGCCGGACCACCCCGCGAGCCACGTCGGTGGGGCGCTGCTGCTCGCCCATCTTGGAGTCGAGCACGACGGTGGCGCCGGTGAGGGCGGGAACCGCCCACTGCAGCAACTTGAGCTTGCGCTGGGCGTCCGCCACCTCGGTCGGGGTGCCGGCGGTCGGCTCGGTGGCACCGGAGACCTCGGGGGTCCCGGCATCCATCACCGTCTGGCCCAGCACCCGGCTGTAGGCGGTGGCGGCCAGGGCGCCGGCGGTCAGCACGGTCTTGGCCACTGCCACCTTGCCCACGCCCTGCTGGCCCGCCAGGCGGCCACGGTTGGCTCCGGTCAGGGCGAGCGAACCCACGACATAGGCGCCGATGGCGGCCAGGTTGGCCGGGGTCCAGCTGGCCCAGCCGGCGTTGGCCACCTTGGCCCGCTCACCGGGCTCGTCGACCTGGGCCGCAGCCCCGTTGAGGCCAATGGCACCCATGAGGGAGCCGCCGAACCAGGCGGCCAAGCCGAGGTCGTTCAGCGCGCGTACGAGCGTGTTCCGGTTCTTGCTGTCGTTCTTGCCCATGGGTCTCCTCGAGATCGTCAGGGGCCATCCGGCCCGCCGTGCGTCGACCCTTACCCCCGGGCACGGGATCAGATGCGCTCCGGCACCTCGATGCCCAGAAGGCCCAACCCTCGGCGCAGGGATGCCGCCGTCACCTCGCACAGGGCCAGGCGCGAGCGCCGCACGGCTGCCTCCGCCCGCAGCACCGGGCAGTGCTCGTAGAACTGATGGAACGCCTGGGCCAGCTCGTAGAGGTGGGCCGAGAGGTGGCTCGGCAGGTAGTCGTCGACCACCCGCTCCAGCACGTCACCCGTTGCCACCAGCCGCCGGGCCAGGTCCGCCTCCTGGGGCTCGCCGAGCGACACGGTGACGGCCTCGGCGGCTGTTCCCCCGTCCCCGTCCCGCCCCGCCTCCCGCAGGATGGAGCGGATGCGGGCATAGGCGTACTGCAGGTACGGAGCGGTGTTGCCCTTGAGGGTGAGCATCCGGTCGTAGGAGAACACGTAGTTGCTCTGGCGGTTCTGACTGAGGTCGCCGTACTTCACCGCGCCCACGCCCACCGCCCGAGCCACCTCGTCGATGTCGGCCGGCACCGGCTCTCCTCGCTCGGCGGCCCGGGCCACGAGGAACGCCCGGGCGCGGGCCACCGCTTCGTCGAGCAGGCCGTGCAACCGCACCGTGTCACCGCTGCGGGTCCGCAGCCGTCCACCGCCCTCTCCCAGGACCAGTCCGAAGGCGACGTGGGCGGCCTCCACGTCGGGGGGAAGCCATCCCGCTCGGGCGGCCACGGCGAAGACCATGGCGAAGTGCTGGGCCTGACCGGCGTCGGTCACGTAGACCAGGCGGCGGGCCCCCTGCTCCACTCGTGACCGCAGGGCGGCCAGGTCGGTGGTGGCGTAGTTGTAGGCCCCGTCGGCCTTCTGCACGATGAGCGGCAACGGCTCCCCTGCCTTGTTGGTGAAGCCCTCGACGAACACGCACTTGGCACCGTCGTCGACGACCACGAGACCCGCCGCCTCCAGCTCCGCCACCACGTCGGCGAGAAGCGGTTGGTAGGAGGACTCGCCGCGCGTCACCAGGCTCCGCACGCCGAGCAGGTCGTAGACCTCCTGGTTGCGGGCCATGGACAGGTCCACCATCCACTGCCACGCCGCCCGGGCTGCCGGCTCCCCGGACTGCAGATCGACGACTCGCTGCCGGGCGCGGTCGCGGAAGGCGGGGTCCTCGCTGAAACGGGCATTGGCGGTGCGATAGAGCGCCTCGAGGTCCTCCACCTCGGTACCGGCGCCTCCGAGCCCGCCGGGATGGACGTCCTCGACGTGGGCGATCAGCATCCCGAACTGGGTGCCCCAGTCGCCGAGGTGGTTCACCCGCTCGACCTCGTGGCCGAGGAACTCGAGCACGTTGCCGAGGGAGTCACCGATGATGGTCGAGCGCAGGTGGCCCACGTGCATCTGCTTGGCCACGTTGGGGCCGGAGTAGTCGACGACCACCCGCACCGGCTCGGCCACCGGGCCGATCCCCAGGCGGTCGTCGCCGACCATGGCGACGACCTGTGACTCCAACCAGCTCCTCCGCAGCCGCAGGTTGACGAACCCGGGGCGGACGACCTCCGGCGGGTCGCAGACGTCGGCGAGGTCGAGCGCCGCGGCCAGCCGCTCGGCCAGCTCGTGGGGCGGCCGGCGGAGGGTGCGGGCCAGGGACATGGCGGCCGGGCAGGTGTAGTCGCCGTGACGGGGGTCCGAGGTGGGGACAACGAGGGACTCGGGCGGTTCCACGTCGGCCCCGAAGGCAGCGGCCACACCCGCCCCCACGCGGGCGCGCAGGAGACGGAGGGGACTGTCGGCCATCCCGCTCACCCTAGATGGGGTCCCCCACCGGTAGGCCGGTCGCGGTGGGACGGCCTCCGTGCGCAACGCCCACCGCCGGCCGTAGCGTCGGCGACGTGGACGTCGCCGTGACCGGGTCGAGCGGTTTCCTGGGCACTGCCCTGGTCCGTGCCCTCCGAGCGGGCGGTAACCGGGTCCGACGCATCGTGCGCCACCGGCCCCGCGCCGACGACGAGGTGGGGTGGGACCCGCAGGCGGGAACGATCGACGCCTCGGGCCTGGCCGGGGTCGACGCCGTGGTCCACCTGGCCGGCGAGAGCATCGGCGGCCGGCGCTGGTCCGAAGAGCAGAAGCGCCGCATCCGGCAGAGCCGCACGCTGGGTACGGCGCTGGTGGCCGAGACGGTGGCAAGCCTCGACCCTCGCCCGCAGGTGCTGTTGAGCGCCTCGGGCATGAACTACTACGGGGACCGGGGCGACCAGGAGGTCACCGAGGACTGGCCGCCCGGCGACGACTTCCTGGCACAGGTGTGCGTGGCGTGGGAGGCGGCCGCCCAGCCGGCGGCGGACGCCGGCGTGCGCACTGCCTTCCTCCGCACGGGCTTGGTGCTCGACGCCGCCGGTGGGGCACTGGCCAAGCTGCTCCCGCTGTTCAAGCTCGGACTGGGCGGCCGACTCGGGTCCGGTCGGCAGTGGTGGTCCTGGATCGCCCTCGAGGACCACATCGGGGCCATGGTGCATCTCCTCACCGCCGACGTCAGCGGCCCGGTGAACCTCACGGCGCCGGAGGCGGTCACCAACGCCGAGTTCAGCCGCACCCTGGGCCGGGTCCTCCACCGGCCCGCCATCGTGCCCGTTCCCCGGCTGGGGCCGCGGTTGCTGGTCGGGACCGAGCTCGCCGACACCTTGTTGTTCACCAGCCTCCTCGTGCGACCCGAGGTGCTGATCAGTAGCGGCTACGCCTTCCGCCATTCCACGTTGGAGCCCGCACTGCAGGCCGTTTTGATGAAGAGCTGACGAGCGACATCATCCCGCGGGAGCCGGGACCGTGGAGCGCTGAGTTGTGCGCACGACCAACCATGCTCGCCACCCGGTGGCATTCCGTGCTACGTGTAATGAACGACATAGTCGGACACGAGCGGGGTGGCAGCACCAGCACCGGTCCGTCGACAGACGCCGGTACCTCGTCGCTCTTTCGTCCCGCAGGCACACGTCGAGTGAGGAGTGACCGATGCGCACCGATGAGAAGGCTCGATCCACCAGCGGATGGACATGGGTGCGCATCGTCGGCCTCATGGCGGTGTTCGCCGCCCTGCTGGCGGGCTGCGGAGACAACGGGAGCGAGGTCGGCAGCGGCGACCGCTCGGCCGAGGACTGCCAGGCGCCCGACGACGGTGCCGGCGGCAAGCTGGCCGAGGCACGCGAGCAGGGCTTCCTCACCGTCGGCTTCGCCAACGAGGTGCCCTACGGCTACGAGGAGGGAGGCAGGCCCACCGGGCAGGCGCCCGAGGTCGCCCGCGAGGTGCTGTGCCGCCTGGGCGTACCGGAGCTGCGGGGCACCGTCGTCGACTTCGACGGGCTCATCGGAGGGCTCAACGCCGGGCGCTACGACATGATCGCCGCCGGCATGTTCATCACCCCCGAGCGGGCGGCGCAGGTGTCGTTCACCGACCCCGACTACTGCGGCACCATTGCCTTCGCCGTGGCCGAGGGAAACCCTCTCGGCCTGACCGACTTCGAGTCCGTCACCGAGTCTGAGGCCCGCTTGGGCGTGATGAGCGGCGCCGTGGAAGACGGGTACGCGGTGGACTCCGGTGTGCCCGATTCTCAGATCAGCCGGTACAACTCGACGCCGGACCTGTTCGACGCCCTGACGGCGGGGCGGATCGACGCCGTGGCCCTGACTGACGTGACCGTGAACGCGCAGGTGGAGAACCTGGACGGGTTCGAGGCCACTGACGGCTTCGTGCCGGTCATCGACGGGGAGGAGCAGCTGGGCTGCGGCGGCTACGCCTTCCGCCAAGAGGACCAAGAGCTGCGGGACCGCTTCAACGACGTGCTGGACGAGATGAAGCAGAACGACGAGATCCTGCCCATCATCGAGCAGTTCGGCTTCAGCGAGACATCGGTCGAGAAGGCCAAGGAGACCACCGTCGAGGACCTTCTCTAGGACAGAGGCTCCGGCGCACTGGCGTGCTCAGCACCGGCCAGCTCCAGCAGCTCTTCTCGGGAGCGTGGATCACCATCCAGGTCACCGCCTACTCGGCGGTCATCGGCACCCTGATCGCCCTGGTGGGCGGCGTGGCCAGCCTCTCGGGCTCGCGCCTGCTCCGCTGGTTCACGCGGGTCTACGTCGAGATCTTCCGGGGCGTGTCGGCCATCATCCTGCTGTTCTGGGTCTACTTCACCCTCCCCCAGCTGTTCGGCATCTTCCTCACCCCCCTGCAGGCCGGCATGCTGGCGCTCGGCACCAACATGGGCGCCTACGGCAGCGAGATCGCCCGAGGGGCCATCCAGGCCATCCCCAAGGGCCAGACCGAGGCCGCCATCGCCATCAACCTCTCGCCCTTCCACCGACTCCGCCACGTCGTGCTCCCCCAGGCAGTCGTGCTCATGCTGCCGCCGTTCGGCAACCTGCTGATCGAGGTGATGAAGGCCTCGGCGCTGGTCTCGCTCATCGACCTCAGCGACCTCACCGAGCGGGCCCAGAACCTGCGCACCCTGCGGGCGGCCACCAGCCTGGAGATCTTCACCGCCGTGCTGGTGCTGTACTTCTTGATCTCTGCGTCCATCACCCTCGGGGTCCGGGCGCTGGAGCGCCGCTTCGGCCGGGGCCTGGACGTTGGCGGCGGCCTGGGCGGAGCGGTGAAATGACCGCCGGCGCGGTGGCCCAGGCCAGTCCCGCCACCTGGGACTGGGACATCGCCCAGAGGATGATGCCGGAGCTGCTGCGAGGGCTCTCGGTCACGCTGCAGGCCACGTTGGTGGGTATCACGGTGGCCATGGTGCTCGGCCTGGTCCTGGCCATGGCCCGCCGCTCCTCGCTGCCGGTGGTGCGCTGGCCGGTCGTCGGCTTCATCGAGTTCGTGCGGAGCACGCCGCTGCTGGTGCAGCTCTTCTTCCTGTTCTTCGTCCTGCCCGACCTCGGTGTGCGGCTGAGCGGTTTCACCGCCGGCGTGCTGGGCCTCGGGCTGCACTACGCCACCTACACCTCCGAGGCTTACCGCTCGGGGATCGAGAACGTCGAGAAGGGCCAGTGGGAGGCGGCGGTGGCGTGCAACCTGTCCACCCGCACCACCTGGGGGAGCGTGGTCCTGCCTCAGGCCATCCCCACGGTGATCCCGGCGCTGGGCAACTACCTCGTGGCCATGTTGAAGGACGCCCCGCTGCTGTCGACCATCGCCGTGTTGGAGCTTTTGGCCGTGGCTCGGCAACTGAACTCCCAGCTGTTCCGGCCGCTGGAGGCGTTCAGCCTGGCCGCCCTGCTGTTCCTGGCCGTCAGCATCCCGGCCGCCATCCTCGTCCGCTACCTGGAGAAGCGCTATGGCTACTCGAGAGAATGAACCCACGAGCGACGGCGAGTCAGCGGGGGGCCGGCCGTCCCCCGAACGGCCCATGGTCCGCTTCGACTCGGTCACCAAGGCCTTCGGCGACAACGTCGTGCTCGACGGCCTCGACTTCGAGGTGGCAGCCGGCGAGAAGCTGGTCATCATCGGGCCCAGCGGGTCGGGCAAGACCACCATCCTGCGGGTGCTCATGACCTTGGAGCGCCCCGACTCCGGCATGATCGAGGTCGGCGGTGAGCACCTCTACCACGAGGAGCGCGGCGGCAAGCTGGTCAAGGCCAGCGAGAAGCACGTTCGCCGGGTGCGGGGCAAGATCAGCATGGTCTTCCAGCACTTCTTCCTGTTCCCCCACAAGACCGTGCTGGAGAACATCACCCTGGGGCCGGTGAAGGCACTCGGCGTGCCCAAGGACGAGGCCCGGGAGCGGGCGTGCAAGCTGCTCGAGCTGGTCGGCATGGAAGGAAAGCACGACCAATACCCAGCCTCGCTGTCCGGCGGGCAGAAGCAGCGGGTCGCCATCGCCCGGGCGTTGGCCATGCAGCCCAAGGTGATGTTGTTCGACGAGGTCACCTCGGCCCTCGACCCGGAACTGGTGGGAGAGGTGCTGGGCGTGCTGCGGGACCTGGCACTGAACACCGACATGACCATGCTCCTGGTGACCCACGAGATGGGGTTCGCCAAGGAGATCGGCGACCGCGTGGTCATGTTCGACAACGGCCGGGTGGTGGAGGAAGGGCCTCCCCGCCAGATGTTCTCGCAACCCCGCGAGGCCCGGACTCGATCGTTCCTCGACGCCGTGCTCGACCACGAGTAGGGCCGGCGACGGTCGGTCGCGGTCGCGACGGATGGCGTCCCCATGCGGAGGGTACTTACCAGCGTGACGCATCCAGGAAGGAGCGAGCACCGTGCCCAAGGACGAGAAGAAAGAAGACCTGCCCGGTACCATCCAGCGGTCTCCCGCCAAGGCCCAGCGCACGTTCGAGAAGACCCTGGAGTCGGCGCACGAGGAGTACGACTCCGAGGAGCGGGCCCACCGCACCGCCTACTCGGCGCTCAAGCACAGCTTCGAGAAGGTCGGCGACCACTGGGAGCCCAAGGACCACAAGGGCCCGTCCGACGAGCGAGCCAAGCGGGGCCGCGGCGGTGGCGGCGAGTCCGCCGGTGGCGTCGACGTCGAGGGTCACACCAAGGACGAGCTCTACGAGCGGGCCAAGGAGCTCGACGTCAGCGGCCGTTCGTCGATGTCCAAGCAGGAGTTGGGGCAGGCGATCGCCCGCAAGCAGGACTGATCACGACACCACCTCGGCGCCGACGTCGCAACAGCACTTGCGCAACACCAGTTGCACAACGGTAGCATCCCATCCCTCGAAAGCGACCGAGCGGTGGGGGTGCCCGACAGTGGATGAGGCCGGTTCCGAGGAGCGTCGGGGCGAGGGCACCCCCACCACCGACGAGGTCATGGTGGCGCTCGACGCCCTCTTGGAGGTCCTGGACGAGAACATCGAGCTGGCGAAGCGGTGCAGACGCCGGGCGCGGCACCTCGGGCAGGAACGTCATCGCGGCCGTGCCTACCGCGACATCGTTCCCGCCGGAGACGAGCCGCTGATCGTGCAGATGATGCGGGACAACCTTGCTCGTATGGGTGCGGCGGCCAGCCAGCTGCAGCACGCCGAGGCGGAGGCGCTCTACGCCGAAGGCATGACCATGGAAGAGATCGGCAAACTCTTCGGCGTGACCCATCAGCGAGTATCGGCCATGTTGAAGCGGGCACGAAACGGCACTGCGGGACAGGGCCGGTGAGATCGGCCCGGAAGGGATCATGGCCCGGCTTCCGGTGGCCGAGGGTGGCTGACTTGCGTACGTTGGCATCGTGAGAGTCGAGTCGTCGATCACCTCCATCTCGTGGATTCCTTCCGAGGCGATCAAGGGGATGGTGAAGCTGCCCTTCGAAGTGGGGGCCGCTCACTACGACCAGGCGCCGCCGGACCACATCGAAGGGCCGGCCACCATCGAGGCGTTGCGGGCCGGCGACCGGTTCCGCTTCGCCAACCACCTTCGAGCGTGGGTCGACGTGGGCGACGACGGCCGCATCGTCGACCACGGGCAGGGCGGCGGCGGCGTGATGAGCAACACCACGGTGAAGATGGGCAGATCGGTGACCGTGGCCGGGGTTCCGCTGCCGGACAGGATCCCCGACCCGGAGATCGGCGACGGCTGGGTCCGTTTCCGCCAGAGCGCCGGCGGTCGCACCGGCGTGCCCGCGCCCCGGCGGGTCAGCCACCCGCCGTTCGTGCAAGTGACAGCACCGCTGGCGTGGACGACCTTGGAGCTGACCCTCCACGCCGACGGCCGGACCGAGGGCCGCCTGGCCGGCGCCTCGCCGTTCCCCCGCCACTGGGTGTACGACGCCTCCGGAACGCTCGTCGAGAAGTCGGGCATGATCGACTTCGACCAGTGGTACCGCCACGCCTTCGGCAAACACTCCCCGTGGGGTGACGAGGATTCCCCCGCCCTCACCACCGAGGTGGAGACGGCGCTCGAGCGGGAGCTCTCCAGCCGCATCATGCGCGGCGGGCGCAAACCCCGGATCCGCACGGTGAAGCCGGGACACACACTGGTCGAACAGGGTGAGCAGGGCGAGGAGGTGTTCCTCCTGCTCGACGGCGTCCTCGCCGCCGAGGTGCGCGGCGAGAGCGTGGCCGAGCTGGGGCCGGGTGCGGTGGTGGGCGAGCGGGCGAGCCTCGAAGGCGGTCGGCGCACAGCAACCCTGCGAGCGCTCACCCCCTGCAAGGTGGCCGTCGCCCGGGACGTGGACCTCGAGCCGGAGGTGCTGGAGGAGCTCCGCCAAGGCCACCGGCGCGAGGACCAGGCTCGCTGACCGCGTGCTGGTGACCTTCCACGGCGTCCGAGGCTCGACGCCATCGCCCGGTACCGGGTTCACCCGGATCGGCGGGCACACGTCCTGCGTGGCCATCACCGCCGACGGTGACCCCGTGCCCCGCCTGGTGCTCGACGCCGGCACCGGACTGCGCCGGCTGTCGGCGTCGCTGGGCGGCCGGCCCTTTCACGGGACGGTGATCCTCGGCCATCTCCACTGGGACCACACCCAGGGCTTGCCCTTCTTCACCGCTGGCGACGACCCACGCGCCGAGGTCGTGGTGCTCGGCCCGGCCCCGCCGGGCGAGACGCTCGAGACCGTCCTGGCCCGCATGATCTCCCCGCCGCTGTTCCCCATCAGCCCCACGGAGCTGCGGGGCGCATGGGACTTCCGCGCCATCGAACCGGGCCGACTCCATGTCGAGGGGTTCGAGGTGTTGGTACGGGAGATCCCCCACAAAGGGGGGCGAACGTTCGGCTTGCGGGTGAGCGACGGCGACGCCACCGTCGCCTACCTGTCCGATCACGCGCCGCAGTTCCTCGGGCCGGGCGAGGACGGCCTCGGTGAGTACCACCCCGCCGCACTGGAGCTCGCCCGGGACGCCGACCTGTTGATCCACGACGCCCAGTACACCGCCGAGGAGCTCGGCGCCCGGGGGGGATTCGGTCACGCCGCCGCCGAGTACGCCGTCGGGCTCGGCCAGCGGTCCGCCGCCCGGCGCCTGGCCCTGTTCCACCACGATCCGTCGCGCACGGACGAGCAGGTGGAGGCCATCGCCGAGTCCCTGGCGGCGCCGGGGCTCGAGGTCGTGGTGGCGCGGGACGGCCTGACCCTGCAGCTCTCGGCGGCGGGTAGGACGAAGCCCGATGGTGGAGGGGCACATGGATGCTGAGCATTACGACCTCGTCGTCATCGGGTCGGGCCCCGCCGGCGAGAAGGGAGCCGCTCAGGCCGCCTACCACGGCAGGCGAGTGGCCATCGTGGAGCGATCGCCGACCGTCGGTGGCACCGCGGTGGCCACCGGCGGCATTCCCAGCAAGGCTCTTCGTGAGACGGCGCTCTACGTCAGCGGTTCGCGGACGAAGGACGTGTACGGGGTCAGCCTGGCGCTGGACCGAGAGGCGACGTTCGAGCAGCTGAAGGTCCGGGCTGCGGCGATCAGCGCGGTGATGAGCGGTGTGGTGAGGGACAACATCGACCGGCACAGGATCAACCTCCTCCACGGCGATGCCCGGCTGGCGCCGGAGGGCCGAGTCCACGTCGTGTCCGACGGCGGCGAGCGTGTGCTGCACGCCGACGTCGTGCTGGTGGCCACCGGTTCCCGCCCCCTACGACCGCCGGCCATCCCCTTCGACGGTCACACCGTCCTGGACTCCGACGAGGTCCTGCGGCTGGACCGACCCTTCCGGAGCATCGTCATCGTCGGTGCTGGCCCCGTGGGTTGCGAGTACGCCTCGACCTTCGCCGCCGTCGGCACCGAGGTGCACCTGGTGGAGCAGTCGAGGCGACTCCTGCCGGTGCTCGACGGTGAGATCTCGCGGCTTCTCGAGTCCTCCCTGCGTCGCTCGGGCGTCGACCTGGCTCTGGGGTCGGGCTTGTCGGGCCTGCAGAACGACGGGGACAGCCTCGTCGTCCAGGTCGACGGGGGGCGGGTCCTTCGTTCCGACCGCCTCCTGTTCGCCGCCGGACGGGTGGGCAACACCGAGGGCCTGGGCCTGGAGGCCGTCGGTGTGGAGACCGATGACCGCGGTCGGATCGTGGTGGACGAGAGCTTCCGGACCACCGCCGAGCACGTCTTCGCAGCCGGCGACGTGGTCGGGCCGCCGGCGCTGGCCTCGGTCTCGATGGAGCAGGCTCGGGTGGCCATGTGCCACGCCTTCGGGATCCCACTGCGGCAAGCCGTGGACCGTCTGCTGCCAGTCGCCGTGTACACCATCCCCGAGGCCGCCGGCGTGGGGCTGACCGAGGAGGCCGCCCAGGACGCCGGCCTCGACTACGAGGTGGGTCGTGGCTGGTTCGAGAAGAACCCTCGGGCGGTGATCGCCGGCGACACCGAGGGCCTGGTCAAGCTGGTGTGCGAGCGGAAGAACGGCCGGCTGCTCGGCGTCCACATCCTCGGCGACGACGCCGCCGAGCTGATCCACCAGGGCCAAGCGGTGATCCGTCATGGTGGAGGCATCGAGGAGTTCATCCACGCCACCTTCAACGTGCCCACCAGGAGCGACGCCTACAAGTACGCCGCCTACGACGCCCTCACCCACCTCGAGGTCCGAGCCGCCTTCGGCGACGTGGCGCAGTCCTGAGGCTGGCCTTCCTGAGGTTGGGCCAGGTCAGACCTCGGGCTCGCCGTCGTCCTCCTGGTCATCGTCGTCCACCTCGGCGAGCCGCCACTTGAGCTGGAACTCGACCTCTTCCTCGTCGTCCTCGCGCTCGTGCTCGACGCTGATGGCGGCGCCCTTGGGCACGCGGATGCGCTCGCCGGCGACCTGGATGCGGAACGGCCGGTCTGCCTCGAGAGCATCCGCCAACCGGCGGAGCTTGGCGGCGAACTGGGCGACCGTGTAGTTGCGTTCGACGTCACGTGAAGAAGCCATGGCTCATCTTCGCAGCCCGAGCTCGGATGTCCACTCGCCGAAGCTCTAGCCCAGCTTGGGGGCGTGGCCAGGGCAGTACAGAGCCACGCCGGTGCGGATGATGTAGTCGTCCCCTCCCGGGAGGAGCGTGGCGAAGGGCACCTTCTTCACCAGTTGGGCGCCGGTCGCCTTGACCTGGTCCACGCTCTGACCCTCGTCGAACGCAGTGCAGATGTTGTTGCCCAGCTCGGAAGGCCTGAGCCCGACACCGGCGAGGGGTGGGTCCGCTTCCGCCAGAGCGCCGGCGGTCGCACCGGCGTTCCCACGCCCCGCCGGGTCAGTCACCCGCCATTCGTGCAGGTGAGCGCCCCGCTGGCCTGGACGACGCTGGAGCTGGCGCTCCACGCCGACGGTCGAGCCGAAGGCCGCCTGGCCGGCGCTTCGCCGTTCCCCCGCCACTGGGTGTACGACGACACCGGGAACCTGGCCTCCAAGTCGGGCATGATCGACTTCCACCAGTGGTATCGGCGCGCCTTCGGCAAGCACTCCCCGTGGGGAGACGAGGACTCCCCCGCCCTCACCACCGAGGTGGAGACTGCGCTCGAGCGCGAGCTCTCCACCCGCATCATGGGCGGCGGGCGCAAACCCCGGATCCGCGCCGTGAAGAAGGGACACACCCTGGTCCAAGAGGGTGAGCAGGGCGAGGAGATGTTCCTCCTGCTCGACGGGGTGCTGGCCGCCGAGGTGGGCGGCGACAGCGTCGCCGAGCTGGGGCCCGGTGCGGTGCTGGGCGAGCGAGCCATCCTCGAAGGTGGTCGGCGCACGGCCACGCTTCGAGCCCTCACCCCCTGCAAGGTGGCCGTGGTCCGGGACGTGGACCTGGACCCGAAGGTGCTCGAGCAGCTCCGGGAAGGCCACCGGCGCGAGGACGAGGCTCGCTGAGCGTGTGTTGGTGACCTTCCACGGCGCCGGACCTGGATGTCATGGTGGTGCGCGAGGCCTGGGCCTCCAGCTGCCGGGGGCGCCGGGGAGGTAGCCAACGGCAGGTGCCCGCTGACCGAGAGTCAAGTCGAGTGGTGACAACCTCCTCAGTCGCGGTTCTCGAACCACCGCCATGGGTCTCCGCTACGAAGCACCGCCTCGCCCGGCGATCAGCGAGCGGCCAATGCTCGCCAGGGACACCGCCGCCGGGGCCCGAGCCGTCGCCGGCAACGTCGACCTGCGCCTGCTCTTCGGTCTGGGCTTCGCCCAGAACTTCGTCCGCGGTGCCCTCAACGTGTTCGTGGTCGTCATCGCCCTCGAGTTGCTGCGCACCGGCGAGTCCGGTGCTGCCGCCCTGTTCGCCGCCGTCGGGGCCGGCGGGTTGCTCGGGTCGTTCGGGGTGGCGTTCCTCATCGGGAGCCGTCGCCTCGGGTGGTGGCTGGCCATCGCTCTTGTCCTGTGGGGCGCCCCGATCGCCGCCGTCGTCGCCGTGCCAATGGAGTCGGTCGTGCTGGCGCTGCTCGCCGTCGTCGGCCTCGGGAACGCCATCATCAACGTACCGTTGTTCACCCTTCCGGTACGGCTGGCGCCGGATGCCGTGCTGGCTCGGGCATTCGGGATCTTCGGGAGCCTCATCGCTCTGGGTGTTGCCCTGGGTTCGGCGGTGACACCTGTGCTCATCACCCTCGTCGGGTTGCGGGGCGCCCTCGTGGCCACCGGGCTACTCCTACCCGTCCTGGCCGCCGTCTTCCTGCCGCGACTGCGGTTGCTGGACGGGCGCCTCCAGGTGCGGGACGCGGAGATCCAACTCCTGCGCACCACGCCGATGTTCGCCCTGCTACCGGTACCGACGATCGAGCACCTCGCCTCCTCTCTCCGTCGCCGCCGTCTCCCGGCGGGGGCGGTCGTGTTCCGGCAAGGCGACGCCGGCGACACCTTCTACTTCGTCGACCAAGGAGAAGCCGAGGTGATCGGTGACGGTGAGGTCGTGGCCACCATCGCCCACGGCGACTTCTTCGGCGAGATCGCACTGCTTCACGACGTCCCCCGCACCACTACGGTGCGGGCTCGAACCGACCTCAGTGTGCTCGAGATCGAGCGCCAGGAGTTCCTGGACGCGGTGTCCGGTTACCGCTCCAGCAGCGACGCCGCCTCCGCCATCGTCGCCCGGCACCTCGCCCGTTTCAGTCCTGGCACGGTACGGCTCTGATGCACGCCCGACTCCCTGAACCAGGCGTACACGGGCCCCCGAGAGGAGTGGCCGTGCCGGTTACTCGGCGCGGAGGATCTCCGCCGGTCGCACGGACGCAGCTCGCCGGGCCGGGAGCACCGCCATCAGGTTGGCGACCACCATGGCAGCCGGGGCGACGAGCAGGATGGTCGCCGGAACCACCGGTTGGTGGACGACCGACAACCCGGTGGCCACCAGGCCCCATCCACCTCGGCCCACGGCGATCCCGATGGGGAGGCCCACCACCAGAGCGACGGCGGTCACTGCCGTCGCCTGGACCGCCAGCGTGGCCCCGAGCTGACGCCGGACGAACCCGAGGGTCCGCAGCACGGGCCAGCTCTCCCCGCCGGCGGCGCGGGGAGGACGCAAGTGCATGGCCGACAGTGACCAGCCCGAGGAGGGCGACGAACACGGCCAGGGCCTGAGGAAACCCCTTGACCTCGTCGAGGTTGGCCACCTTGGCCGGAGCGCCGCTGTTCTCGAAGTCGAAGCCGAGCTCCTCGAGCTCGCCTCGCTTCTCGTCGCTGTCGGCGCCCGGGGCGAGCCGGATCAGCACCACGGCGTTTCCCTCCGGCGCCTGCAGGCCCGAGAACCCCTCACCGGTCACCCAGATGCCGTTGTCGTAATCGTCGTAGTTGAGGACCGGGAAGTCGGCCGTCCCGACAACCCGGTAGCGACGGGTCCCGCCGTCTTCGGCCGCTAGCTCGATCTGGTCCATGTGGTCCTTCGCCAGGCGCGCCCGTGTCTTCGCCCCCACTGCGACCTCGTCGGGCGCGGCCGGCGCCCGACCTTGGACCACGGTGAGCCCGACGCTGCCCTTGGCCGCTCGGGTGCCGAGGAACTGGGTTCGCTCGCCGGCGACGGTCGTCTCGGAAACCTCGGCGACGGTGACGGCGTCCACGGCGGGATCGTCGATGACGGCGGCGGTCGTCTCGCTGGCGTCCTCCGCCGACAGGCCGGCAGTGGCGGCGGCGTGCCAGGGGAACCCGGAGAGCTCCGGCTTGTCCACCAAGTTGGCCAGGCTGGCGCCGAACACGAGCACGGCGGCGACACCGGCGGTGGCGAGGACCGCCGCCGTCAGGGCGGCGCGCGTCGGCACCGGCCTGGATGGGGAACCCGGTTCGAACGCCAGTCTGAGCCCTGTCGCGCCCACCGCCCCCACCCCCGCCCCGGAGATCCAGCGGGCGACCAGGCTGGGCTCCTGGCTCGCCGCGGCGTCACCGCGACCGGTGAACGTCGTACGCGTCGCCCGCCAAGCACTGAAGCCCACGATGCCCGTCAGCACGACGGCGAGCACGAGCGCTCCGAGTGGCAGGGCCACGGCGTCGAAGACCAGACCGGGATGTGGTTCCGCCTGCCCGGCCGGACCCATGGGCAGGAGCGGCGACGCCGCCACGGCGCCGGCGACGCCCAAACCCACGCCGAGAACCACCACGGGGGAGGCCACGGTGGCGAGGGCAACGGTGCGCTGCCATCGGGTGAGACCGAGCGCGTCCAGGACCGGACCGTCGGTCCCCGACCGCTCGAGCTGGCGGGTGACCGCGGTGCCCAGGGCGACCAGGCCGGCGGCGGCGGCCACGCCGGCAAAGACCAGTAGCGCCAGCGCCTGCACGTCTACGGCGTTGTTCACGGCATCGACGCCATGGCGCTTGTCCTCGACGGAGACCATCTCGCTGTCCCCGGCGAGACGCTGCACCTCGGCCCGTAACCCGGGAACGTCCCGGAACCCGTTCTGAGGCGGACCACCACGCCGGGTCCGAACTGGGCGATGGCGTCGCGGTAGCGGTCGTAGAGCTCCGGCGACACGATGCCGTAGGGATCCGCCAGATCGACACGGCCGATGTCGCCGACGCCTTCCACCACGCCGACCACCTCGAGCACGACCCGTGGCCCCTCAGGCTCCTCCTGGAGCACTGAGGTGTCGCCCTCGAGAAAGAAGCGCTCGAACTGCCGGGGGTCCTGTCCTTGCAGCTCGACGGCGTCGCCGACCCGCTTGTCCAGGACGTCGGCCGCTCGGCGGCCGAGGGCCACCTCGTCCGATCCTCGAGGAAACCGGCCGTCGAGTACGCGTGGCCGGTTGACCGCGTAGCCATCGAGCGAGACGATCACGTTGAAGAAGTCCATCCCCTCCGGCCCCAGCAGCAGACCGACGAGGCGGTCGAGCGCCTCCACCTGGGGCAGGCGACGGAGCTCGGCCATGACGTCGTCGGCGGTCTTGCCGTTGCCGAGGTCCACGTCGCTGCGGCCCGGAATCCGGCCATCATCAGCACGTCGGCGTGGCTGGCGTCGCCCTCGTCGAGGAAGCGGTCGTAAGCGGTCGTGGTGCGCCGGGCGCCGGCGACCGCCGTCAGGACCACGGCCACGACCACCCCGCACAGGACAGCCAGGAGCAGAAGGGCCGGCCAGTGCCGGCGCAGCTCCGCCCGGACCCAGAGACCGGCTCCCGTCTTCACCCGGTCAGTGTCGCACCGGTGGTCCGCGGGGCCAATGGGGGTGCTACGCCTCCTCACGGTGGTGCTGACGCCCCCATCACCGACCATCGCGGTGTCCTTGGTGGTGGCTCGCCTCAGCCCATACGGCTGCCACGACCCCGAAGCGGGTGGCGGGCCCCCTTGAATGTCCGTCGTCACCGGAGCCAAATGGCACCGTGCCCGAACGCCACGTCACCGATCGCCAGGTCACGGTGTTCCGTGCCGACGACAACCTGATCGTCCGCTGAGGCTCCGTGCGCTCATCGGGCTGGAGCCCCCGACCTGACCGTGGTGGGCACCACCGGTGACGGAGAGAGGAGCGCCGCGCAGGCCACCTACCACGGCAAGCGAGTGGCCCCGGTGAGCGAGTGGCCCGGGTGAGCGCACGACTGCCGGCAGGACGCTTGGCCGAGACGTGGCAGTCGATGCGCAAGGTCCTGGCCGAGCCCCAGCTGCGGAGGGCGGAGCTGGCGTTCCTTTTGTCGTGTGCCGCTGACTCGGCGTTCACGGTGACCCTGAGCGTGGTGGCGTTCCTCGACGGGGGTGCGGCCGCGGTGGGGCTGGTCGGCGTGATCCGGATGCTGCCGGCCGCGGTGGGCACGCCGTTCTTCACCGCCTTGGCCGATCGCTACCGCCGTGAACGGGTCCTCGTGGCCGGATCCGTTGTTCGTGGTGTCGCCATCGTCTACGCCGCCGCCATCCTGGAGGCCGGCGGGCCGGTGCCGGCGATCTACGCCCTGGCCGTGCCGGCGACCATTGCCTCGACAGTGTTCCGACCTGCCCATTCGGCGCTGCTCCCGTCGCTGTGCCGGACCGCATCACAGCTGACGAGCGCCAACGTCGTGCGTGGTCTGCTGGAGTCGCTGGCGACGCTCTCCGGTCCTGCGATGGTCGGCGTCCTGCTCAGCGGGAACGATGCCACCGTGGCGTTCGCCGCGACCGCGGGCCTCTCGCTGGGGGCGGCCGCCGCGCTCCTGGGTCTCGGCTACGAAGCACCGCCTCGCCCGGCGCCCAGCGAGGGGCCAAGGCTCGCCAGGGACACCGCCGCCGGGGTGCGAGCCGTCGCCGGCAACCTCGACCTGCGCTTGCTCTTCGGTCTCGGCTTCGCCCAGACCTTTGTCCGCGGTGCCCTCAACGTGTTCGTCGTCATCGTCGCCCTCGAGTTGCTGCACACCGGCGAATCTGGTGCTGCCGCCCTCTTCGCCGCCGTCGGGGCCGGCGGGCTGCTCGGGTCGTTCGGGGTGGCGTTGCTCGCCGGGAGCCGTCGCCTCGGGTGGTGGCTCGCCATCGCCCTCGTCCTGTGGGGTGCGCCGATCGCCGCCGTCGCCGCCGTGCCGACGGTGCCAGTTGTGCTGGCGCTGCTCGCCGTCGTCGGCCTGGGCAACGCCATCATCGACGTACCGCTGTTCACCCTGCCGGTGCGGCTGGCGCCGGATGCCGTGCTGGCTCGAGCATTCGGGGTCTTCGAGAGCCTCGTCGCTCTGGGTGTTGCCCTCGGTTCGGCGGTGACACCTTTGCTCATCACCCTCGTCGGTTTGCGCGGCGCCCTCGTGGCCACCGGGCTCGTCCTGCCTGTCCTGGCCGCAGTCGCTCTTCGGCGGCTGCGGTCGCTCGACGGGCGCCTCCAGGTGCGTGACGCGGAGATCCAACTCCTGCGAACCACGCCGATGTTCGCTCTCCTACCGGTTCCGACGATCGAGCACCTGGCGTCGTCTCTCCGTCGCCACCGTCTCCCGGCGGGGACGGTCGTGTTCCGACAAGGTGACGTGGCCGATACCTTCTACTTCGTCGACCAAGGAGAAGCCGAGGTGATCGGTGATGCTGAGGTCGTGGCCACCATCGCCCACGGCGACTTCTTCGGCGAGATCGCCCTGCTTCACGACGTTCCCCGCACCGCTACGGTGCGGGCTCGAACCGACCTCAGCGTGCTCGAGATCGAGCGCCACGAGTTCCTGGACGCGGTGTCCGGTTACCGCGGCAGCAGCGACGCCGCCTCCGCCGTCGTCGCCCGGCACCTCGCCAATTTCAGTCCTGGCAGGGTGCGGCTCTGATGCACGTCCGACTCCTGAACCAGGCGTAGAGGGGGCTCCCGGGGGGAAGTGGCCGTGTCGCCTACTCGGCGCGGAGGATCTCGGCCGGTCGCACAGACGCGGCCCGCCGGGCCGGGAGCACCGCCATCAGGTTGGCGACCACCATGGCAGCCGGGGCGACGAGCAGGATGCCCGGCGGGACCACCGGTTGGGGAACGACGGACAGCGAGTCGGCCACCAGCCCCCACACAGCTCGGCCGGCGGCGATCCCGATGGGCAGGCCCAGCACCAGTCCGATGGCGATCGCTGCCGTCGCCTGGACCGCAAGGGTGGCCCCAAGCTGCCGGCGGACGAACCCGAGCGTCCGCAGCACGGCGAACTCCCGTCTACGGCGGCGCGGGGATGACGCAAGTGCATGGCCGACGGTGACCAGCCCGAGGATGGCGAGGAACACGGCGAGGGCCTGAGGGAACACCTCGACCTCGGCGAGGTTGGCCACCTTGGCGGGGGCGCCGGTGCTCTGGAAGTCGAAGCCGAGCTCCTCGAGCTCTGCCCGCTTCTCGTCGGTGTCGGCGCCCGGCGCCAGCCCGATCAGGACCTCGGCGTTGCCCGGGGGCGCCTGCAGGCCGGCGAACCCCTCGTGCGTCAACCAGATGCCGTTGTCGTAATCGGTGTAGCTGAGGATCGGGAAGGCGGCTGTACCCACGATGCGGTACCGACGCGTCCCGCCGTCTTCGGTCGCCAGCTCCAGGTGGTCGTCGTTCCCCAGTCGCGCCAGCGTCTTCGGCCCCACCGCCACCTCGTCGGGTGCGGCCGGCGCGCGCCCCTCGACCACCGTGAGGCCCACGCTGCCCTTGGCCGCTCGGGTGCCGAGGAGCTGAGTCCTCTCGCCGGCAAGGGTGACCTCGGAAACCTCGGCGACGGTGACGGCGTCCACAGCGGGATCACCGACGACGGTGGCGACCGTCTCGCTGGCGTCCTCCAACGACTCGCCACCAGTGGCGGCGGCGTGCCACGGGAACCCCGAGAGCTCCGACTTGTCCACCACGTTGGCCAGGCTGGCGCCGAACACGAGCACCGCGGCGACGCTGGCGGTAGCCAAGACTGCTGCCGTGAGCGATGCCCGCGTCGGTACCGGCCTCGCTGGCGAACCCGGTTCGAAGGCCAGCCGAAGCCCTGTCGCTCCCACGGCCCCCACTCCCGCTCGGGAGATCCAGCGGGCGACCACGCTGGGCTCCTGCCTCGCCGCGGCGTCACCGCCGCCGGCCACCGTCGTGCGGGTCGCCCGCCAGGCGCCGAAGATCACCATGCCCGCCAGCACGACGGCAAGAGCGAACGCGCCCAGCGGGAGGGCGACGGCGTCGAAGGCCGGACCGGGGTGCGGTTCTGCCCGCCCGGCCAGCCCCATGGGCAGGAGCGGCGACGCCCCCACGGCGCCGGCGATGCCCAACACCACGCCCACAACGACTACGGGGGCGGCGACGGTGGCGAGGGCAACCGTCCGCTGCCATCGGGTGAGCCCCAGCGCCCCCAGCACTTGAACGTCGGGCCCTGACCGCTCGAGTTTGCGGGTGACCGAGGTTCCGAGAGCGACCAGCCCGGCGGTTCCGGCCACGGCGGCGAAGAGCAGCAGCGCCAAGGCCTGCACGTCCAAGGCGTTGTTGACGGCGTCGACGTCGGCGCGCTTGTCCTCCACGGAGACGAACTCACTGTCCCCGGCGAGTCGCTGAACCTCGGCCCGCAGCGCGGGGACGTCCTGGAACCCGTTCTCGAGCCGCACCATCGCCCCCGGCCCGAACTGGGCGATGGCGTCGCGGTAGCGGTCGTAGAGCTCCGTGGACACAATGCCGTAGGGGCCGGTCAGATCGATGCGGCCGATGTCGCCGGCCGCTTCCACCACGCCAGCGACCCGAAGAACGAGCCGTGGCCCCTCGGGCTCCTCCTGGAGCACGGACGTGTCGCCCTCGAGAAGGAGGCGCTCGAACTGGCGAGGGTCATGCCCTTGCAACTCGAGGGTGTCGCCGACCCGCTTGTCCAGCATCTCAGCCGCTTGCCGGCTGAGGGCCATCTCGTCCAAACCCTGGGGGAACCGACCGTCGAGCAGGCGCGGCCGGTTGACGGCGTAGCCGTCGAGGGACACGGCCGTGTAGAAGTCCATCGTCCCCTCGGGCCCCAGCATCAGAGCGGCGGCGCGGTCGAGCGCCTCCACCTGTGGCAAGCGCCGGAGCTCGGCGATCACGTCGTCGGCGGTCTTGCCGTTGCCGAGGTCGACGTCGCTGCGGCCACGCACCCCCGCGAACAGAAACACGTCGGCGTGGCTGGCGCCGCCCTCGGAGAGGTAGCGGTCGTAAGCGGTCGTGGTGCGCCGGGCGCCGGCGACGGCGGTCAGGACCACGGCCACGACCACCCCGCACAGCACAGCGAGGAGCAGCAGGGCCGGCCGGTGCCGGCGCAGCTCCGCCCGGACCCAGAGACCGGCGCCCGTCCTCACACAGTGAGTGTCGCACCGGTGGTCCGCGGGGCCAATGGGGTTGACACGCCGCTGGTTGGGGTGGTGGCAACCCCACCCGATTGGTGGAGGCCAACACCCTGGGGCCGGCACCCCGGTGTCCTTAGGCTGCCCCGAAGACGAGAGGGAGTCTCCATGCGCATGGAGCCGCCGGGGACCGGCAAGGGACGCCGGGCACAGCGGTGAGCGTGATCCGGTTCTGGCTGGCCACCACCGTGCGAAGGCGCGCCCGCTCCTACGCCGGCGTCGCCGTGCTCCTGGCCTTGTTGGGGGGGTTGACCCTGGCCTCCTTCGCCGGCGCCCGCCGCACCGCCTCGGCCTACCCGCGCTTCAGGGAGGCGGGGCAGGCGCTCGACGTGGTGTTCTTCCACGTCGACGACCCGGACCACGTCTTCGAGGTCCCGGGCGTCACGAGCGCGGCCACCTACTTCGCCTTCGTCGCCCGCGCAGTGGACGCCGAGGGGCGGCCTGACCCCCGCTTCGCAGACGTGAACGCCGAGTTGGCGGGGAGCTTCGACGGCCTGTACTTCTCCCGTGACCGGTTCGCCGTCACCAAGGGGCGGGTGCCCGATCCCTCCCGGGCCGACGAGGTGGCGGTGAACGAGCACCTCGCCGCCATGGGTGTGGGCCTGAGCGACCGCAACACGATCGGCATCTTCGACCCGGCGCAGGAAGAGACGCGGTCCACAGCGACGCGCCGCCACCACCTGTCGCCGTCGTCGAGGTCACGGTGGTGGGCATCGGGCTGTTCCCCGACGAGGTGGTCCAGGACGAGACCGACCGGTTCGGGCGGGTGCTCCTCACGCCCGCCTTCACGGCCGAGCAGCGCCGCTGGGCGGCGTACGCCTGGACCGGCGTCTCCCTCGCAGGCGGGGAGGACGGGGTGGAGCGCTTCAAGCGGGACTACGTCGCCAAGCTTCCGCCCGGCATGGGCACGTCGTTCCGGGAACGGGCGAGCGTGGTCGACCGGACTCAGGATGCCGTCCAGCCCCTTGCCGTCGCCCTGGGCGCGTTCGGCGTCATGGCGCGGTCGCCACCCTCGTGCTCGTGGGCCAGGCGCTCGTGCGACTGCTCCGGTCGGACCGTCAGGATCTGGTGAGCATCCGGGCCATGGGCGCCGGCCCGGGGACGGTCGCCTCGCTGCCCGTCCCGGGTCTGGCCGCGTCGGTCGCGACCGGTGCCGCTGGTGCAGTGGGTGTGGCGGTGGCGCTGTCGCCCATCGCGCCGATCGGTCCCCTGCGCAGAGTCGAGGTGGAGCCGGGCGTGACCTTCGACTGGGCCGTGCTGCTCCCGGGAGTCGCCGGCCTCGCCCTCGCCCTCATCACCGTGAGCATCATCGCCGCTCTCCGCCAGGCGCCGCACCGGGGCCAGGCCCGGGCCCCTCTCGACGTCCGCCGGCGGTCGAGGCTCGCCGGGACCGTGGTCGCCACAGGCCTCCCGCTGCCTGCCGTCGCCGGCATGCGCCTCGCCCTCGAGTCGGGCCACGGACGCACGCCGGTTCCGGCGCGAGCTGTGATCGTCGCAGCGGTCGTGGCTGTCGTGACCCTCGTGGCGTCGCTGGTGTTCGGCACCAGCCTGCGGTCCCTCGTCGACAGACCACAGCTCTACGGGTGGGACTGGGACCTCACGGTGCTGGACGAATCCGGCTACGGGAACATCGACGTGGAGGAGGCGGCGACGATCCTGGAGGGCGACCCTGGTGTCGCCGGCTGGTCGAGCGCCTACTTCAAGTCCATTGAGCTCGAGGGCATCGAGGTACCGGTCATCGGCATGCAGCCGGACGCCCCAGTGACCCCGCCGCTGCTGGCCGGTCGTGCGGTGCAGGCGGCGAACGAGATCGTGCTCGGACGGGACACGCTGCACGTGCTGGGTAAACGGCTCGGCGACACTGTGGTGCTCGGGCCCGATGGGGCCGACCGCGTGCTCCACATCGTCGGCGTCGCCATCTTCCCCACCGTCGGCCCGATCCTCGGCGCCTACACGTCCCTCGGGGACGGGGCGATGATGGTCTACGACCAGGTCCCCAACTGGGACGAGGTCGGCCACGGTCCCAAGGCGCTGTTCGTGCGCTTCCGTTCCGGGGAGAACGTGAACGCGGTCACCGACCGGATCCAGGGAAGCCTGGTGAGCGTCGGTCGGTTCCCGGGATCCGCCCAGGTGTTACCCGTGCAGCGCCCAGGCGAGATCGTGCACTACGGATCGATGGGCGCCGCGCCCGCACTGTTGGGTGGCGTGCTCGTGTTGGCGGCGATGGTATCCCTCGGCCTCGCCCTGGCCTCCGGTGTGGGACGTCACCGCCGAGACCTGTTGGTCCTGAAATCGCTGGGTTTCACCGGCCGCCAGGTGTCGGCCACGGTCGTGTGGCAATCGTCGCTCATCGTCGCCATCGCGCTCGTGGTCGGCGTGCCGCTCGGCATCGGTCTCGGACGGTGGCTCTGGATCGTCTTCGCCGAGCGGCTCCCCGTGCTGGCCGTTCCGTCAGTGCCAGCGCTTCTCCTGGTGGGCATGGCCGTGGCGCTGGTGGTCCTCGCCAATCTGGTCGCCGCCGTGCCCGCCCGGCGTGCCGCCCGCACGCCGGTCGCCACCATCCTCCGATCCGAGTAGCACTTTTGGCGGTGGTGCCGACCACCAGACCGGCCACCCCCCAGCGCGTGGTGGTGGCTCACGTCAGACCATTGGGGCTGCCACGACCCCAAACCGGGTGGTGGGCCCCCTTGATCCTCGGCTTCGAGTGGTGCCCAATGGACCTGTGCCCGACCACCACGTCACCGACCGGCAGATCACCGTGTTCCTCGCCGACGACAACGTGATCGTCCGCGAGGGCGTCCGCGCCCTCATCGGCCTGGAGCCCGACCTGACCGTGGTGGGCACCGCCGGCGACTACGAAGGCCTGGTCTCGGGGGCCGAGGACACCTCGCCACAGGTGGTCGTGACCGACATCCGCATGCCGCCGACCTTCCAGCAGGAAGGCATCGACGCGGCCAAGCAGGTCCGCAAGCGGCATCCCGGCACCGGCGTGGTCGTCCTCTCCCAGTACGACGACCCCGAGTACGCCATCTCGCTCCTGGGCGAGGGCTCGGCCGGGTACGCCTACCTGTTGAAGGACCGGCTGGCCGACGGCGACCAGCTGGCTCGGGCCATCCGTGAAGTGGCGACCGGCGGCTCACTGCTCGACCCGTCCATCGTCGAGGCCATGGTGAACCCGGTCAGGTCGACCGGTGACCTGTCGCCGGCGGAGGAGGAACTGCTGCAGCTCGTCGCCGAGGGTCGACCGCTGAAGGCCATCGCCGCCGCCCAGGGCACCACCCCCGAGGCGATCGCCGATGGAGTGGAGAGCCTGTTCCTCAAGCTGGCCGAGGAGGCGAGCACGGGGGCGAGCAGCTCGCTGCGGCGCCTGCGCATGCTCCACCAGGCCATCGTGATGCGCGAGGAACAGGGTGAGACCCTGAGCCGGCTGCTGCCCGGCGGCGTGGCCGAGAAGCTGCGCCGGGAGGGCCGCCGGATCGGCGAGACGGAGACCCTCGACGTGACCGTGCTGATGTCCGACATCCGTGGCTACTCGACGATCGCCGAGCACGCCGACCCCTCGGTGCTGGCCGGCCAGCTGAACGAGCACCGAGCGGCGATGAACCAGGCCGTGCTGGGCGAGGGCGGGACGGTGATGCAGTTCGTCGGTGACGCCGTGATGGCCGTGTTCGGCGCGCCTCTGGCCGAGGACGACCACGCCGGTCGGGCCGTCACCGCCGCCTGCGGGATGCACATGGCTCAGGCGGCGGTGAACCAGCGATGGCGTGCGCATGGGCTGCCGGAGTTCGGACTCGGCATCGGCTTGTCGAGCGGCCGGGTGGCGGCTGCCCTACTGGGCTCCGACGAACGCCTGGAGTACAGCCTGGTCGGGGACGCGGTGAACCTGGCCCAGCGCCTCCAGCAGTGGGCGCAGGCAGGACAGACGGTGGTGAGCCAGCGCACGGCGGAGTTGCTGCCGGCATCACCACACAGCCTGGGCGTGGAGCTCGAGGCCCTCGAGCCCGCCCAGGTGAAGGGAAGAGACGCCACGGTGCACGCCTACCGAGTCGTCACGGCGGTTCGTCCGTGAGGCACCTCGTGGTGGTGCCAGCATCACCGCGAGCTCGCATGCCTGCCCTCTTCCCGTCGGGCGGACGTTCTGGCTCAATGGGGGCCGATCGGGACGAGAGAGGACCAAGCCGATGAGCACGAGCGGTACGGCAGAGGGGCTGGCAGCGGGGTCGGCAGAGGCGCTGGCAGAGAGGCCGGCAGCGGTGCTGGAGGTGACCGGCCTCCGCAAGACCTACGAGTCCGAGGGGGCGCCCGTACGGGCCCTGCGAGGCGTGACCATGTCGATGGCGGCGGACGAGTTCGTCGCCGTCATGGGGCCCTCCGGGTGCGGCAAGTCGACGCTGCTGAACCTGGTGGCCGGGCTGGACACTCCCAGCGAGGGCGAGATCGTCCTCGCCGGTCAGTCCCTCGCCGACAAGGACGAGAACGAGCTGGCCCGCATTCGCCGGGCCCACATCGGGATCGTCTTCCAGTTCTTCAACCTGCTCGAGGGCATGAGCGTGCTGGAGAACGTCGCCCTGCCCGCCATCATCGCCGGCAGCCGGCGCAGACAGGCCGAGACCAGGGCCAGAGACCTTCTCGACCTCCTCGGGCTGGCCGACAAGGCCAAGAGCGCCCCCAGCGTCCTGTCCGGCGGCCAACGCCAGCGCCTGGCCATCGCCCGGGCACTGGCCAACAAGCCCACGCTCCTCCTGGCCGACGAGCCCACGGGAGCGCTCGACACCGCTGGCGGCCTCGAGGTGTTGGAGCTGTTCCGCCGGCTGCACTCCGACGGCCAGGCCATCATGATGGTGACCCACGACGAGGAGGTGGCCACGGCAGCCGACCGGATCGTCCGCATGCGCGACGGTCGCCTGGAGGGCGCGGCGGAGGCTCCGGTGGTGACCGCGGCGGGTGACGGCGACCCGCTGACCAGCTTCGGAACCCCCGCCGAGGCGTCACCGCCCGAATGACATGACCACGGCGCTCGACCGTACGAGCTCGACCTCGACCTCCACCTCCGACGGAGCGGCGCTGACGGCGACGGCCTTGTTCCGTACCGCCGGGCTGAGGCTCGCCATGGCGCCGGTCGCCATCGCGTCGGCGGTCGGCGCCGCCGTGCTCGCACGGGGCGCGAGTGAGGCCGACACGGCCGTGCTGTACGCGGTGACGGTGACGGCGTGGGCGGTCGCCGGCGTGATGATCACCATTCGCCGTCCCGGCGAGCGCCAGGGCCAGTTGGTCCTGGGGGCCTCGCTGGCGGGGGCGGTGGCGGTCCTGGCCGCCGCCGTGGTGTGGGCTGCCGGTGACGGTCGGGAGGTGCCCACCCTGGTCGAGGCCGCGCTCCTCGCCCGACCCGTGGCGCTGGGCCTGCTGGTGGCGGCGGGGATGCACGTGCTGTTGACGCTGCCCGACGGCAGGTGCGGCATCGGCCGGATCGTGGTCGCTGGCGGCTACGCCACCGGCGCGGTCACCGGGCTGCTGCTGTGGCTGTACCGCCCGTCCCTCCCTTTGTGGCCCATCGCCGTGGAGGCGGTCCTGGCCGGCGCCATCGGCCTGGGCGGCTCCCACCGCCGGTACCGGCGGGCAACCGGCCTCGAGCGCCAGCGCATGCAGTGGTTCGGGTGGGCGGTGGCGGTGGGGGTCGAGGTCGCCGTGATCGCCGTTGCCCTCCGTCTTCTCTGGGGTTGGCCGGACGGCGGCGCCGGCATCGCCATGGCCGCCACCCTGCCCATCCCCCTGGCCCTGGCGCTGGGATCCTCAAAGAGGCTGATCGGCCGGGTCGACGCCCTGCTGGCCCACACCGTCTCACTGGCCGGGCTCAGCGGGGTCGTGGCCGCCGTGTACCTGGTCATCGTCCTGGGCCTGGGACGGGTCCCGACCGACACCGATCGGCCCCTGCTGGGCCTGTCGATGGTGGCCGCCGCCGTGGCCGCCGTGCTCTACCTCCCGGCACGCCAGCGCCTGGCCGAGTTCTCGAACCGCCTGGTCTACGGCGAGCGAGAGCCGCCCGACCAGGTGCTCAAGACCTTCGGCAGCCGTCTGTCGCGGGCGATCCCCCTCGACGAGCTCCTGCTCCAGGTGGCCGAGTCGCTGCGCAAGACCCTGTCGCTCACGGTCGCCGAGATCTGGACGGGCTCGGAGGGCCGGCTCGAACGGTCGGTCTCGGTGCCCGATGCCCCGCCGACCCGTCTGGTGCTGGCCCCCGACGAAGAGGCGGTGGTGGCCCGGGCCGGCGTGTCGGGCTCGGCGTGGGTCAAGGTCTGGATGAGCGGTCTGCTGGCGGGGCGGGAGAGCTCGGCCCTGCGGGTGGCGCCCATCACCCACTCGGGCCACCTCCTCGGGCTCATCGTCGCCGTCCGGCCCCCCGCCGGCGACGCCTTCAACGAGGAAGAGGACCGGACCCTCACCGAGCTGGCCCGCCAGCTCGGCCTCGCCCTGCACAACGTCCAGCTCGACTCCGCCCTGCAGTCCACGCTCGACGAGGTCCGCCGCCAGGCGGAGGAGCTGCAAGCCTCCCGGTCCCGCATCGTCGCTGCGTCCGACGCCGCCCGCCGGCAGATCGAGCGCAACCTCCACGACGGCGCCCAGCAGCACCTGGTGGCCCTGGCCGTCAACCTCCGTCTGGCCCGGCAGATCGCCGAGAGCGATCTCGAGGTGGCCAAGGAGATGCTCGAGCAGCTCGGGCACGACCTCCAGGACGCGGTCCAGGAGCTGCGCAACCTGGCCCACGGGATCTACCCGCCGCTCCTGGTCGACCGGGGCCTACCCGAGGCCCTCTCCGCCGCCGGCGGCCGTTCCGCTCTCCCCACCCGGGTCGTCGCCGACGGCATCGGTCGCTACTCGCCCGAGGTGGAGGCGGCGGTGTACTTCTGCTGCCTCGAAGCCATGCAGAACGCCGGCAAGCACGCCGGGGACGGGTCGACCATCACGGTCCGGGTGTGGGAGGAGGCCGGTGCCCTCCTCTTCGAGGTGGCCGACGACGGGGCCGGGTTCGACCCCTCCGGCCGCGTCACCCCGGGCGCCGGCTTCGTCAACATGGGCGACCGCGTCGGCGCCATCGGTGGCACGTTCGGCGTGCAGTCCGCTCCCGGCCGTGGAACCCGGGTGTCGGGGCGGATCCCCCTACCGGCCGGGAGCGAGCAGGCCACGTCGTGAGGGCGGCGATCGCCCTCTGGGTGCGCAGCGAGGTGGGCCGGCGCTGGAAGGCGCTGGTCGCCCTGGGCATCATGGCCGGTCTCGTCGGCGGGCTGGCGATGGCGGCGGTGGCCGGCGCCCGGCGCACGGATACGGCCTACCAGCGCTACCGCGAGGCCACCGGCCGGGCCGACGCCATCGTCTTCGGCACCCTCGCCGGCATCTTCCCTGCCGACTACACGGCGGTGCGGGACCTTCCCGAGGTGGAGGACGCCGGCGAGTTCACCCTTGCCCCGCTCGGTGTGGAGGGGTTCCCCACGCTGGGGCAACTCGCTCCCAACGACGACCGGCTGTACCGCACGGTCGCCAGCCCGCTGCTGGTGGCCGGGCGGCTTCCCGATCCGGGCCGGGCCGACGAGCTGGTGGTCAACCGCAGCGCGGCCAGAGAGCTCGGCCTCGGCGTCGGGGACCGTGTGAGGGTCCTGTCGTCCACCGAGTTGTTCGACCCAACAGCACCGCTCGGCACCGGTCCGTCGGTCGAGGCCACGGTCGTCGGTATCGGAACCTCCGTCATGGAGTTCATCTTCCTCGACGGCGGCGAGGAACACGCGTTCTTTCCCAGCGCCGCCCTGCTGGGCGACCACCCGGAGATACCGCGGGCCGGCAACCTGGTGGTCCGTCTGCGCCAGGGTGCCGACGTCGCCGCGTTCGGTCGCCGCGCCGCGGAAGCCATGGGCGTGCCCTATCTCCCCGTTCGCGACCTGGCCGAGGACACCAAGCGGATCACTCACGCCACCGACCTGGAACGCACCGCGCTGCTGCTCTTCGCCGCCGCCGTGGCGTTGGCGGGCATCGTGCTGGTCGGGCAGGCCCTCAGCCGGTCCATCTACGCCCTGGCCCAGCCGGCCTCGGCGCTGCGCGCCCTCGGTTTCACCCGCAAGGGGCTCGTCTCCGGGTTGGCGCTGCCCCTGTCGCTGACCGCGGCCACGGGCGCGCTGACGGCCCTGGGAACCGCGCCTGCCCTGTCCCAGTGGTTCCCCATCGGCCTGGCCGGGCGGCTCGAACCCGATCGGGGTTTGCACGCCGACTGGCCCGTGGTCCTCGCCGGTGCGGTGATGATCGGGCTCATGGTGATGGTTGGTGCGGGCCTGTCGGCGGTGCGGGCAACCAGCTCACGCACCCGAGCGGTCGTCGCCACCGGACGCTCCCCAGTGGCGGCCCTCCGCCGGCTGCGCGCAACCCCGCTACCCGCGGTCATCGGCGCCGGACTGGCGCTGGAGCGGGGCGAGGGCGAACGAGCCCTGCCGGTACGCCCGGCCCTGGCCGGCACCGTCGCCGCCGTGCTGGGCGTGGTCGGCGCCTTCGGGCTGCTGCACGGGATCGACGACGCCCTGGCCCGACCGGAGCGATCGGGGCAGTTCTGGCATGCCGCACTGCTGCCCGGTGAAGGCCAGCCAGTGGAGGAGCTGATGACAGCCGTCGCCGCCGCCGAGGGGGTGAGCGACGTCTACCTCGTTCGGAACTCCGACGTCGATCTCGACGGTGTCGGCGTGGCGCTCTACGCCCTCACGCCCCACCGGGGCAGCCGGACGTTCACGGTGCTGGAGGGGCGCCCACCGGTGACCCCCGACGAGATCGTGCTCGGGCCGGCGACCGCCCATGCCCTGGGCAAGGAGGTCGGTGACCCTGTGCTCGTGGAAGGAGCCGCCGCCCGTGAGGTCCGGGTGGTCGGGAAGGGCCTGTTCACGCAGACGCCCCACTTCTCCTTCGACCAGGGTGCCTGGATGTCGGTCGACGGGTTCGATGCGGTGGCACCTCCCGGCGACGGGGCGAGGGACGAAGGGGTCCTGGCCCGCTTCGCGCCGGGCGTGCCCGTCGAGGCAGGCATCGCCGGGCTGGCGGAGCGGCTCGGCTCGAACGTCGAGATCGAGCCCGCCGGGCTGCCCCAGGACGTGGCCTTGCTCGGCAACGTCCGCATCCTGCCCAAGGCGCTGGCCGGCTTCCTGGTGCTCCTCGGCGTCGGAGCCCTCGGCCACGTGCTGGCCACCGCGGTGCGCCGGCGGCGTCACGACCTGGCCGTGCTGCGGGCCCTGGGCTTCCGGCCGCTGCAGGTGGGCGGTTGCGTGGCCTGGCAGGCGGTCACGGTGTCGTCGGTGGCCCTGGTGGTCGGCATCCCCCTCGGCATCGCCGCCGGCCGCTGGTCGTGGCGATGGGTGGCCGACGCCACTCCCTTGCTGTACATCCCACCCCTGGCCACCACTGTCGTGGTCCTGTCGGTACCGGCCGCACTGGTGCTGGCCGGCGTGATGGCTGCGCTGCCCGCCCGCCGCGCCGCCCGACTGCGCCCGGCCGACGTCCTGCGCGCCGAGTAGAGGTCCACGTCGTGCGGGGGGTGCTCTTCCTGCTCGGAACGTGGCGGCGGCGGCGGCGGGCCGCCCTGGCTGGCGTCGCCCTCCTTGGGGCGGTGTCGCTCGGCTTCGTGTTGCTGGCCGGCCTCGGCGCCCACCGCTCGGGCACGGGCTGGGAGAGCCTGCGCCGTCGGACCCTGGACGGAGACGCCATCCTCGACGTCACGTCGTTCGATGCCGCCCTCCGGGTCTCCGCAGGCGCGCGACGGGTCCCGGGCGTCGCCGAGGCCGTCGCCTTGGCCCTCGCTCCGCTGGTGCCCGAAGGCCGAGCGGACCTGCTCCCCGGGGCCCTCCTCACCCTCGAGCCCGGAGGGTTCGAGGAGGTGATGCGACCCGTGATCACCGCCGGCCGGCGTGCCAATCAGGGACTGGTTGAGGAGGTCGTCGTCAACGAGGTCTTCGTCGAAGTCGCCGGGCTCGGCCCCGGCGACCGGTTCACCATGGTCGACCCCCTCGGCCTCGTCAGCCAGGAGGTCACGATCGTCGGGGTCGGCGTGGTGGCGAACGACTTCAGCCTGGGCGCCGGGTACCCGGTCGCCTACCCGACCATCGCCTTCACCCAGGCATGGGAGGCACCGCTGCGGCAGATCATCGACGATGCGTTCGGCGCCGCCGTCTTCGTGACCCATAGCGCGGGCGCCGATGGCTCCCAGGTACGGGCTCGGCTGATCGACTCCGTGCCGGGCAGCGACCTGGTCGAGGTGAGCGATGTGTCGGTCACGGCCGCCCAAGTCGTCGACACGCTCAGGTTGCAGCGCAACGGTTACCTCGCCCTCGCTGTCGTGGGCGGTGTGGCGACGTTGTCGATCCTTGCGCTGGTGCTGGCGCGGGTCACTCGGACGCAGCCGACCGAGGCCAATGCGCTCGCGGCACTGGGGTTCACCGGGCGCGACCTGCGGCTTGCCGTCCTCGTTCCGGGAGCACTCGCCGCCGCCGCCGCCCTTGTCGGGGCGACCGTGGTCGTCGCCCTGAGCGAGAGCCTGGTGCCTACCGGCCTGGCCCACAGGGTCGGTGCCGGGCGAGACGTCAGCGACGACGCCGGGTTCTTCGCCGTGTCGACGATTGGGGCCGCCGCCGCACTGGCCAGCCTTGTCGCCGCGGTGGCATGGCGTGCTACCCGCGAGGTGTCGAGCGCAGCGCCGCCGGCGCGGCCACGGTCGGGTGCCCTGGCGTGGCCGTCCGTGGGAGCAGGCCTGCGGGCGGCCACCGGCGGCCTCGCCTCCGCCGGTCGCCGGCACGCATGGGCCACGGGTGCGACCGTGGCCATCGCCTGCATCGGCATCGTCGCCATCGACGTCGTCGGGGAATCACGGGAGGGCCTGCGCGCCGACCTCTCGCGAACGGGAAAGTTCTTCGACGTCTACCTCTTCGGCTACACCGACCCGGCGGCTGCGGCAGCCGACCGGGAAGCGCTCCTGGCGTCACCTTCGGTCACCGGCCTCGCCACCATCGAGTCGTTCCGGGCGCGGGTCGACGGTCTCGGGATCGCCGGCATCTCGGTGATCACCCACAAGGGCGGTCTGGCGACGACCATCGTCGAGGGCCGGGCCCCGGTGGGCGACGACGAGTTAGTGGCGTCCGCCCCCTTCCTGCGCCGGCTCCACCGTGGGGTGGGCGACACTGTGGAGTTCTCCGGCCCCGCCGGCACACGACGGTTCCGTGTCGTCGGCGCCGCCGCCCTGCCCTACGTCGCGTCCACGGCCGTCATCGGCGAGCAGGTGGCCGTGACCGCCGAAGCCGGGCGAGCTCTGGGCATCGAACCCGAGTTCTTCGCCATCGCCGCCGACGTGGCCCGCCCGGCGCTCCTGCGCCAGGTACGCGCCGGCTACGACAGGATCGACGCGTGCGACACGCCGGCCATCCTTCGCATACTCGGCGTCGACCGGCTGGAAGGCCCGGCGAGCGGAGGGGTGTCCCTGTGCGTCCCCCGGACCGACCAACGCGTGTTGAACCTCGACGAGCTGGGGGCGCTCCCGGGCGCGGCCGCGGGGCTTTTCGCCGTCCTCGGCGTGGCCGGGCTGGCCTACCTCCTCAGCGCCTCGTTCCGCCAGGCCCGGAGGGACCTCGCCGTCCTGCGAGTGCTCGGCTTCACCCGCCGGCAGTCGACCACCACCGTCCTCGTCCAGGCCGCGGCGGTCGCGCTCGTCGGAGCGTTGCTGGCACTGCCCATCGGCGTCGCCCTCGGTCGCGCCGCATGGCGGGGGGCGGCCGACGGCATTGGCATCATGGTCGTGCCCGAGGTGTCGCTGGCCGGGACGCTCGGGGTGGCGGCGGGAGCAGTGGCCGTCGCCGGTGTGCTGGCAATACCCTTCGCCGCCAGAACCGTCCGACACGCCCCGGGAAAGCTGCTCCGGACCGAGTAACGGCCCCGCCTACATCGCCAGCCGGCCACCGGCGCGTTGTGCCCACACGTCCTCGAGCACCCGGGGGCCGAAGTCCTCCTTGTGAACGTAGGCCAGGGCACCGGAGGTGCCCGCGTCGGCCGGGAGGTCCTCGGCCTGGTAGGTGGAGAGCAGGACCACCGCCACCTCCGGCCATCCCGAGGTGATGCGACGGGTGGCCTCGATGCCGCTGATCCCGCCCATGTTGATGTCCATCAGGACCAGCTGGGGCACCAGGGCGCCGGCGAGCTCCACCGCCTCCTCGCCCGACTCAGCCTCCCCGACGACCTCGAACCCGCCGGTGATCTTGACCACGGCCGCAGCCGCCCGGCGGAACGGCGCCTGATCGTCGACGATCAGGACGGAGACGGCCTCGGTGCCCATCGGAGACATCCTCCCACGGCGCGCCGGGCAACGACACCGTACGTGCATCCTCCGCCGGCGTGAGGTCAGCCCCCCGCGTCGGCCAGGAACAGCAGCACCGCCTTCACCCGCCGGCTCACGTCACGCTCCTCCGACAGGCCCAGCTTGGAGAACAGCGAGTTGATGTGCTTCTCGACCGCCCGCTCGGAGAGCACGAGGGAGGCGGCGATGGCGGCGTTGTTCTTGCCCTGGGCCATCTCGGAGAGGACCTCGCCCTCGCGAACGGTGAGATCACGAAGCGGTGACGGAGCCTTCGACCGTGCCGTGACCAAGGCGTCGATCACCTTGGGGTCGATGACGGAGCCGCCGCGGGCCACCTCTCGGATGGCCGACAACAGCTGGTCGATGTCCGACACCCGCTCCTTGAGCAGATACCCACGTCCTCGCGATCCCTTCTCCAGGAACTGGAGCGCATACTGCGGATCGGCGTACTGGCTCAAGACCACCACGCCGGCCTCCGGCAGGATCCGGCGCACGTGCTCGGCGGCCTGAATCCCCTCGTTGGTGCCGGTCGGTGGCATCCGAATGTCCGTCAGCACCACGTCAGGTCGATGGGCCTCGACGGCCACGATGAGAGAGTCGTAGTCCTTGCACGCCGCCGCCAGCTCCAGCTCGGGTTGAGCCTCGATCAGCCGGGCCATGCCCTCCCGCAGGAGATAGTTGTCCTCGGCCAGGACCAGCCTGATGGCCACGGCCGGCACCCTACTCAAGCGGGTGCCGGCCGAAGCTCATCTTGGCGCCCGCTCAGTCAGCTGGCGGGCCTGTCCCCGGCCACGAGCACCAGCTCGGCCCCGAGTCTCACCGTGCCATCTCGACCGGCACGGTCGCGAGCGGCCCGAGTTACGCCCTTCCACACCTCAGCCCGCAGTTCGGCGGACTGGCCTTCGAGCATGCCGTGCACCGGCGCGGCAACGGATTGCTGAAAGCGGGTGAACTCCTCGGGTGAAGACCAGGAGAACGTGCTTTGGATCCGTTGGGTCGCAATGCCGGTGAAGCCGGCCTCCGCCAGGGCCTGTTCAAGGACTCCGGCCGCACTCAGCCGGAACGGTCCCGGGCTGTCTGGTGGGGGGGCCGGAAGCTCCAGGTACTGAGCCACTGTGCTGCGGGTCAGGGTGAGGAACGGACACGAGGCAGGGGGTCCCCACACCGCGGAAGACAGCCGTCCTCCCGGCACCAGCAGGGCGCCGATCCGCTCGAGGGCCCCCGACAGGTCAGGCAGGAACATCAGCCCGAGGCGGCAGAGAACCGCGTCGAAGCTGGCGGGCGGGAGCTCGGGCCATTCGGCGTCCATGGTGCCCCAGCTGGTCCTGATGGACATCAACATGGGCGGGATCAGCGGCATCGAGGCCACCCGTCGCATCACCTCGGGATGGCCGGA
>JAHWKL010000120.1 GCA_019347915.1 Actinomycetota bacterium
CCCCCCCCCCCCCCCCCCCCCCCCCCCCCCCCCCCCCCCCCCCCCCCCCCCCCCCCCCCCCCGCCCCCGCCCCCCCGCCGGCGCGACCGTCCATCGAGAGCCGAACGCAGGAGGGACGACATGGCGGCCAACGACTTGAACACGACGATGCGGGACCGGGTGCTGGACGGACTCGGTCTCGAGCAACGACGACTCCGCGTCGACGGTGTGGTCACCTCGGTGCTGGAGGGAGGCCAGGGCCCGCCGCTGGTCCTGCTCCACGGCGCCATCCAGGCCGGCGGGCTGATCTGGTGGCGCGCTGTGCCCCGGCTGGCCGAGCACCACCGGCTGATCATCCCCGACGCGCCCGGCTTGGGGGAGTCGGAACCTGCCGCCGGCCCGCTCGAGCCGGCCACGGTGGTCCGGTGGCTCTCGGAGCTCTTGGAGCTGACGTGCGACGAGGAGCCGGCGCTGGTGGCCCACTCGGCTCCGGGCGGGCTGGCCACCCGCTTCGCCGTGGAGCACGACAGCCGGCTCCGTCGGTTGGTGTTGGTCGACGCCGCCGGCCTCGGTCCGTTCCGGCCGCCGCCAGGACTGCTGTTCGCCCTGCTGGGGAGCACGGCCCGACCGTCCCCCCGCAGCTTCGAGCGGCTGATGGGCCATGTCGTGCACGATCTCGACGTCGTCCGTCGTGACGAGGGCGACCGGTGGGAGGCGCTGGCCGACTACGCGGTGTCCCGCGCCGCGGTGCCGTCGGTCAAGCAGGCCATGCGCCAGCTGCCGAGGAGCGGCACCAGGCGCATCCCCGAGGCGGCGCTGCACGACCTGGCCGTGCCCACGGCGCTGGTGTGGGGCAGGCACGATCGCCTGGTTCCCCTCGCCATCGCCGAGGCTGCGCAGGCCCGTCTGGGCTGGCCGTTGCACGTGATCGAGGGCGCCGGCCACCTGCCCCACGTCGAGCAGCCCGACGGCTTCGTCGACGCCGTGACGGCGGCGATCGGCCGGCAGTGACCGGTCCGGCCGGTTCACCGCCTCGGATCAGGCCTTGCCGGCGATGAAGTAGTCGTTGAACAGGTCGTCATCCACCTGGGTGACGTCCACCGAGGAGAACCCGGCGTCGTGCAGCATCCGGGTGGCGAGCTGGCGGCCCCAGACCGTGCCCAGGCCGGCACCGCCGAGGGCCAGCGACACGGTCATGCAGTGCATGGTGGAGACCGTGTAGAGGAAGGGGCCCACCATGTGGTCGAGGTTGTCCTCGACGTTGCTGGACGCCCGGATGTCGACCATCAGGAACACGCCGCCGGGCCGGAGCGCCCGGCCGATGCCGGCCAGCACCGCTGCCGGCCGGGCCTGGTCGTGGATGGCGTCGAAGGCGATGATCAGGTCGTATCCTTCCCGCACCCCCAGCGCGGTGACGTCCCGCAGCTCGAAGCGGGCGTTGGCCAGGCCCAGGCACTCGGCCTCCCGCCGGCCGGCGGCGATGGCCTCCTCGGAGAAGTCGTAACCGGTGAAGCGGCTGGCCGGGAAGGCTTGGGCCATGAGGTTGACGGCGTGCCCGCTGCCGCAGCCGACGTCGGCCACGTCGATGCCCGCCTCCAGGCGCTGTGGCAGTTCGGGCACCAGGGGGAGGATGGCGTCGATGAGGGCGGCGTCGTGCACGCCGGCGCTGTCCTCGGCCATGAGCCGGTGGAACTCGGTGTAGGCCTGGTAGGGCACGCCCCCGCCCGAGCGGAAGCACTCGACCACCGGGCCCTCCACGGTGGCCAGCAGGGGAACGAACTGCATGGTCGTGGCCAGGTTGTCCGGCCCCGCCGCCCGGGTGAGACAGGCGGCGTGCTCGGCAGGCAGGTGGTAGGTGCGGTTGTCAGGGTCGTAGTCGACCACCCGTCCGGTGGTCATGGCGCCGAGCCACTCCCGCACGTAGCGCTCGTGCAGTTGGGCGGCGGCGGCGATCTCCGTGCTCGTGCTCGGCGGCAGTCCAGCCATGGTGTCGAACAGTCCAGTCTGGTGCCCGATGCTGGTCATCAGGGCCAGGCAGGCGTCGTTCAGGACGCCCACCATGCGCTCGCCGAAGGCCTCGGCTCGGGCGGGGTCGAAGGGCGTGGTCTCGGTGGTGGTCATCGTCGGCTCCTCTCGCCGGTCCTGCGACGATCGTCCGCTGGCGCCCACGCAGGCGCATCGGTGATCTCACCTATTTCGAGACGAAATCTTCCCCGAGGTGGCGGGTGGCGTAGGCCGCCGCCTCGGTCCGGTTCCGCAGCCCGAGCTTGGAGAGGATGCTGGCGACGTGGTGCTCGACGGTGCGCCGGCTGATGTGGAGCCGCTCGGCCATCTCCGGGTTGGACGGGCCTTCGGCGAGGAGGGCGAGGAGTTGGCGCTCACGCTTGGTCAGCAGGCCCAGGCCCCTCGGGCCTGTTCGGGCGGCGGTCGCCCCGGCGTGGCGCAACCACGCAGCCACGGCGTCCGCGTCCCGGCCGGCGCCCAGGTCCTCGAACACGCCGAGGGCGGTGCGGGCCTCGGCCACCGCCACCTCGGGCGTCTCGCCGTGCACGGCCTCGGCCAGTGCCACCCGGGTGCGGGCCACCTCCAGGGGCATCTCCAGGGAGACGAAGCCCTCGAGGGCGGTCTCCAGATGGCGGCGGGCGTCTGGCGCTTGGCCCCGCTGTACGAGCGCTCGCCCCAGCAGGCGCTCGCCCCGCGCCGTCATGAGCCGGGAGCCGGACGCGGCGCCAGCCTCCGCCAGACGGCGGCCCTCTTCGGCGGCGGCGTCGGTATCGCCTGCGGTCAGATCGGCCTCACCCAGCACCTCGCCGAGCCGAGAGCCCTCGAGCTCGCGCGTGCCGGCGGCGGCGCGCCGGCGGTGGGCGGTGGCGACCGCCACGGCTACGTCGCCGTGGGCGAGCTGGGCGGCGGCCAACACGGGCACCACCACCGCATGGTCCTGAATGCCATCGAGCAGACGGACCGCCTCCTCGACCCGGCCCTCGGCCAGGCGCAGCTCGGCCAGGTGGGCCAGCGCCTCGGCCCGCACGGCGGGGAGGGCCTGGCCCGCCAGGATGAAGGCGGCCTGCAGCTCCTCCTCGGCCCGGCGCCAGTCCCCGGTCGCCACCAGCACGGCGCCGTAGCTCGCCCGGCAGGTGGCGTTCACGTACGGGCAGCCGTAACGGGCGATGAACCGCTCGAGCGCCTGCAGCCACTGCACGATGCGGGGGAAGTCGGCGCAGCGGTGGCACGACTGCATGAGCACGCAGCTGGTGAACACCACCGTTTCGAGCATCTCTGCCTCGCCCCCGAGGGAACCAGCCAGCGCCTCGTCGAGCAGGGCCGTGCCCTCGTCCACCCGTCCCGCGTCGACCAGCGCCGACCCGACGGTGCTCAGGGCGCACAGCTCGAGGTCGCCGTCGCCGGCCTCCACGGCGATGGCCCGCGCCTCTCGGCCGTGCGCCTCGGCCTGACCGGGGTCGAGGCAGGTCGCCGCCTTGGCGATCAGCACCCATCCCCACAACACCGGCTCGCCCAGCGCGCCGGCCAGTCGCTCCGCCCGTGCCGCCCAGCCCTGAGAGGCCGCCCGGTTCCCGAAGTTGGCGTTGTAGAGGAGGCTGAGGCTGACGGCGATGTTCACCGCCTGGACCTGGTCGCCGGCGCGGATCGACACGCCGTACGCCTGCTCCCACTCGGCCATGGCCTGGCGCACGTGGCCCAGCCACCACTGGGCCGTTCCCAGCCCGAACCGTGCTTCGGCATCGTCCGGACGGAGCTCGACGGCCGCACTCAGCTCTACCCGGGCCGCCACCCAATCGCCGTGCCGAAGCGCGGCTCCGCCTGCCGCCCTGAGCCGGTCCCCGTCGTCGGGCACGCTCAACGGTACCGCCGCGCCGGCCGTGGCTACCGGCGATGGGGCGCGGCGCCGGCGCCCTCCGTTCTGGCAGCAGGAACGGTGCGGAAGGCGACCAGTTGTGCTGCCAGAAGGCGGAAGCCGGCGGGTGGGGTGCTGGTCGGCTGCCCTACGCTTCGCCGGCGTGACCTATGGACTGTTCGGCTTCGTCCTGTCCCAGGAGGACAAGCGTGACGAGCTGCTCGGCTACCTGCTGCGGGCAGCCGAGCTCCTCGAGCAGGACCCGGGCTGCATCCACTACCTCGTGGGGACGTCCGACCACCCCGACGCCGTGTGGATCTCCGAGGTCTGGACCGACCGGGAGGCGCACGAGCACTCTCTCGAGTCGGAGGAGGTGACGGCGCTGATCCAGCACGCCCGTCCCCTCATCGCCGGGATGGGGGAGCAGACCGAGCTCACCATCCACGGCGGGAAGGGCCTGCCACGGCCGCCATCGTGAGCCCTCCGGCCGAAGTGCAGCCGCCCCGAGTGAGGTGCTGGTGAGCGAGGAGCGATGGACAGCGGTCGATCGCTACATCGCCGACGTGGTGGTGGGGTCGGACCCCGCCCTGGAGGCGGCGCTCGAGGCCAGCGCCGGCGCCGGCTTGCCTCCGATCAACGTTGCACCCAACCAGGGGAAGCTGCTGGCGCTGTTGGTGCAGGTCCGGGCGGCACGCACGGTGCTGGAGATCGGCACGTTGGGCGGCTACAGCACCATCTGGATGGCGGGGGTGCTTCCCGCCGGCGGGCGGCTCGTCACCTTGGAGGCCGATCCCGCCCACGCCGACGTGGCGCGGGGGAACATCGCTCGTGCCGGCCTGGACCACATCGTCGACGTGCGGGTGGGACCGGCCCTCACGATCCTGCCGCAGCTGGCGGCCGAGGGAGCGGGCCCGTTCGACATGGTCTTCGTCGATGCTGACAAGGCGGCCAACGCCGACTACTTTTCGTGGGCGCTGAGGCTCACCCGGCGCGGCAGCGTCATCGTGGTCGACAACGTCGTTCGCGGCGGCACGGTGGTGGACGCCGACAGCGCCGATCCCGGGATCCAGGGGACCCGTCGTCTCTACGAGCTACTGGGCCAGGAGCGGCGGGTGAGCGCCACGGTGGTCCAGACCGTGGGCAGCAAGGGCTACGACGGTTTCGCGCTGGCCGTCGTGACTGACGACCCGTAGCCGGCCCGTCCCGAGACGGAGGGCAGCGGGCGTACCCGACCAGAACGACGACGCCCCCGCCCGAACCCGCGTGACGCGCTCGCCCCAGCGGTGAATACCAGGATGATGGGCATCCCGGCGCCGAGGTGAACATGGGCGATCAGCGTCTCGACGAGGAGCTCGTCCCACTGGCCGGCTCTGACCCGGCGGCCTTCGAGGAGCTGTACCGCAGGACGGTGGCCAAGGTCACCGGCTTCGCCGTTCGCCGGTGCAGCACGCCCGAGGACGTGGCCGACCTCGTGGCCGCCACCTACCTGGCGGTGATCGGCTCAGCGCACCGCTTCGACCCGGAACGGGGCGCGGCCCTCCCGTGGTTGCTGGGCATCGCCGCTCACCAACACGCCGGCAGGGTGCGGCGCTCGTGCCGAGAGCTGGCGGCTCTGGGCCGCCTCGCCGGACGGTCCCTGCTGGACCAGGACGATTACCAGCGCCTCGAGGAGCAGATCGACGCTGCCCGCCTCGCTCCCCAGCTGCAGTCGGCCATCGAGACCCTTCCCGTGGGGGAACGCCGGGTCGTCGAGCTCACCGGGTTCGACGGCCTGACCCTCGCCGCGGCGGCGGCAGCGCTGGACATCCGTCCGGCGACCGCCCGGATGCGGCTGAGTCGGGGACGCAGGAAGCTCCGGCGCCTTCTCGGAGATGACGGAAACGCCCCCCAGATCGGGGCCGACGGCGACAGCTCGCGGCCGCTCCGGTCAACGCTGAAGGAGAGACCATGAACGGCACGACAGACGAGCTCCCGGGATTCGAGGAGCGTCTCCTCTCGGAGCTGCGGCAGGTGGTGGAAGAGCGCCAATCAGCGAGCGCCGACACCACCACCCCGCGCTTCGCCCGTCGACCGCCATCCATCCCCCCGCGTCGGCGCCTCCCCGTTCTGGCAGCGGCGGCGTTGGCGTTGTTGCTCGCCGTCGGCGTCATCGGCATCGCCGCCCCGCGGAGCTCGGACGCCTCGACGTACTCCATGGAGACGCTTCCCAGTGGACAGATCCACGTGGTCCTCGCCCCGGACTTCGACGAGGCCGAGCGCCTTCGGGCCGAGCTCGAGGACGCCGGGGTGACCGTGCAGCCCGGCACCATCGCCGCCGCTCCTGCCCTGGTTGGCGCCATCGAGATCCTTCCGCTGGGAACGCACGGGTGGCCGGGCGCCGCCTCGAAGCCGGACGGCTTGGAGGTTGGTGACGGCGAGTTCTGGATCGATCCGCAGCGGTATCAAGGCTCGGTGGAGCTGCTGGTCTACGTCGCCCCGCCACCGGGCGAGCCCTGGCAGCAGGCGCCGTCGGTCTTCCATCCCGAGGAGCCGCTGGGCGGGCTGCCCTGCTCGCTCGACGGTCCCCTCACCACGGAGCCGCTCGAAGCCGCTGCCCGCCAGGTCGGCATCGAGAAGTTCAACTGGTTGGCCGAGGCAGGGGACCCGACCGGGGACGAGGTGCACCTCGACGAGAGCGCCGAGCGCCCCGACGGCGAGGTCCTGGCGGCGTCACTGCGGGCCCCCGGCGAGCTGGAGGTGCTGGTTCGGCCCACCGCCCTGGTGGAGCGCTTCGGTCACGTGGGCCCACCGTCGATGAGCCTGAACCTCCACGACGCCGAGCAGCCGGTGTGCACGCCCCAGCTGGCCGCCCGCTGGTAGCCGTCGCCGGTCATGCCCGGCGGCCCGCCCGGTCGTCGCAGTTGGCCGACGGTGACCGTGCTGGGAGGGGTCGGCGAGGCGGAATCCTTGGGAGGAGGCGTTCCCGCTGTCCTCCAGCTCTATGAGGCCGGCGCCGGTCCGACCACGAGCAGCCGGACCCTCAACGGGCGCCACCGCTGCCGCAAGTAGGCGTAGAGTTGTACGTATGCCACGGATGCAGGTGTACCTGCCCGACGCCCTCTACCGGGCCGTGAAGGAGCGTGACCTCCCGGCGTCACAGCTGCTGCAGGAGGCGGTCCAAGCAGAGCTTCGTCGCCAGCAGCTCAACGACGAGGCGGACCGCTACCTCGCCCAGCTCGTCACCGAGGTGGGCGAGCCTTCAGCGCAGGACGTGGCGCGTGCGGAGGCGATCGCCCGCCGGATCCGGCAGAGGGCGACCA
>JAHWKL010000121.1 GCA_019347915.1 Actinomycetota bacterium
CTACGGCGCCCCCTTCGGGGAGCTCGACCAGTTGCAGCCCGGCGACGAGATCCTCACCCGCACGCCCCAGGGGGAGTTCCGCTACGAGGTCGACCGAACCTCGGTGGTGCGCCCCGACCAACTGGAGGTGCTCGACCAGACCGAGGAGGCCCGCCTGACGCTGACCACCTGCCACCCCCGCTTCAGCGCCGCCCAGCGCCTGGTGGTCTCCGCCGTCCTGGTCGACGAGCCGGGGCCGGGGCCGGCGGAGCCGGGGCCGGAGTCGGCAGAGCCGGGGCCCGAGCCGGGGCCGGCCGAACCGGCGGAACCGGGGACCGAGCCGGAGCCGAGCACGGAGACCGTGGCCGAGGACGCCGCCCTGTCGGGCGATCCCTCTGCCCGGGGACCGGCGGCGCTGTGGGGCAGCGTCGTCGTGGCCCTGTACCTCGCCATCTGGCTGCTGGGCCGGGCCTGGCGCCGCTGGCCGGTCTACCTGCTCGGCACCCCGGCGCTGCTCGTGGCGCTGTTCGTGTTCTTCCAGCAGGTGAGCCGGCTCTTCCCCGCCAACATCTGATCCACCCCGTATGGGGGCCGGCCGCAAGGGCGCGCCGAAGCGGGTGTAGGGACAGCCCGCGCGACACTGAGGCCCGTGAACGACGGCAACCTGATCGCCGCCCTCCTGAGCATGGCCTTCGTTGGCCTGATCGTGGGCGCCCTCGCCCGCCTGGCCATCCCCGGGCCCAACCCCATGGGGTGCCTGGGAACCATCCTCGCCGGCGTCGCCGGGTCGTTCCTCGCCGGCATGGTGGGGCGACTGCTCCTGGGACCGGGCTACGAGGCCGGCTTGCTGGCGTCGATCCTCGGTGCCGTGGTCGTGGTCTACCTCTTCACCCGTGCCGGGCGGAACCGGCGGTATTACTAGCGCCGGCGATAATCCGCCGGCGCCGTCCGGCCGCCGGCGCAGCCGGCTTGGCCGGACGGAACGGAGGTGAGCGTCGCCGCAGGCGGCACCGAGCCCTTCGGCGAGCGAAGCGAGCCTGCGCCGGCGCAGCCGGCTTGGCCGGACGGAACGGAGGTGAGCGTCGCCGCAGGCGGCACCGAGCCCTTCGGCGAGCGAAGCGAGCCTGCGGCGATGGGGCGCACCGGTTTGCGGCAGACTCCCCTCGTGGGTTTCCCGATGCTTCCCGCCACCGTCCTCGGTGCCGCCCTGATCGTCCACCTCATCGAGCGCGGCCGCACCCCCGCCCGCTAGCGCCACGCCCCTTGCCCTCGCGCTCCATTGAGCTCCGGCCTTCGCCGGCCACCGGCCTCCCCCGGCGGAAGCACTCCCGCTGATGCGAACCACCATCCTCGCCCTCCTGTTGGGCCTGGCCTCCGGCCTCGTGGCCCTCGTGGTGAGGCGCCGGCTCCGGGAGATCCCCCTCCATCCCGTGCGCTGGCCGGCGCTGTTGATCGCCGCCGTGCTCCTCTACCGGGCACCGGCGTGGCTCGGCCTCTCCGGAGCCCTGGCCCTCGCCCCCGTGCTCGCCGCCTACGCCGGGCTGGTGTTCTTCGCCGCCGCCAACGTGCGGCTCCGGGGGATGGTGGTCGTGCTGGTGGGGCTGGTCTGCAACGCCGCCGTGCTGGTGGTCAACGGGGCCATGCCGGTGGACGAGGAAGCCGTGGTGGCGGCCGGCGTGGCCCGCGCCGAGGAGCTGCCCCGCATCGACCTCGAGCCTCCCCGTGAGTGGCGTGCGCCCGAGCACCGTCTCGTCGTGCTCGCCGACATCATCCCCGTGCCCCCCCTGCGCGAGGTCGTCTCCTTCGGTGACCTGATCCTGGCCGTCGGCCTGGCCAACGTCGTGTTCCGGATGCTGCCGCCCCTCGTCGGACCGACAGCGCCGGGCCGGTCCCGCCGGCGGGGGGGCGGGCGGCGAGGGAGGTCCGACGGTTCCGAGGCCACCGAGGAGCCTGACGACGGCGACGACTTCGACATCTTCGGCCCCGTCGGCGGGTCGGAGCGACTCCAGGACCGGGACGAGCCCGAGGAGGCGCAGGCATTGGAGGAGCCCATGGACCCGGAGCGCGAGCTTCCCCGTGACCCTGCCGGCTGAGACCGAGACCCTCGCCCGGCGGGCGGTGGAGGTCGCCATCGCCGCCGGCGCCACCTACGCCGACGCCCGCTTCGTCGACCTCGACGAGGAGCACCTGGCCGTGCGCAACGGCGAGGTGGAGGGCGTGGGGGTGTCGTCCTCGGCCGGGGTGGGGGTGCGGGTGCTCAAGCACGGCTGCTGGGGCTTCGCCGCCACCGGCGTCCCCGAGCCGGCGCAGGCCGAGGTGGCCGCCCGGCTGGCCGTGGAGGTGGCCGAGTCCGGACAGGCGCTCCAGCGCTCGCCCGTCCGCCTGGCCGGCGTCGAGCCGGTGCAGGACCGGTGGGAGACGGCGCTGGCCGAAGACCCCTTCGCCGTCCCTCTCGAGGACAAGCTCGACCTGCTGGTGCGAGCCACCCGGGCCATGCTGGGTGTCCCGGGGGCGTCGGTGGCCACCGGTGGGTTCCACGCCTGGCGCCGGCGGTCGCGGTTCGTGTCCAGCGAGGGCACCAGCGTGGCCCAGCGCATCGTGCACTGTGGCGCCGGCATCACCGCCACCGCCGTGGGCGAGCACGAGATCCAGACCCGCTCGTACCCCAACTCCTTCGGCGGCGACTTCGGCGCCGAGGGCTACGAGCTGGTGCGCCGGCTCGACCTGGCCGGCCAGGCGCCCCGCGTGGCCGAGGAGGCGGTGCAACTGCTCGACGCCGACCCGTGCCCGGCGCAGACCACCACCCTGGTGCTCGACGGCAGCCAGGTGTCGCTGCAGGTCCACGAGTCGATCGGGCACGCCATCGAGCTCGATCGGGTGCTCGGGTCCGAGGCGGCGTACGCCGGAACGTCGTTCCTCACCCCGCACGACCGGGGCCGGCTGCGCTACGGCTCGCCCCTGCTGAACGTGGTGGCCGACGCCACCACGCCCGGCGCCCTCGGGAGCTTCGGTTACGACGACGAAGGCGTGGCCGCCACCTGCACCCCCATCGTGACCGGGGGCGTGTTCCGCGACTTCCTGTCGTCCCGGGAGACGGCGGCCGCCATCGGCCTCGACCGCTCCGGGGCCACCATGCGGGCCCAGTCCTGGGCCCACCTCCCGCTGATCCGCATGACCAACGTCTCCCTCCTCCCGGGCCAGGCCGGGTCGCTGGACGAGTTGCTCGACGGCGTTGACCACGGCATCTACCTGGAGACCAACCGCTCGTGGTCGATCGACGACCGCCGGGTCGACTTCCAGTTCGGCACGGAGTGGGGGCGGGAGATCCGCCACGGCCGCCTGGGTCGCGTGCTGCGCAACGGCACCTACGGGGGCCGCACCACCTCGTTCTGGGGCTCGCTCGACGCCCTCGGCGGTCCGGGGCTGTGGAAGGCGTGGGGCCTGCCCAACTGCGGCAAGGGCCAGCCCGGCCAGGGTAGCCGGGTGGCCCACGGCGCCGTCCCCGCCCGCTTCCGCGACGTGCAGGTGGGCGCCGGGTGAGCGCCGGCGCGCTGGGGGCCGACCGGCTGCACGCCGTGCTCGACGCCGCCCTGGGCGTGAGCGGGGCCGACGACGTCGAGGCCCAGGTCACTCGCACCTGGGGCGGGCTCACCCGCTTCGCCCGCAGCCAGGTGCACCAGCACGTCGCCGGCGACGACAGCATCGTCGCCGTGCGGGTGGTGACCGGCGCCCGCATCGGGGTGGCCTCCACCAACGACGCCACGGCCCGGGGAGCGGCGACCGCAGCGGCACGGGCGTTGGCGGCCGCCCGCTGCAGCGCGCCCGACCCCACCTACGCCGGCCTCGCCGGCCCGGCCCCGCTCCCTGCGGTGGGCCGGCGCTACGACGACGACACCGCCGGCGCCTCGCCCCGCCGGCGAGCCGCAGCGGTGGCCGACCTGCTCAGCCGGCTACTCCCGGGCCAGGAGGCCGCCGGCGCCGTGGCCACCACCGCCTCCGAGGTGGGCCTGGCCACCACCGCCGGCGCCCGGCTCCACACCCTGACGTCGGGGGCCTCGGCGTCCACCGTGGTCATGGGCCACGGAGCCAGCGGCCACGCCGAGGACGCCGCCGTCGCCCTGGCCGACCTCCACCCCGGCGACGTGGGCCAGCGGGCGGCAGCCACGTGCGCCGCCGCCGTCGATCCCGGCCCGGCCGAGCCGGCCACCTACGAGGTGGTGCTGCTGCCGGCAGCGGTGACCACCCTGCTGCAGTACCTCGGTGCCACCACCGTGTCAGCCAAGGCCCACGCCGAGGGCCGCTCGGCGTTCTGCGGGCGACTGGGCACCCCGGTGGCCTCGCCCCTGGTCCACGTCGCCGACGACGCCGTGGGCGACGGCGCCCTGGGCGCACCGTTCGACCCGGAGGGGACGCCCAAGCAGCGGGTGGAGCTGATCGCCGGGGGCACGGCCGCCGGGCTGGTCCACGACCGGGCCACCGCCGCCGCCGCCGGCGTCGACTCCACCGGCCACGCCCTGGCCGCCCCCAACCCGTGGGGGCCGCTCCCCCGCCACCTGGTGATGGCGCCCGGGGACTCGAGCATCGACGAGCTGGTGGCCGGCGTCGAGAGGGGCCTGATGGTGACGCGCTTCTGGTACACCCGCACGCTCAACTCCAAGCAGACGCTGGTCACGGGCATGACCCGCGACGGGACGTTCCGCATCGACGGCGGGCAGCGGGGGCCGGCGGTGCGCAATCTCCGCTTCAACCAATCCATCCTCGAGGCGCTGGCGAGCTGCGACGGCGTGGGCGACCTGCTCCGGGTCGCCGTGGACGGGACCAGCCAGACCCGGGCCCCGGCCCTGCGCCTGCGCTCGTTCCGGTTCACCTCGGTGGCCGGCCACTGACATGGGCGCCGTGGACCCGGTCCGCGAGCAGCGGGCCCGCCTGGCCAAGCTGGCGTCACGGGGCAAGCGGGTCGGTTACCTGCTGTTCCTCGCCGCCGGCGTGGTCTTCGGCGCCGGTCTGGCCACCGAGTTCACGCCCAGGGTCGCCGCCACCGTGACCACCTGCCTGGTGGTGGGCTCCATCGTGCTGGGGCCCTCCATCATCCTCGCCTACGCCGCCCGGGCCGCCGAGCGCCAGGACCGGAGCCGGGGCGTCTAGGCCCATCCCTTCGTTCTGGCGGCGGGAACGGGGCGGAGAACGCACCGCTTCCACCGCCAGAACGGCGGCACCGGCGAACACGGCTCAGCCGGCGGCGACCGGCGTGGGGTCGGCCGGCGGCGGATCGGCGTAGCCCGCCGGCGGGACGACCCCGAACTCGTCGGCGCACACGATCTCCAGCCCGGCCTTGGCCATGTTGGCCCGGGCCTCGAGCTCCTCGACCGGCGTCACGCCGGCATCGCGCTCGGCCACCACGGCGGCGAAGCTCTCCAGGACCGAACCGAGCCGCGGACTGGCCTGGCGCGCCTGCTCCACCCGCTCGGGCGTGGCCCGCAGGTCGTCGAAGAACCCGGCGCAGACGGCCCGGCCCTTCTCGACCGCGGCCGGATCGGGCGCGGTCGACTCCGACTCGTTCGAAGAGCCACCGCAGGCGGAGAGGAAGAGGACCACTGCCCATCCCAGTGCCATCGCCTTGGCCGGCGTCATCTCGTCCTCCTGGTTCGCTCGGGCAGGGCCAGGGTAAGGGTCCGGCCGCCGGCTCGCCCGTCACTCGGACCCCCACGGCGCGGTGACGGTCAGGTCGCTGTGCATCTAGCCTGCGACCACGTAGGGTGTTGGCGGGCAGCACAGAGGAGGTTCCTGATGCTCACCGACGCCGAGCTGGTCGACGGGGTGGTCGCCGGGTACGACAGCGCGTTCGCCGAGCTCTACCAGCGCCACTCCCTGGCCGCTTGGCGCCTGGGCCAGACCGTCACCGGCAACGCCGACGATGCCGCCGACGCCGTGGCCGAGGCGTTCGCCCGGGTCCTCGTCGCCGTGCGGGCGGGGCACCTGGCCAACGGCAGCTCCTTTCGGTCCTACCTCCTCACCGCCACCCGCAACGCCGCCCTCGACAACATCCGCAAGACCAACCGGGCCCGGCCCACCGAGCAGGAGAACCTGGCCCAGGTGGAGTGCACCTCACCGACGCCGCCCGAGCACCTGAGCAGCGATGAAGAGGCGGTGCTGGTCGCCGAGGCCTTCCGCAACCTGCCCGAGCGGTGGCGGTCGGTGCTGTGGCTGACCGAGGTCGAGGGCGTGCCCACCAAGGATGCCGCCCGCCGGCTCGGGCTGTCGGCCAATGGCGCCGCCCAGCTGGCCGTCCGGGCCCGGGCCGGGCTGCGGGAGCGCTTCTTGCAGGCCCACCTGCGCCAGGCGCCGCCGCCCCTGTGCCAGACGACGGTCGACCGCCTGGGCGCCTACGTCGGTGGCGGGCTGTCGCCTCGCGACCTGGCCAAGGTCGACCAGCACCTGGCCGGGTGCTCCGCCTGCCAGCTCCGCAAGAACGAGCTCGCCGACCTCGGCAGCACGCTGCGCCGGGCGGCCGTGCCCGTCCCCCTGGTGATCGGCAGTGCCCTGGGGGCGTCCGGCCTCGGTGCCGAGCTCGCCACCTCGGCCGCGCCGGTGGCGATGGGCAAGGCGGCCAAGGCGCTGGCGTGGGCGCAGCAGGCGTGGGCCCAGAAGGCGGCAGCCGCCGCAACCGCCGGCGTGCTGGCGCTGGGTGCCGGTGGGGCCTACGTGGCCGGGTCGGCCGACGAGGCCGGGCCCCCGACCCCGATGGTCTCCGCCGCCGCTGAGCCGCCGGCGCCGGCGGGCACCGAAGCCCCGCCGGCCACCGTCGACGTCGACGAACCCGCCCCGCCGCCGGCGACGCAGGGGCGTAGGGCGCGGGCCGACTCGCAGCGACCGTTCCTCGCCGGGACGGCTCGACCGCTCGGCGTGGCGTGTGCCCGCCTTCGCGGCCTCAGCTTTCGATGCCGGCCGCCTCGCCGCCTGCGGACGTGCGGCCGACCGCGACGCGCGCGCCGTGAGCGGTGAGGGCGAGGAAGGCCGGCAACGAGCCGAAGAGCAGCGGCCGCGCCGCCTCCACGCCGAGCCCGATGACGACGACGCCGCCCGCGGCGAACATGGCGCAC
>JAHWKL010000122.1 GCA_019347915.1 Actinomycetota bacterium
ACCGCCTTCGCGACGGGGAGATGCGCACTGCTCTGCGGGCGTCACTCGAAGAGCTCCGGGGCCTCAGCCGCCTCCATCCCGAGCGCCTGACGCAAGACGACGACACCTGAGTCGTGTCCGCAGTCGCGTCTACATCCATGCCGGTCCGCACCCGGCAAGCAGGAGTCGCAGCCAGCGTTCGGCTCTTGCTCCGGCCCATGCCCCGCTGAGCCTCCATCGGTCCGTCGGGATCGACGGTGCGCACATCATCGCATGCCCGTTTATCCGTGCGGGTATCTGGATAAGCCGATCGGACGTCCTGCCGAACCGCGGGGCCCGAGGCGAGCAAGGAGCTGATACCCATGGCAAGCGAACGGTCTGATCGAGGCAGCACGCCCGCCGACGATCACTCCGGTGACATGGATCGCAAGATGTACCTTCGGTTCGCGGCGATGATCGTGACGGCAATGTTCGTGATGTACTGGGTGATGTTCGTCGGCTCCTACGAGTGGAGCCACATCCGGTTCAGCCAGAGCCGTGTCTACATGGCGCTCGTCATGGGCGGGACCATGGGCCTAGTCATGCTCGCCTGGATGCTGAACATGTACCGCAACACCAAGGCCAACATTGCGATCCTCGCGGTCAGCTTGCTGCTCATCGGTCTCGGAACCTTCCTCGATCGGAGCCAAGCGACGGTGGGCGACGTCGAGTTCATGCGGGCGATGATCCCGCACCACTCCCTCGCGATCACCCGCTCCGAACGGTTCAACGTCGATGACGTCCGCGTCTGTGAGCTCGCAGTCGCGATCAGTGAGGCGCAGCGCCGGGAGATCCTGGAGATGGACTGGCTGATCGAGGACATCAGTGAGAACGGGGCAGCCTCAACCCTGGCGGATGTACAGGAGCGGCCGGTGCCGGAGTACGAGGTCGATGCCGAGACGGTATGTAACCCGGACTGAGCGGGCTACCGGCTGCTATCACCTCACCATGGTCATGTTCTCCAGCCGCCGGCGGGACCACGGCGAGCCCCGCTCCGCCAACGGCGCTTCCTCCATGCACCTGTGGTGGCAACTGCCCGGCCGCTTGCTCGAGGTGGCCGCCACCCTCGATGTCGTGGTGCCACCGGCGGTCCCCCGGCTGTACTTCTGGGCGCTACAGGTGGGATTCGACGACGGGCAGCGCCACCGCGGCGCCGCCCACCTCGGCCTCCAGGCCCATCCCTCGCATCCCGGAGGGACGGCGGTCAACTGGGGCGGGTATCGGGCGGCGGGTGACGGCGACGGCGACCTGGCCGGCTCGACGTCAGCGCTGCCCAGCGCCACGGACAACCCCAACACCCGGGACTTCCCGTGGGTGGCGCAACGGCGTTATCGGCTCCGCATCGTCGCCCGGGACCGGGACCATCCCTCCCGCTGGCGAGGAGAGGTCACCGACCTGGTTACCGGGATGACCACGGTCGTGCGGCACCTCGACGCGCCCGGCCGCTTCCTGGTGCAGCCGGTGGTGTGGTCAGAGGTCTTCGCCCGCTGCGACCACCCGACCACCGCCGTGCGGTGGAGTGATCTACGGGCACGTACCGCCGACAACCGGGAGTTGACACCCACCGCCGTGCGGGTCTCGTACCAGTCCGGGGCGGCGGGAGGATGCGACAACACCACCGCCGCCCTCGACGGCGACGGTGTGGTGCAGCTCACCAACGTCGAGCGGAGGATGAGGCCTGGCACCACCATCGCCTGGCCACCTCCGGATGGCGGCCCGGCTCAGCTGCCCAGGTAGGTCAACCGCACCCGCCGTTGGGGGTTGTCGGCGTTGAGGTCGACGAGCACGACCCGTTGCCACGTGCCGAGCAGCGGACGACCTTCACCCACCGGGAGGACCAGTGAGGGGCTCACCACCACAGGCAAGAGGTGGTCGGCCCCGTGCCCGGGAGAACCGTGGCTGTGGCGGTACCGGTCGTCCCGCGGCAGAACCCGCTCGAGCAGCTCCACCAGATCGGGCTCGGACCCCGAGCCCGTTTCCATGAGCGCCAGGCCGGCGGTGGCGTGCGGTGCGAACACGCTGAGCAACCCGCCGCCCCGGCCCCGGCAGAAGCGGAGGATCTCGTCGGTCAGGTCGAGCACCCTCTCCTGGCCGGTGTCCAGGGTGATCTCGGTGGTGTCGATGCGCGTCTCCATCTCTTCCAGCTTGTCATCCCGGGCCGATAGCGTGGGCGCCCGTGCCCAGCAGGATCGATGTCGAGTTGACCAGCGAACGCCCCGACGGCACCTGGACCTGGCGCGCCGCCGGCGCCCGCCAGCCCAAGGGGGTGCTCGACGGGTCGCTGCTGCCCGAAAAGGCCAAGATCGGCGACGTGATCCGCGCCGAGGCCGACTTCGACATCGACGGCATCACCGTCACCGCCGTGCTGCCACCCCGCTCCGAGCGACGCGAGCCACAGCGCCTCGAGATCCTCGGCCCGCCACCTGAGGAGCAGCGCCCCGCCGGCCGCCCCGACGAGACCCGCCACCCGAAGGGGCGCGGGCCCGAGCGGTCGCGTCCGCCCCGTCCCGCCGACGGAGACCGACGTGGCCCCGGCCGCGACGGTGAACGGCGCCGGCGCCCAGACCAGCGGCCGTCCCGGCGGGACTCGGCCGCTCAGGCGCCGTCGGCTCCGGCCCGACCCAAGCCCAAGAAGCTCCGTCCCGGGCGTGCCCACCGAGATGCCGTGCTGGCCGCGCTGCCGCCCGAGCAGCATCCGATCGCCGTCCAGGTTCTGCGGGGGGGCATTCCGGCGGTGCGGACCGCGCTGGCGGAGCAGAACACGAAGGCCCGCAAGGAGGGGCTGCCCGAAGCCCCCAACAACGCGGTGCTGGCCATCGCCGAACGCCTCCTGCCCCGCCTCCGGGTCGCCGAGTGGCTCGACCGGGCGGAAGCAGCCCTGGCCGACGCCGACGACCTGGCCCTACGCGACCTCCGCTCGGTGGTGGTCAGCGCCGACGACGTTGCCCGCGACCCGAGCACCCGGGAGGCGGCGGCGCGCCTGCGGGAGATCCTCGAACGACGGACGGCAACCGAGCACCAGCAGTGGCTCGCCGACCTCTCCGGCTCCCTCGAGGCGGGCCGGGTGGTACGGGCACTGCGCCTGTCGTCCCGCCCGCCGCAACCGGGCGACCACCTCCCGCCGGAGGTAGCGACCCGCCTGGCCGAGGCCGCCGGCGCGGCGATGACCGCCGATGCCGGGTCGGAGCGGTGGGCAACCGTGCTCGATGCGGTGGCGTACTCCGCAGTGCGCCGCAACGTCACCCCCGCCGGTGTCCCACCGGAGCCGGGCGAGGAGCTCCTGGCGCTGGTGCGCAAGCACGCAGGGCGGGTACCGGGCATCGCCGAGCTGTTCGGGGTCGAGGCTCCTGCCGAGCGCAGCGGTCCAAAACGTGCCGGGGAGTCGGCTGACCGCCCGCCCAAGCACCGCGCCAGCCAGCGAACCGGGCCTCCGTCGGAAGCAGCGCCAGGGCCGGCCCGACCGCGGCGTATCCCCCCTCCTCCGCCGGCGACCGAGGCTCCCGTGGCCGGGAGGCCCGTGGCCGAGCCGGCGCCGCCGACGACCTCGCCGGCCGACCCTCCCGCTGGTGCGGCTGTTCCCCCCGCCGGCGCCGGGCCCACCACCGAGCCCTCGCCTGCGGCACCGACGACCGAGGCGCCCACGACCGAGGCTGCCGTGGCCGGGAGGCCCGTGGCCGAGCCGGCGCCGCCGACGACCTCGCCGGCCGACCCTCCCGCTGGTGCGGCTGTTCCCCCCGCCGGCGCCGCGCCAACCACCGAGCCCTCGGCTGCGGCTGACGCAGCAGCGACCGAGCCGTCCCCTGGTCCGTCCGAAGAACCGGCGGCCGAGCCCGCTCCCGGTCAGCCCCAGACGCCAAGCGACGCCGTCGTCGATCCGGTCATCGAGGGCGACGGCCCAGACCGGGACGACCCCGATGCGGCGTCGCTCTGAGACGCGCGGGGCTCAGCGGCTGGCGTTGATCGACGCCGCCTTGTTGGGCGGAGCGGTGCCGGGGGTGTGGAGGTAGCTCTCCACTGCCACCACCCCGGGAACTTTGGCCACCACCTGCTGCACCTCGTCGACCTGGTCGGCGTCGTCGACCTGGCCCCGCAGCGTGGCAGTGCCTCCCACCACGTCGACGTTGACGTCGGTGGTGGAGAAGTCGAGCCCGGAGAATGCCTGCTTGATGGCGTGCACGATGTCGGTGTCGTCCTCCGGCGTGAACTCCCCGGCACCGGCAGAACGGGCGGCGGCGCCTTCCAGCTTGCCCTCGGCGTAGCGCACACGGGCCTCGGTCTCTCGCTGACGCCGGCGGAGGGCCGCGGCCGCCTGGTCCTTGGTACGGCTGCGACGTGCCCGGCCGCGGTCGGGATCGAAGAAATAGGCGGCGGCGGCTCCGAGCGCACCGGCGACCAGTGCGGTCAAACGCTTTCCGGATCCTCGGGCCATTGGTCCTCCTCGTTGTCGACGGCTGCCTGGCGCCTACCCATTCCGTGGCGCCCCTGACACGCCGCCAGGCGGGTTCAAGCGATGACGTCGAGAATGCCGTGCATGTGGAGGAACTCAGCCAGCCCCTCCACCAGTTGCAACTCGGCCACCTGGTCGAGCGGCACCCACGCCGCCTCAGCAGCGTCGTCCCCGGCGACCGGTTCCGTTCCCTCCAGGACCTCCACGGCGAAATCGAGGATCACGAAGTGATGGTCGTCTCCGATGCGCTCCACCCAGTCGATGAGTGGTCCGCAGACCCCTTCGATGCCGGTCTCCTCGGCCAACTCTCGCACCACGGCCTCGGCCAGGGTCTCCCCCGGGCCCACCCGGCCGCCGGGTACCGACCAGTCGCCCGCCGCCGGCCCCCTCCCCCGCCGCACCAGCAGCAGCCGGCCAGCGTCGACGGCCACGGCACCGACGCAGACCTGCGGCGGGGGCGTCATGGCCGCGATCCTCAGACCGGATCGACGGCCAGCTCCACCAAGCGCCGGTGCACGATGATGGCCCGGGCGGTGAAGCCGAAGGTCTCGAAGAAGTTCTTGGTGTCCCGGTTGCCAGGAAGCGCTACGGCATCGACGCCGCAGCACCCCTGCTCGCCACACCACTCGAGCACCTCCTCGATGAGCGCCTCGCCTACTCCCACACTCCGGGCACCGGGCTCCACGAAGAGATCGCTCACCACGCCCAGCAGGTCGCCGCTGCGCAGCCGCTCCAGGCGCACGGCGGCGTACCCCACCACCACCTCGTCGATGGTGCCGGCCAGGAGCAGCTGGCCGTCATCCCTGATGCTCTCCTGAAGCGACGCCAACGCCGGCAGAGGACGGGTCTCCCGGGAGGCCCAGATGACTCCGCCCCGCTCGTCGACCTGCTCGGCGACGGCGACCTCGGCCAGCCTGGCCAAGGTCGCCAGGTCGCCGCAGGTGGCCCGGCGGGCGCCCTCCACCTACCGCCCCTGGAGCTGGGCGATCTTGTTCAGGATGGTCTTGCGACCCCGGTGAGCGTGCTCGTAGGCCCGTACCGCTTCGAGCTCGTCGTGCGACAAGCTCGAGAGCCGCGGCAACACCTGGGAGGCAGAGAGCGAGTCGTAGTCGGGGATGGCCAACCCTGCAGCAGCCGGCCCGTTCCCGGTACGAGGCACCGGAGGAGCGGCGGGAGCGACGATCGGCCCCTCCGCTGAGGGTGGCGGGGGCGGCGGCGGACTCGTCGCCGACGCAGAGGAGGTCCGTGGGCCCGTGGTGGACTCGGCCTGATGGAGCACGCCGAGTTGCTCGAGCGTGGCCTGAGCCGAGGCCACGGCATGCTCCAGGGCCTTCCCTGCCTGAGACCGTCCCTGGGACACGGCCATCTGCCCGACCATGCGGGCCACGCCGACCTGGGGGTCGACCTGGCGGCGACCCCGTTCGACGAGCCCGGGTACCAGGTCGCGCGCTGACAGCGCCAGACCCACGGGTGCATAGACGAAAAGCTCGACTACCCGGTCGAGCGGAGACTTGGAGTCGTTCACAGCAACGATCCTTCCCAATCTTGCCGATCCACGAAAGTCAGCCGTGCGGCCGGGCCACCGGCAGGGAGTCACACGCAGTCCCGGCACAAGAGCACTTCGCCGTCGGCCAGCTGGCTGGGATGCTTCACCAGGAAGCACGACTGGCACACGAACTCCCCGGGCGCCCGGGGGCGCACCTTACCGCCCTCGACCTTCTCGTCCGTCTCGGGGACCTCGTCCTCCTCGTCGTCCTCCTCGTCGTCGGCGACGACCAGACGGTCCTTGAGAATGGTGTCGAGGTCGGCCTCGACGTCGTCGGGGTCGGGTTCGTCGTCGTCGTCGTCCCCGCCCTCCTCCTCGTCGCCGAGGTCGTCGAGATCGTCGTCAGCCGGCGGCATCCGGTCGCAACGTAGCAGCCGCCACGACCAGCGCATCGTGCACCGCGGCGACGTCGTGCACCCGGAAGATCGTCGCCCCGCGCTCGAGGGCCAGGACGTTGGTGGCGATGGTTCCGGGCACCCGGTCACCGACGTCGCGGCCCGTCAGCCGGCCCAGGAACGACTTGCGCGAGGTGCCCACCACGAGCGGGCGGCCGAGGGTGACGAGCTCTCCGAGGCGGCGCAGCAGCTCGAGGTTGTGGGCCGCCGTCTTGCCAAAGCCGATCCCCGGATCCAGCCACACGCGGTCCTCGGCGATCCCGGCACCGACGGCGAAGGCCAGGCGCTCCTCCAGGAAGGACTTCACGTCGTCCACCACGTCGTCGTAGTGGGGCGCCTCCTGCATCGTGCGCGGCTCCCCGAGCATGTGCATCAGGCACACGTCGCAGCCCGCGCCGGCGACCACCCCCGCCAGCTCGGGATCGAAGCGCAGCGCACTCACGTCGTTGACCACGTCGCACCCCGCGGCCAGCGCCGCGAGCGCGACGGCGGCCTTGGTGGTGTCCACGCTCAGCCGCGCCCCCGCGCCGGCCAAGCCCTCCACCACCGGCACGACCCGGCGCAGCTCCTCGTCGGCTGCGACCGGCTCCGCCCCGGGCCGCGTTGACTCC
>JAHWKL010000123.1 GCA_019347915.1 Actinomycetota bacterium
AGGCGGTGACGATGCGATGCAGTCGTCTACTGAGCGGAAGCGGCGAGCGCTGCTTGGCGAGAACTGCCCTGGCCGGTGACGCCGGCGAGGACGCCGTCGACGGCATTGCGGGTCTCGTCGTCGCTGTCCGGCCAGAGATGGCCGTAGGTGTCGAGGGTCTCCATGGCGGACTGGTGGCCGAGGCGACGCTGGACGGTCTTGACCGAGGAGCCCTTGGCGATGAGCAGGGAGGCGTAGAAGTGCCGCAGATCATGGAACGTGGCCCACTCCGGTAGCCCGGCCTCCTTCCGGGCCCGGTGCCACATCTCACCGACCGAGCTCCGGCGCAGCGGATTGCACCAGCTGTTGGTAAAGACCAGGGCGAACTGCCGGGGCCGGTAGCGGGCGAGATGGTCGGCGAGGGTGGATCCCACGACGTCGGGCATGGGCACGGTGCGAAAGCCCGCCTTGGTCTTCGGGGGGCCGAACTCAGGGACTCCGCCTCGAGCCGAGATGAGCTGGCGGTCGACCCGGACCCGGCGGCGGAGGAAGTCGACCCGGTCGACGGTGAGCCCGAAGCACTCGCCCTGGCGCAGTCCCATCCCTGCAGCGAAGACGATCAGGGCGCGGTAGCGGTCGGGGACCGCGGCGGCCAGCGCCTCCACCTCGGTGACGGTGAGGGGAACCACCTCGGCGTCGTTGCGCTTGGGCAGGGCGATGCGGATGCACGGCGACGAGGCGATCAGCCGGTCGCCGACGGCGGCTTTGAAGATGGCCGACACCCAGCGGTAGACGAGCTCGACGGTGGCCGGCGCCAGTACGCCGGTCAGCGCCTTGACCCACGCCTGGATCTCGCTTCGGCGGACCGACCCGATCGGGCGGCCTCCGAGCTTGGGGTAGGCGTGCAGGCGCAGGAAGGTCTCCACCGCCGCCGCCGTCGTCGGTCGGTGGACCTGGGCGGTGCGCCACTGCTCGGCGTAGTCCCGGAACAGCGTCCGCCCGCCGGCGGGATCGACGTAGGCGCCATGGGCCAGGTCGCCGCAGACGGTGTCGAGGAAGCGCTGGGCGTCGCCCTTGCGGGCGAACTGGCGGGTCTTCTGAGGCCCACCGGGATACTCCCGCCACCGGGCCCGGTACCGGCCGTCGGGACGCTTGTCGATGCTCGCCATGGCTGCCCTCACCCTCCGTGAGGACCCTCCAGGACCCGGTCTTGGTCCTCAAAAAGTCCTCAGGTCCTCAAAAAGTCCTCAGCTCTGAGGACTTTTCTGGTCACTCACGGTCACCAACGGTCGCTGCTGGACAAGCAAAACCGCTGGTCAGAGGGTATTCTAGCCCATCCACGGAGAGTGGCGACGGTGAGCCGGCCTATAGGCGGGGTTCTGTACGCCCGGAGGCGTGGTGACCATCCATCTAACGCGGCCTACCTGGGGATGCTGTCTCCGGAGAGACAGCGGGCGGGCCACCCGTTCCCACACTTGGCCTTGCTCCGGGTGGGGTTTGCCGAGCCGCCCGGGTCGCCCCGGGCGCTGGTGCGCTCTTACCGCACCGTTTCACCCTTGCCTGTGCCCCGGGGGGCCATCGGCGGTCTGTTTTCTGTGGCACTTTCCTGCGGGTCACCCCGACTGGCATCTCGCCAGCACCCTGCCCTGTGGAGCCCCGACCTTCCTCGACACGATCGGTCGAAACCGTCGTGCCGCGGCCACCCGGCCGGCTCATCGTCGCCCCCCAGTATGCCAGTGGGGCTGCTCGAGTCGACCGGTGACGCCCAGATCAGGGCCCGGCGACGACCTGTGCCGTGGCCCGGCGCCCGGGCAGCTTGACCACCTCGATGGCGTTGGGCAGGCGATCCTTCACCTCGGCGTCGTGGGTGACGACGAGCACCTGGCGGAAGCGCCCCCGTAGGCGCTCGAGCGCCCGCAGCATGCGGTCCTTGCGGTCGGCGTCGAGGAACCCGAACACCTCGTCGAGCACCAGCAGACCGACCTGGCCGCCGGACTGGAAGCCCAGGTGCTCGCTGATGGCGACGCGCAGGGCGAGGTTGGCCAGGTCGGTCTCCGAGCCGGAGAAGCGGTCCATGTCGTAGGCGACGCCCTGGTCGAGGATCCGGATGGCGTAGGTCTCGGGATCGATCTGGAGCTCGTCGTACTCGGCGTCGGTCAGCTCGGCGAACAGCGACGCCGCCTGGCGGGAGAGCCGGGGACCGACCGAGCCGACCAGCTGGTTGCGGAACTGGTGCAGCAGCTCGGCCAGCCGCCCCAGGTGACGGGCGTGCTCGGCCAGCTCCCCCAGCTTGGCGTGCTGCTGGGCGCCGGCGGCCAGGGTGCGCTCCGCAGCGTCGGCGGCGGCTTCGGCGCGCGCCGAGTCGACCTCGGACCGGCGGGTGCGGACGTCGGCGACGTCGACGGCCTGCTCGGCCAGATCGAGCGCCTGACGGGCGGAGGCCAGGGCGTGATGATCGAACGAGAGGGCTCGGACCTTCTCCCGTAGCGCATCGAGCCGCCCGGCACCACTGTCGCGCTCGTCTCGTGCAGCTTCGAGCTCGCGCTCGGCGCGCGCCTGTCGGTCGAGGCGACCCCGGAGCAGCTGGCACTCCTTCGCCGCCTGGCGCCGGCGCTCGACCTCGGCCGGTAGCTCCGCCTCGTCCTCGGGACGCAGTGGTGGGTCGAGCCGGGCACGGGCCTGGCGCAGCGCCTCTTCCGCCGCGTCGCGGGCAGCTCGGTGACGCTCCCACGCCGCCCGGGCCTGCCGGGCCTGCTCGAGGGCGCGACTCTCGTGCTGAGTCCGGTCGGCGGCGTCGTCGGCGGCGGCGACGAGCGCCGGCCGCCGACCGTCGAGCTCGCTCAGGTGGGCTTCGACCCGTGCCAGCTCGCCGCGGCGGTGGGCCTGCACCTGCTCGAACGCCTCGTCCAACGTCTGCCCGCACAGCGGGCACTCCTCCTCGCCCGAGAGATCGACGGAGTCATGGAGGGCGGCGGAGGCCGACGCTCGTTGCCGGCGGGCTTCCGCCACCAGGGCGTCGTGGGTCGCCAGCGCCCCCCGGGCGTCCTCTGCCGCCCGCCGAGCCGCGGCGCACCGGTCTTCGTCGGGAACCGGCGGTTCGGTCGAGGCCGGCGTGGCCGCCAGGGCCGCCTCGGCCTCACGCACCCGCTGGACGGCTGCCAGACGAGCTTCGGCGGCGGCCAACCCCTCGGCCTCGCCCTCCAGCCGGGCCAGGCGGGCACCCGCCTCGGACAGCTGGGCGAGCTCCCGCTCGAGGTCGGCGACCCGCCGTGCGGCGGCGTCGTGGTGGCTCCGCACCATGCGGCCCTCGGTGACCAGGGCCTCGTGCTCGCCGGCATGAACGGCCATCTGATCGTGCTCACGGCGGGCGAGGCCGAGTTGGCGCCGGCGCTCGCCCAGCTCGGCACGAGCCGCCTCGGCGCCGTGTTCGGCCTCCCGGGCGACCGATCGGGCGTCGGTGGCGGCGGCGCCCAGGGCGTCGAGATCGGGCAGCAGGGCTCGGAGGCGGGCGTGGTCGTCGGCGGCGGCCCGGGCGTCGCGGCGTGCCCGGTCACGGGCGGCGTCGAGCGGCGTGATGCCGAGCAGCTTGAGCACGAGGTCACGCCGCTTGGCCGGGGCGATGGTGCTGAAGGCGGCGAGCTGGTTCTGCTCGGCGAATACCGATGCTCGAAAGGAGGCGTCGTCGATCCCGAGCAGCGATCGCACGTAGCGGGCCGTGTCCCGTGCGCCGTCGGCCACGAGGAGGCCATCGGCCCAGGCTCGGGCTCGCACGGTCGAGTTGACCCCGCTGATCGTGCGGCGGACGGCGTAGAGGTGCGCCTCGTGCTCGAACTCGACCTCGGTGATCGACTCGGCGTCGACGCCGGCGGTGCGTACCTCGTCGTTGCTCGTGCGGGAGTGGCCGAACAGCGCCCACGGGATGGCGCTCACGAGGGTGGTCTTGCCCGAGCCGTTGGCGCCGTAGATGCCCACCAGCCCGGGAGGGACCTCGAGCTCGAGCTCGTCGGCGAACACCCGGAAGTTGCGCAGCAGCAGGCGCGTGATCCTCACGGTCCCGCCTCTTCCACCGCCCTGACCAGGTAGTCGTGACCGAGCCGGCGCAGCTGCTGGTGGTCGAAGCCGGCGAGGTCCTGCTGATCGACGTAGTCGTCCCACCGAGTGGGCATGGACGCCATGTCGGCGAGCTCGTCGACGGGCATGGCGGCGTCGACGAAGCGGGGCTCGAGCTTCAGGTGGAGGGCGGCGCCCGCCGTTGCCCGGACGGCTTCGAGGTCGAGCAGGCGGTAGGCCTCGGGCTCGACGCCCCCGAGGTAGAGCCGGGCCACCGCCCCCTCGGGCACGGTGGACGCCCGCTCGAGGACCTGGTCGGCCACCTCGCCGGGCGACAGGCCCAGGGCCTCGACGGTGGGGAGGGTGACCAGCGGCCGCTGGCCGGGGATGGCCACGTGGCGGCACCGGCCGGTGTCGGTGTCGAGCACCACGACGCCCTTGGGGCGACCGGGGTCGTCGGCGAAGGTGAAGGTGTCGGTGGAGCCGGCGTACCACACGCCGGGGCGGACCTTGGTGTGGACGTGGTAGTGGCCCAGCAGCACCAGGTCGGCCCGCAGCAGCCCGTCATCGACCTCGATCTCGTTGATGTCGGCGTAGCGGCGTTCGACCGAGGGGACCAGGGGGTGGGCCAGCAGCAGGTTGGTGCGGTCGAGGTCGCGCTCGGCCTCGGCCCGGCCCAGGGCCTCGACCGTGGCCTCGGCGGTCAGCATCTGGGGGACGGCGTGGACGACGAGGCCGGGCAGCTCGAACCGCTCGTAGCCCATCCGGTGGGCGAACCGGACGTCGTCGCCGAACGTGTCGGCCAGGGCGGCGTAGGGGCTCCCCGTGCCGGGAAGCCGGGGGGTGTCGTGGTTGCCGGTGATGACCACCGTCGCCACCCCGTGCTCACGCACCCGGGTCAGCGCCTGCTGGGCGACCCGGAAGGAGCGGTAGGTGGGGCGAGGATGGTCGAACACGTCACCCAGCCACACCAGGACGTCTGGCTGCTGGGCCAGGGCCAGGTCGACGGCGGCGTCGAACGACGCCTCGAAGTCGAGCTCGCGCACGTTGACCCCGTCACGGGCGTAGGGGAGGTAGGAGCGACCGAGGTGGGCGTCTCCGAGTGCGACGACCTTCATGCCTCCATGGTCGCGCAGGAGGGGTGACAGTTACACGGATGTGATTTCCAGGCGCTCTTTTTCCGAATGATGTTGCAAATTGATTACGAACCGCCAGACTGGGGCTTCCCCAGCACGGGACGACCGAACGAGGTCACCAGGCCATCGGCCGGACGCTGGATCCCTCAAAACATCCAACGGCCTCGCCGCGCGCCCGAAGTCCTCCGCTGTCGCCCGTGTCCCCCCGAAGAGAAGGAACCCTGCCTATGAGTGCCATCCTGATGGCTGCGGCCATGGCCGTCTCGGCCCCCACCCCGGCGCCCGCCCACATCGAGGCGCCCCCGCCCCCCCCGCCGCCGGCGGCGGCGGCTGAGGTGCCGGCCCCGCCGGCCCCGCCGGCCCCGCCGGAGGCATCAGTGCACACGGTGGCGCCGCGCGAGTCCCTGTCCCGGATCGCCCTGTGCGAGCTCGGTGACGCCGACCGCTGGGTCGAGGTGTTCGAGCTCAACCGCGGCCTGGTCACCGACCCCGACATCATCGTCGAGGGCTGGGTCCTGGCCCTTCCCGAGCCCGGCACGGGCGACTGCCCGGTGCCGGCGCCGGCACCGGCGGTGAAGGCGTCCGCGTCATCCACGCCCGTCAAGGCCTCCACGTCCTCGGGTGCCTCCAAGTCCTCCACCACCGGCGCCAAGTCGACGCCCACCACCGCTCCTCGGCAGGTGGCGGCGACGTCCCAGCGGACGCAGTCGGGCGGAGGAGCCAACCTCGACTCCATCCGCCAGTGCGAGTCGGGCGGCAACTACGGGGCGGTGTCCCCCAGCGGGAAGTACCGGGGCGCCTACCAGTTCGACCAGCAGACCTGGCAGTCGGTGGGCGGCAGCGGAGACCCGGCCGCCGCCTCCGCCGCTGAGCAGGACCAGCGGGCAGCGGCCCTCGCGCAGCAGCGGGGATCGTCGCCCTGGCCCAACTGCGGCTGACGAGCACCGCTCGCCAGCGCACTGAGTCCTGAGAAGGGGTCGCCTACGGGCGGCCCCTTCTCTCGTTCCCGGCGGAGGTCCGGCGGAGGAGTCGGCATCGCTGCGTGCTAGAACGGTGTAAGGACGGGAGCTCGGACGCACCGGGCTGAGAGGGTCCCTGCGGGGGCCGACCGTGAACCTGATCCGGGTAATGCCGGCGGAGGGAGCACCATGGCCGATGACGTGTTGGCACAGCAGAAGCGGTACGTGCAGGGCTCGCGCCCGGGGGTACGGGTGCCGTTCCGGGAGGTGGCGCTGCACGCCAGCGACGGCCCCGGCGGTTCGGTCGAGAACCCACCGGTCCGCCTCTACGACACCAGTGGGCCGGGCAGCGAAGCCTCCGTGGGGCTGTCCCCCCTGCGTGCCGAGTGGATCCTCGGCCGAGGCGACGTCGAGGCCTACACCGGCCGGCCGGTCCAGGGGCGCGACGACGGTCGCTCGGCGGTTCGGCGCGGGGGTGTCGAGCGCCAGTTCGAGGGCCGGCGTTCTCCTGTGGTCCGGGCCCGGTCGGGGGCGACCGTCACCCAGATGCACTACGCCCGTCGCGGGGACGTCACTCCGGAGATGGAGTTCGTGGCCATCCGCGAAGGCGTCGAGCCCGAGGTGGTGCGCTCCGAGATCGCCCGGGGACGGGCCATCCTCCCGGCCAACGTCAACCATCCCGAGTCCGAGCCAATGGTGATCGGGCGGCGGTTCCTGGTGTTTGGGTTGTGGTTTTTGCTTGGTTGGCCTGCGGTGGTCGACGCACAGCAGCAGACGCCACAAACGACGGAGGCGCGGCTGCGGGCGCAGCGCGAGGAGCTTGACCGCGTACGGCGCGAGCGGGAGGAGCTTC
>JAHWKL010000124.1 GCA_019347915.1 Actinomycetota bacterium
ACCCTGGTGTGGAAGGACTCCTCCGGTGAGCTCCTCCCTTGGCTCGCCGAGAACTTCGAGTCCTCCGACGACGGCCTCAACCACACCTTCAACCTTCGCGAGGGCATCACCTGGCACGACGGCGAGCCGTTGACCGCCGAGGACGTGGCCTTCACCTTCGACTACTTCAAGGCGCAGACGCTTTCCCCGCAGGTCATCGCCCAGCCCTTTCCCGAGATCGAGGAGGTGCGGGCCACCGACGAGCGCACCGTCGAGTTCGAGCTGGCCAGCCCGCTCGCCGACTTCTTCGGGTTCGGAGGCGTGGGGTCGATTCTCATCGTGCCGCAGCACATCTGGTCCACGGTCGACGACGCCACCACCGCCTCGGATCTCGCCCTCCTCGTGGGCTCCGGTCCCTTCAAGCTGGAGTCCTACACCCAGGGCGAGGGTGCCTACCTCTACATCGCCAACGACGACTACTTCCTGGGCACGCCGTTCGTCGAGCGCCTGGAATACAGCCCGGTGGCCGAAGCCCTGCCGGCGGTCGTGGCCGGCGACCTCGACGCCGCCAGTGCCCCGGGCCTGCGCCCCGAGGTCCTGGCCCCGTTCCGCGACAACCCGTCGTTGGACATCATGGAGGCGCCACCCGGCAACTTCGGGAGCGGGCTGTACTGGAACCTGGCCAAGGGCGGTGCACTCGCCGACGCTGAGTTCCGCCACGCCTGTGCCCGGGCCATCGACAGGGAGGACATGGTCGAGCGGCTGCACGGCGGCAACGCCCAGGTGGGCAACCCCGGGTGGGTTCCCGAGGGCAACCCCGCCCATGTCGAGGTCGAGCAGTACCCGTTCGACCGGGAGGAAGCCGAGTCTCTTCTCGACGAGGCCGGGTACACGCTCGGCGATGGCGGGGTGCGCCAGGGCCCTGACGGGCCGCTGCGCTTCAGCCTCCTCACCGCCACCCCGCCGCCTCCCACGGCTGACCTGGTCAAGAACGCCTTGGGCGAGGTGGGGATCGAGCTCACGATCGAGTCCCTCGACACGCCGGCGTTCAACAAGCGGCTCGTCGCCGGCGACTCCGAGATGTCGATCATCAGCTTCGGCGGCATGAACACCGACCACGGCGAGGGGAACTACCTGCGGCAGATCTACTCGTCGAAGACCAAGGCCGTCCAGCACGCCCAGGGGTACGAGAACCCCGAGGTCGATCGCCTGCTCGAGGAACAGGCGGTGACGCTCGACGAGTCCGAGCGCCGTGAGCTCGTGGGCCAGGTCCAAGAGCTCATCGCCGAAGACCTCCCGCTCCTGCCTCTCGTATACCCGACCGGCTTCACCATCTTCAGCCCGAGCAACTTCGAGGAGTGGTACTACACAGAGGGAGGCGTGGCCAGCACCGTGCCCAGCGTCGAGAACAAGCACGTGTTCGTCACCGGGCGGGAGACCGGGCTCGAGATCCGCCCGTTCGAGGGAGGCGGCTAGCCCCCCGGGGAGGTCGGCCGCAAACGTCGCGTCGACGCGCCGGGCATGAATGGCTCCTGAGAAGACGACCGAGGACCTCACGTCCTCGTTCCCTCGGCGCGAGGTCTCGGAGCCGGACGTGGCCGCGGAGACGGTCGCCGCCGCGCTGCCCGGCGCCGAGGCTCGGTTGGCCCCGAGCCGGCGGCGGGGGCGTCAGCTCGTCGTCTCCTACGTCCTCACCGTCTTCGTCCTGGTCACCGCCAACTTCGCCTTGCCCCGCGCCCTCCCGGGTGATCCGGTCGATGCCCTGCTCAGCGGCGAGTCTCCGAACTACGTGCACAGCGAGGTCATCCGAACCCAGCTCAACGAGTACTACGGGCTCGACCTACCCGTCTGGGAGCAGTACCGGAAGTACCTGGGTGACCTGGCCACCGGTGAGCTGGGCACGTCGATCCGCTACAACGTTCCCGTAGGCCAGCTCGTGGCGGAGCGCCTGCCGTGGACGCTGCTGCTCCTGTCGACGTCCATCACCCTGGCCATCGCCATCGGCTGGGTCACCGGCGTGAGCTCGGCGTGGCGCCGCGGTCGCCTTGCCGACCGGGGCCTGCTGACCCTCTTTCTCGGCTTGCACAGCTTTCCGATCTTCTTCGTCGGCTCCCTGGCCCTTTTCGCCTTCGGGGTGAAGCTGGGCTGGGTCCCCCTCGCCGGCACCCGGACCTACTTCGCCACCACCGGCGGCGCATTCGAGGCGGTGAGGGACATCGCCCACCACCTCGTGCTGCCGGGGTTCGTCCTCGCCCTGCAGTTCGCCACCAGTCAGTACCTCAACATGCGGGCCAGCATGGTCGGAGAGCTCGGGTCGGACTACCTCCGGGCCGGGCGGGCCAAGGGGCTGCGGGAAGGGCGGATCAAGTACCGCTACGCCGCCCGCAACGCCCTGCTGCCGGTGGTCGCCGTCACCGGCGCCCATGTCGGCGTGGCCGTGACGCAGTCCATCCTGGTGGAGACGGTGTTCGCCTACCAGGGCCTCGGGCGCCTCACGTTCGACGCGGTGGCCTTCCGCGACTACCCCACCCTCCAGGCCTGCTTCCTCGTGCTCACCCTGGTCGTGGTCACGGCCAACTTCGCCGCCGACGCCGTCAACGCCCGGCTCGACCCCCGCATCCGGGCATGAGCGCCGCCCGCTCGCCGATGGTCCTCGCCGGGGGTGGGATCCTGCTGGTGCTGATCGCCGCCGCCGTGCTGGCGCCCCAGCTGGCCCCCTACCGGCCGGAAGCACTGGCAGGTGAAGCCCTGCAGCCACCGTCGGGCCAGCACCTGTTGGGCACCAACCACCTGGGCCAGGACATCTTCTCGCAGATCATCTGGGGCGGACGCGACTCGCTGACGGTAGGGGCGGGCGCCGCCACCCTTGCCGTGCTCGCCGGCACCCTCGTCGGCGTCGGGGCGGCTCTGCTCGGCGGGCTGGCCGACACCGTGGCCATGCGGGTGGTCGACGTGTTCCTCGGGATCCCTCGTCTCCCGCTGCTGGTCCTGGTCGCCGCCATGGTCGGCGCCAACCGGGTCAGCCTGACGATGGTGATCGCCGCCATGACCTGGCCCATCGTCGCCCGCGTGCTCCGGAGCCGGGCAATGAGCCTGCGCCAGCGAGGTTTCGTGTCTGCCGCCCGCGGCTTCGGGGGCGGGTTCACCCACGTCATGGCGCGTCACATGGTGCCCGCCCTCGGACCGTTGGTGATCTCCAGCTTCATCCTGGTGGCGTCCAACGCCGTTCTGCTGGAGGCATCGCTGGCCTTCCTGGGCCTGGGCGACCCCAGCGGCACCAGCTGGGGGCTCATGCTCAACAAGGCCCTTCTCCAGCCCGGGCTGTACTTCACCCCCGTGTGGTTGTGGTGGGTGCTACCCGCCGGGTTCGCCATCACGGCTGCGGTTCTCGGCCTGACCTTCCTCGGCGTGGGCCTCGAGCCGCTGGTCAACCGCCGATGGGACGCCAACCGGTGAGGTGGTCCCCGGGGCCGGAAGGTCGACAAAGACCGCGATTGGTATTGTGCAACCCCCGTTGCGGGATTATCTTCGTTGCGTTCGGCGTCGAGTCGGCGCGGGGCATCGGCGGTGGATCATGAGGGCACGTGACCGGCGGGACCATCAGGCGATGAGCGACGATCTTTCCGTCGTCTCGCCGACCGCTCCCGGCTCCACCGCCGTCCCGCACCCGACCCTGTCGCTGGCGCCGCCATTCACCGAGGGAAGAGAAGCCGAGGGGAAGAGCCTCGCCACGTACGTCGCCGCCGGGGCTGCTCGCCGCCTCGGAGACGATCCTCATCCCGCCGAGGCGAATGAGGACCTGGTCGCTGGCGCTGTGCTCGTGGCCGACATCTCCGGCTTCACCCCCCTGGCCGAGAGCCTCGCCCGCCATGGCGCGGTCGGGGCCGAAGAGCTGTTCCGGCTGCTCAACGGGGTGTTCGGTCGAATTGCCGACATCGTGGGCGAGCACGGTGGCGAGATCGTGAGCTTCGCCGGCGACGCCGTCATCGCCGTGTGGACGGCTGGGCCCGAAGGTCCGGGCGCCGCCACCAGAGCGGCGACGGCGTGCGGGCTGGCGGCGTGCGCCGCAGTGGGCGAGTACCCGGCGCCAGAACCGCGCCGGCTGTCCCTCCGGGTGGGCGTCGGCGCCGGCGACCTCCGGCTCCCTCTCGTCGGAGGGCGTGACCAGCGCTGGCTGTTCCTCGCCCTCGGGCCCGCCTTGAGCCAGGTACGGGACGCCCTGCGCCGGGCTGGTCCCGGAGAGGTCGTGCTGTCGCCCGAGGCATGCGCTCTCGACCGCTTCGTCGGCACGCCGTTGGAGGGGGGACTCCGGCGCGTGCGCGCCGTCCCCGACCCGGCGCCGTTGTCGCCGACTCCTCCCCGCCCGTTCCCCATCGACGACCGCTCGTTCGAAGCGCTGGCTCCCGCCGCCATCCTCGCTCGGCTGGGCCTGTCGGGGAGCTCGTGGTGGGCGGAGTTGCGCCAGGTGAGCGTCGCCTTCGTCACGTTGATCGGTGACGACTCCCCTTCGCTGGCGGCCCTCGACACCTTCGCCCAGGCTCTTCAGGCGACCGCCGAGCGCTACGAGGCCACCCTGAAGGAGATGAGCGCCGACGACAAGGGGGTGGTCGGCATCCTCGTCCTCGGGCTGGCGCCGCTGGCCCACGAGGACGACGGGCGTCGCGCCGTGCTCGCCGCCCTCGACCTCCACTCCCGCCTGGCTCGTTCGGGCTTGGGTGCGGGCATCGGCGTCGCCAGCGGCTGGGCCTTCTGCGGTTCGATCGAGACCGCCCTCCGCAGCGACTTCGCCGTGATCGGCGATCCGATGAACCTCGCCTCTCGCCTCATGCAGGCGGCGGACGGCGGCGTGCTGTGCGACGACAAGACGTACCACCTCACCCGTGGCCAGATCCGGTACGCGCCACGGTCGGTCATCCCGGCGAAGGGCAAGGCGGAGCCCGTCGCCGTCTGGTCCCCGCTCGGGCCGGGGGCGCACGTGCAAGAGCTCCCGGCCATGGTGGGTCGGGAGCACGAGGTCGCCCGCCTCGTCAGCCGGCTCGATGCCCTGGAGACGGGTACCGGCGCCCTGGTCGTGATCGAGGGGGAACCCGGCATCGGGAAGTCCCGCCTCCTTGCCGAGATGGTGAGGCTGGCCCGGGCCCGTGGCATGACCCCCGCTGTCGCCGCCGCCGACGCCATCGACCGGGGGTCCCCCTATCACCCCTGGCGGGCGATCTTCGCCCACCTCTGCGGCCCTGAGGTCCTGGCCGACCGGGGCCGGTTGCGGGCTTGGGTCGAAGAGCGCCTCGTCTCCGAGCGTGACCGGAACCTGCTGCCCCTCCTGGAGAGCGTGCTGCCCCTCGGGGTCGAGGACAATCTCACCACCAGCCAGATGAAGGGCAGCCTCCGCGCCGACAACACCAACGGCCTCCTCCTTCGCCTGATCGAACAGGCCGCCCGAGCCCAGGCCTCGCCCCTCGTCGTCGTGCTCGACGATGCCCAGTGGCTGGATTCCGCATCGTGGGCGCTGACTGAGCAAGTGGCGGACAGTGGTCGGATGTTGGTCGTCGTCTGCAAGCGACCCTGGGGCGATCCCCACCCGCCCGCCGAGGCGTCGTTCCTCGACGACGAGAGCGTGGAGCGGGTCGTGCTGGAGGGGCTGGCGGGTGAGCACCTGGCGGCGCTGGTGGCCGCGCGCGTCGGCGCCCGGGAACTGTCGGGCCCGGTGAGGGAGTTCATCGTCGAGCGGGCCGGCGGCAATCCCTTCTTCAGCGAGGAGATCGCCTATGCCCTCCGCGACGCCGGGCTGACCGTGGTCACGGGCGGGGTGTTCCGGGAGGCACGGGGAGCGGGTGACCTGCGCCGGCAAGACCTGCCGCACACGCTGGGCGCCGTCATCATCAGCCGCCTCGACCGGCTCCCGCCTCCCGTGCAGCTGACCCTCAAGGTTGCGAGCGTCCCCGGCATGAGCTTCTCGCTCGGTCTCCTCGAGGCCCTGCACCCCATGGCGGCAGAGCGCGAGCAGGTGATCGCCCATCTCGACACACTGGCCCACCTCGGCTTCGTCGCCCGCCAGCCGGGCCAGCGCCAGCCCACGTACAGCTTCAAGCATGCCGCCATCCGCGACGTCGCCTACAGCTTGCTGCTGTTCGCTCAGCGCCGCGAGCTGCACGCCGCGGTTGCCGCCTGGTACGAGCAGCACGACGCAGACGACCCCGTGGGCCGCTACGCCCTGCTCGCTCACCACTGGCGTCACGCCGACGTCGTCGACAAGGCGGCGGAGAACCTCGGCCTGGCCGGAAAGCAGGCCCTTCTGGCCGGTTCGTACCCAGAAGCCGTCGGGTTCCTCCAAGACGCCCTGGTGGCGGGCTCGGGAACCCCGTCCGTGCGCCGGGCTGAATGGGAGCGTGGCATCGGCGAGGCCCTCCTCGGCCAGGGCCGCGCCGTTGACGCCCGGGAGCACCTCCGCCGAGCCGTGTCGTTGGCCGGGTGGCCGGAGCCTCGTTCCAAAGCAGGGCTCATCCTCCGCCTCCTCTCCCAGGTGGCCGTGCAGGCCCTGGCCCGGTTGGGGCTCCGCCGGTTGTGCTTCCGCACGCGCGCCACGCGAGAGCAGAACGCCGAGGCCGCCGCTGGCTACGTGCGACTGGTCGAGACCTACTGGTTCTGCAACGACAGCCTGGGCATGTTCTACGCCGCCGTCACCGGTCTGAACGTGGCCGAGCGCGCCGGTCCCTCCCCCGACCTGGCCCGCGCCTACGCCATCGTCTGCATGGCCAGCGGCAGCGTTCCTCTGCACGCGGTCGCCCGGGTCTACGCCCGCCGGGCACTGGAGACGGCAGAAGCTGTGGGTCAGCTCGAACCACTCGGCTACTGCTCGCTCATCACCAGCGTGTATGCGGTAGGCGTCGGGGAGTGGGCCAAGGCCAGGGAGGGTCTC
>JAHWKL010000125.1 GCA_019347915.1 Actinomycetota bacterium
AGGGCCTCGGGATCGTCGCAGAAGGCCAGGTCGCTGGAGCCGAGCGCGGCGTCGACGGCGTCCTGGCAGGAGGAGAGCACCTCCTCCACCGAGCCGGTCAGGTCCATGACCTCGTCGAGGCTGAGGGCGATGTCGCCGCACAATCCGCTCGACGGCTCTTCCTCCTCGTCATCGGCGGCCTCCTCCTCGGCGGCCCCGCAGGCCTCCACCAGGGCCGAGGCGGCCACGTCGCCGGCGGCTGCGGCCTCCTCCACCTCGGGGGCGAGGTCGCAGTCGCAGGCACCCAGCGAGGCGGCCTGGGCCAGCAGGTCAGCGGCCACCGCCTGGGCGTCCTGGGCGGCGTCGAGGGCCGCCTCGGCCTCGTCCCCTTCGGCCTCCGCCTGCTCGGCGTCGACCGGCCCGAAGAAGCGAAGGGTGACGTGCCACTGCTCCGGCGGCGTCCACCGCAGCCCCGGCCGTTCAGGACGGTCGAGGGTGGCGAGCGTCGCCACCACCTCCGGGGGCGGCCGCACGGCCACGAACAGCCGCAGGGGCACCGCTCGGTCCGGCTCAGGCGATGGTGGCGGCGAGCCGGAGGCCGGTGCCGCCGGCCCCTCAGCCGTGCAGGCGGGTGACCGACGTGGAGGCGCCGTCCAGGACCGACGCCCCGTCGGCATCCGGCGCCACCACCCGCTCCTCGGCCGGGTCGGGCAGTCCTGCCGCCGCCGCCATCTGGGCCACGCTGAGGGTCTCGTCGTGCATCAGCCGCTCGGCCAGGGCCGCCAGACGAGGGCCGTTGTCCTGGAGGATGGAGCGGGCGATCTGCTCGGCCTGGGACAACAGCTTGGCCACCCCCGGCTCGGACCGGGACTCGGTGCGGGAGCGGGTCACCGCGTCCTCGTCCCGGCCGGCCAGCTCGTAGCGCCCGGTCATGGCCCAGCGCTCGACCATCCGCCGGGCCAGCTTGGCGGCATCGTCGAGGTCGTCCTCGGCCCGGGTGCTGGGCTCCCCGAAGGTCGCCACCTCGGCCGCCCGGCCGCCGAGCAGGACGATGAGGCGGGCCATGAGCTCGCGCTTGGTCAGCGTGCTGCGGTCGTCGCCGAACGACCACGGCGACTTCAGGCTGCCGGCCGACCGGGGCACGATCGACACCCGCGGCGGGATCTTCACGTTCTTCAGCAGCAGCGACAGCAGGGCGTGGCCTGCCTCGTGGTAGGCGATGAGCCGCTTCTCGTCCTCGTCGATGACCCGGGAGGTGCGGGCCCCGCCCGACACCCGGGCCACCGCCTCCTCGACCTCGTCGGCGGTGATCTTGGTGCGGTGCCGGCGGGCAGCCAGCAGGGACGCCTCGTTGACGATGTTGGCCAGCTCGGCCCCGCTGAGCCCGGTGGTCTGCGTGGCCACGTCGGCCCAGTCGACCTGGCGGGAGAACGGGCGCCGCTCGGCGTAGAGCCGCAGGATGGCGATCCGCCCGGCGAGGTCGGGAACGTCGACGTGGATGCGGCGGTCGAAGCGGCCCGGGCGCACCAGGGCGGTGTCGAGCAGCTCCGGGCGGTTGGTGGCCCCGAGGATGACCACGCCGGAGGTGGCGGCGAAGCCGTCGAGCTCGACCAGCAGCTGGTTGAGCGTGTGGTCGAACTCCCGCTCGCCGTGGCCACTCCCGCTGCGCTTGGCCCCGACCGCGTCGAGCTCGTCGATGAACACGATGGCCCCGGACTGCTGTTGCTTGGCCTCGTCGAACAACGAGCGGATGCGGGCGGCGCCGAGACCCACGTACTGCTCGACGAAGCTGGCCGCCGAGGTGAAGTAGAACGGGACATCGGCCTCGCCGGCCAGGGCCCGGGCGAGCAGCGTCTTGCCGTTGCCCGGGTTCCCGCACAGCAGGATGCCCCGAGGGAGCTCGGCGCCCAGCCGGCGGAAGCGCCCCGGGTCGGTCAGGTACTCCTTGACCTCCCGCAGCTCGGCGACGGCCTCGTCGAGCCCGGCGACGTCGGCGAAGGTGACCTTGGGCCCGGCGAGCGCCGATGCCTCGGCGAACACAGGAGTGGTGCTGGCGCCGGGCTCGGCGGAACAGGTGGCCGCCTTGCCGCCAGGCTCCTTGCCGGCGCTCTGCTTGTCGACCCGGGCCCGGGTGGGGCCGGCGTCGGGCACAGGGACGGGGGCCGACGGCGACTCGGGCCTCCGGCGGTCGTGGCGGGTGAAGTACAGCGCCAGGCCGGTGACGCCCAGGATGGCAAAGACCGACACGAGGAACTCGGGCCGAAGCAGGATGTCGGGGTTCTCCATGTGTCGGCGCACCTCAAGCGTCGATACTTCTGTGACAGTTCTGTGGCACTCCAGCCCAGGCGGACCCTAGCGGTGAGTGCGCAGAGCATCAACCGGAGTCGTCGCCGCCCCGTGCCAGCAGCCGCCGGCGCAGGACGTCGAGGGCGGAGATGGCACCGAGCTGGGTGACCGTGGTGCGGTCCCCGGGCAGGCGCAGCCGGGAGGCCTCGGAGGCCTCACCCACGGCGACGCCCACCACCACCGTCCCGGCGGGCACGCCCTCGTGGTCACCGGGGCCGGCCACGCCGGTCACGGCCAGGCCCACGTCGGCGCCCAGCACCCGCTTGGCGCCCTCGGCCATGGCCCGGGCGGCCGGCTCGGACACCACCGGGCCCGGCGGCACGCCCAGCAGGTCGAACTTCACCTCGCCGGCGTAGGAGACCACGCCACCACGGAACCACGTGCTCGCCCCGGGCACGGAGGTGAGCCGGGAGGCGATCAGACCGCCGGTCATCGACTCGGCCAGCCCCAGGGTCAGTCCCTGCTCGCCCAGGAGGCCGGCCACCGCCGACTCCATGGTCTGGTGGTCGACGCCGAAGACGTGCTCGCCGAGCAGGGAGCGCAGCTCGGCCTCCTCGGCGTCGAGCACGGCGCCGGCCGCCTCGGGGCTGTCCGCCTTGGCGGTGATGCGCACCTGGATGCCCTCCGTGCCGCTGGCCAGGAAGGCGATGGTCGGGTTGCCGGCCACATCCAGCGCCCGCAGGCGCGGCGCCAGCCGCTCGGCCAGCGCCGACTCCGCCTCGCCCCAGACCCGCAGGACCCGGCTCACGATGGCCGACCGCTGGCCCATCCGGACCTGGAGGTCGGGCACCACCGCCCGCTCCACCATCTCGGTCATCTCCCGGGGGACGCCGGGGACGGCGTAGATCACCGAGCCGGCGGCGCTGGAGCCGCCGGCCCCTCCCGCCGGACGGACGGGGCAGATCAGCCCCGGCGCCGTCCCCCGCCGCTGCTCGATGACGGTGGCCCCCACCGGCACGTCGGCCTGGCGCTCGTTGCTGGGGGCCATGGCCCGGCCCCGCCCGGCGAACAGGGCCCGGATGCGGGCCAGCACCTCGTCGTCGCGCACCAGGGGGGCACCCAGGAGGGCGGACAGCGCCTCGCGGGTGACGTCGTCGGGCGTGGGACCGAGCCCGCCGCAGACCACCACGGCGTCGCTGCGCCCGAGGGCGACCTGCAGGGCGACCACGATGCGCTCGATGTTGTCGCCCACCCGGGTCTGGAAGTGGCAGTCGACCCCGGCCCTCGCCAGCCGCTCACCGATCCAGGCCGAGTTGGTGTCGACGATCTGACCCAGCAGCAACTCGGTGCCGACGGCAACGACCTCACAGCGCACCGCGGTCGGCCTCCGGGGAGGTGCCGGCGCGGGCCCGGGCGCCGTCGAGCAGGTACTGGAGGCCACTGACCACGGTCAGCACCACCGCCACCCACAGCACCCCCCGGGCGACCCAGAGGTGGTGGTCGGCGACCACCGGCAGCAGGGCCAGGCCCACGGCCACGCCCTGCACCACGGTCTTGACCTTGGCCGATGACCGGGCGGGCACCGACACCCCCTGGCGTCCCACCCAGCTCCGGTAGCCGCTCATGGCCACCTCCCGCACGGCGATGATCACCACCGGCAGCCACCAGAACAAGCCTCGGGCCACGAGGGCGAACATGGCCCCGAGGACCAGGAGCTTGTCGGCCAGGGGGTCGAGGAAGGCGCCGGAGCGGGTGGTCCCGTGCCGGCGGGCGAGGTAGCCGTCGAGCCCGTCGGTGGCACTGAGGAGGATCCACGCGGCCAGCACGCCCACCGACGGCCCCGACGACACGATGACGACCAGCAACAGGGGCGTGAAGGCCACCCGCGCCATGGTGACGGCGTTGGCCGGCGTGGCCAGGGCCGAGGGACCGAAGGAGGTGGTCACGCCGGAGCGTCGCCCGCCAGGCCCCCCGCCCCGTTGGCCACCAGGTCGGGACCAGCGGCGGCGGTCACCCGGACCGTGGCCAGCGTTCCCGGAGCCAGCTGGTCGGGAAGGTGAACGATCCCGTCGATCTCCGGCGCCTCCCGGTACGTGCGGCCGACGCCGGGGCGGTCGACGAGCACCTCGACCTCGGTCCCGACCAGGACGTCACGCCGGCGGGCGGTGATGGCGTCCTGGCGCTCGCTGCACTCGGCCAGCCGCTCCGCCACCAGGCCCTCGTCGACCCGGCCTTCGAGGCCGGCGGCGTAGGTGCCGTCCTCGGGCGACCACGGGAAGAACCCGCACCAGTCGAGCTGCGCCTGGTCGAGGAACGACAGCAGCTGGTCGTGGTCGCCCTCGGTCTCGCCCGGGTACCCCACGATGAAGTTCGAGCGGAAGGCGGCTGCGGGCTGGCGCCGGCGGACGTCGTCGATCCGGTCGAGGAACCGGGGGCCGTCACCCCACCGGCGCATGCGGCGCAGCAGGGGGCGGGACACGTGCTGGAGCGACAGGTCGAAGTAGGGCACGCCGCTGTCGCACACGGCCTCGACCAGCTCGTCGGTGAGGTCGGAGGGGTACAGGTAGAGCAGGCGGACCCGGGCCACCTGCTCGGCGACGGCCCGTACCAGGGGGACGATCTGGCGGGCTCCCCTCCCCTGGTCCCGCCCGTAGGCGGCCAGGTCCTGGGCCACGAGCACGATCTCGGCGACGGGAACGCCTCCTCGCCCGGCGGCCAGGAGGTCGACCTCGGCGAGCACGGCCTCGAGGGAGCGGCTGCGCTGGGGCCCCCGGAACGACGGGATGGCGCAGAACCCACAGGCCCGGTCGCAGCCCTCGGCCACCTTGACGTAGGCCCACGGCGCCGACGCCGCCGGTCGGGGCAGCTCGAGCAGGTCCATCGATGGCACCGGCGGCGGGCCCGGCCCTCGCCCCAGGTGCACGGGCACGCCGAAGCCGGCCACCACGTCGGCCTCGGGCAGGGCGCGCGCCAGCTCGTCGCCGTAACGCTCGGCCATGCAGCCGGTGACCACCAGCTCGGCCCCGGCCCGGCGCCCGCCGGCCAGGGCGAGGACGGTCTCGACCGACTCGGCCCGGGCCTCCTCGACGAAGGCACAGGTGTTGACCACCACCAGGTCGGCGTCGCCCGGCCCGTCGGCGGCGACCAGGCCGTCAGCCGCCAGGGTGCCGACCAGCTTGTCCGAGTCGACCTGGTTCTTCGGGCACCCGAGGGTCTCCACCCAGAAGCTCCTGGCCACGCCGGCCACCCTACCGCTGCCCCTCGACGGCCCCGCCGGCGGGGCCCGCCGGTGCCTCGCCCAGCTCGTCGACGGTGGTGGCCGGGCTCAGCTCGGTGCCGGCGCGGTACGCCGCCCGGCCCACCATGTGCATGGCCACCGGCGCGGTCACGAACTGCAGGGCGGCGGCCAGCACCAGCTTGGCCACGTCGCCCCGGTCGCCCACCCGCACGCCGGCGCCGGCGAGCACAAGGATCAGCCCCAGGGTGGCGGGCTTGGTGGCGGCGTGCATCCGGGCGAACACGTCCGGGAAGCGCTGCAGGCCGATGCCGGCGAGAAGGCTGAGGGCCACCCCGGCAAGGATGAGGACGGCGGCGATCACGTCTCCCACGCTCTCCACCTCAGGGCCCCCGGTGCTCGATGAAGCGGGCCACCGTGGTGGTGCTCACGAAGCCCAGCAGGGCGATGACGACCAGGACGTCGAGGTAGGTCCCCTCACCGGTGCGGGCGGCGTGCACGGCGATGCCGCTGACGATGACCACCAGGAGGGCGTCGAGAGCGACGATGCGGTCGGCCAGCGACGCCCCCCGCACCAGGCGGACGGTGCACAGCACGGCGGCGAGGGCCAGCACGGCGAAGGCGACCTCGGTGACCACGGTCACCGGCGCTCCTCCTCCCCGCCCGCTGGCCGCCGCGTGGCCTCCGAGGCGCCGGCGAGGAACTCCTCGCCCTCGGCGTCGAGGGCGGCCACCATCTCCCCCGGGCCGAACGCCCGGATGGCCAATGCCTCCAGGTGCAGGGTCTCCCGACGCACCTCCTCGACGTCGCGCAGGTGCAGGACGTGGACGTAGAGCACCGCCGGCGACCGCCGGGCCTCCAGCGTGAGGGTGCCCGGCGTGAGGGAGATGGCGTTGGCCACCACGGTGATGACCACGTCGGACACGCCCCGGATGGGGATGGCCACGATCCCCTCGTTGATGCGGTTGCGAGGGGTCACCACCTCCCAGGCCACGATGGCACTGGCCTCGACCAACTTCCACGCGAAGTAGAGGAGGAACCGCACCGCCGCCCCCGGGCGCACCCGGCCGGACCGGTGACGCGTCCCCAGGGGAAAGAGGGTCAGGACCACGAGGGCCACCACCAGGCCGGAGGCCACGTTGGCCGGGCTCACCCGCTCCCACAGGGCCACCCACACCATGGCGGCGGCCGGCAGCGGCAACCGCTCTACGGCGCCGACGACAACGCCGGCGGCCAGCAGTACGCCGGCGCCCGCCAAGAGGCGGGCGAAGCGGTCTGAGTAATGAAGGTGGAAGAGACTGGGCGCCCGACGAGAGCCCACCGCCTGCAGGTACGGCGGCGCAGGAAGAAGCCCACGCTCCCCGGCGAGCGCCCGGA
>JAHWKL010000126.1 GCA_019347915.1 Actinomycetota bacterium
GGGTTTCCCCACCTGGGCGGTCGTCGTCGCCGGCGCGGCCGCTGTCCTGGTGGGGCTCGCCCTCCTCGCCGGCGACGGCGACCCGCCGGGGAGCGGAGAGACCGGTGCCCCCGATGAGGTCGCCATCGCCCACGTGCACGGGCTCGGGATCAACCCTGCCGACGGGGCGCTCTACGTGGCGACGCACCACGGGTTGTTCCGTGTCCCGGACCAGGGCGAGGCGGAGCGGGTCGGTGACGCCGTGCAGGACACGATGGGGTTCACCGTCGTGGGCCCGGACCACTTCCTCGCCAGTGGTCATCCCGACCCGCAGGATGAGCGGCTCAACGTGCCCGGAAAGCCCCCGTTGCTCGGTCTCGTCGAGAGCACGGACGGCGGGCGCACGTGGGAGCCGGTGTCGTTGCTGGGCGAAGCCGATTTCCACTCCCTCGTGGCCGCCCACGGACTGGTCTACGGCTACGACGCCACGACCGGGCGGCTGATGGTCAGCGCCGACGGCCAGGAGTGGGAACGCCGGTCGCAACTCCGGATGGGCGACTTCGCCGTCGACCCGCTCGATGCCGATCACCTCGTTGCCATGACGGAGCAGGGGCTGGCGGAGACCAGTGACGGCGGGCGCACGTGGCGACAGGTCGGCGGGCCTCAGTTCATGTTCCTGTCCTGGAACGAGAGCCAGGGCCTGTGGGGCGTCACCGCCGAGGGACAGACCTACCGGCGCACCGAGGAGGCCTGGGAGCCCGGAGGCGATCTGCCCGGTTCTCCTCAGGCACTGCTGGTCACCGACGACGACCTGTATGCCGCCGTGGGTGAGGGCGAGTCGACCGGCATCTACGTCTCCACCGACGGCGGGCGGACGTGGGAGCTGCGGTATTCCGACCGGCAGCCGTGAGTGACGTGCCGGTCACCGAGGCCGCCAGATTGTAGTTACACTCGTGTGGTCCTCGTTGCGGCAAGGAGTGCGTGGGTGGCCGTCTACAGATACCGAGCGGTACGGGTGGCCCCGAACCAGAGCACGCCCGAGGTCGTGCGCAAGGTGCTGGATCCCGCCGGTCGACGTGGCCAGAGGGTCGTCGGCGTGCGGTCAGGGCCGGACGGCGAACACGTGATTCTCGAAGAGACGGTGAGCCTCGACGGTGGGACTGAGGTGCCGTTCGACGGTGAGGAGGCGCTTGCTGCCGCTGACGCCAAGATGCGGGAGAACCGTCGTCGCCTCGAGCAGGACGCGGCGAAGCACAGGCAGCAGGAGGAGGACGTGCGAAGGGCCGAGCGGCTGTTGGCCGACCTCTCGGACGAGGAGCGCACACGGCTGTCCACCGAGGCCACTCAGCACCTGCCTGAGCGGTTGCGCCGCTGTGAGCCCGCCTTGCGGGCGTTGGTCCATCAGCGGGTGCTGGCGGCAGCTGGCCGGCCGGGGACGGGTGCCCCAACCCGGGCGTAGCGTCCCGCCGCCAGTCGCCCCGTCGTTGCTCGGCGGGCGCCGGCGTCTCTGACAGGCTCTCCTGCCGTGGCCATCGCCGTTGTCGCCATCGTCGCCGGGCTCCTCGTGCTGGCGGTGGCCGCCGACCGCTTCGTCGTGGGGGCCGCCCGCCTGGCCGTGACCTTCCGGGTGTCGCCGGTGGTGGTAGGCGTCACCGTCATCGGGTTCGGGACCAGCGCGCCCGAGCTCGTCGTGTCGGGCATCGCCGCCGCCCGCGGCGGGCTCGACATCGCCGTGGGGAACCTCGTCGGCTCCAACCTGGCCAACGTCAGCCTCGTCCTCGGGGTGGCGGGCCTGCTGGCCGCACCCGCCGTGCGGTCCCGGATCGTGCGGCGGGAGGCCCCATTGTCGGTCGCCGCCGTGGCGCTGTTCGCCGTCCTCATTCAGGGCGGTCTCTCCCGACTCGAAGGCCTCGTGCTCGTCGCCGGGATGGTGGTGGCCATCGTCGTCGTTCTCGGTGGGGCCCGCCGCCAGGCCGCCGCCGACGCCGATGACCTGCTCCAAGAGGTCGGTGAGGTGCTCCATGCCGGTAACGGTGACCGCTCCGGCGTGCCCGGCGACACGCTGCTCACCGCCGCCGGCCTCATCGGGACGGTCGTGGGCGCCTACGTCCTCGTCACCGGTGCCGAGGGGGTGATCGACGCCCTCGACTTGAGCGGGGGCTTCGTGGGACTCACCGTCGTCGCCCTCGGGACGTCACTCCCCGAGCTGGTCACTGCCGTGCAATCGGCCCGCCGGGGCCAGGTCGCCCTTCTCGCCGGCAACGTCCTGGGCAGCAACATCTTCAACAGCCTGGGCGGCGGCGGCCTGGTCGCCCTGGTGGGGCCCGGCGTGCTCGCCGACGCCGGCCTGACCGTCGTTGCCGCCGGCCTGATGGTGGTGGTGGTCCTGCTGAGCTGGGTGTTCCTCGCCGGCGGCGCCCTCCGTCGGTGGGAGGGGGCGCTGCTCCTCGTGGCCTACGCCGTCGCCCTTCCCTTCATGAAGGGCTGACTCCGGGGCACGGGGGGGAGGTCGTCCTCACGTCGGTCCACCCGAACGGTGACCGGCTGTTGATCGAATCGTGGCGTCCCGGGCAAGCGGTGGTGCGCACCGAGCGGCGGTAGCGGCGAGCGCTACGACGCGCCCTGCGCCACCAGGCGCAGCTGACCCAGGAAGCACTCGGCGAAGCGGCCGGCGGCGTCGTGGTCGAACAGGCGGCGCGGATAGCGCAGCGTGACGTGCATGCACCCTGAGATCGTCACCGTGCCGACGCACAGCGCCTGAGGAGCGCGTGCCGGCACCGAGAACCAGACACCGGTCGTCTCGCCGGCGTCGGGCCCGAACGAAGGTGACTCCTGGCGCCCGAGGTGGGCGAGCATGGCGGTGTCCGCCAACCGGTTGCCGACGATGGGCTGGAGCACCACCACCGACTGCTTGGCCCACAGGGGGAGCAGGCCCGTCCTTTCAAGCGCGGCGATGAGGGCGATGCCCGTGCGGGTGCGCCGGTTCCGGGTGGTCTGGGCGGTGACGGCTCGCAACGCTGAGGTGCCGTCCCGCCGGTGGCGCCGGCTGGTCGAGACCCGCGCCGTCACCGAGAAGTTGCCGATGGTCTCTTCCGGCCATTTCGGGGGGCGCAGGTTGACCGGCACGAGCACGCCGACCCGGCGGCCGGGCGCGCCGTGCCCGAGGTTCCAGTGCCCGATGGCGAGGTGCAGCGCAGCCAGGAGAACGTCCCTCGTCGTCCCCGGCGAGGCGGCGGCCATCACCCGCCGGGTGTCCTCAGTCGACAGGTGCAGCAGGTGGAAGCCGTACCCGGGCTCGTCCTCGGGGCGGTCGGCCGCCAGCTGCGCCGGCCGGGCGAGAAGGTCGCGCAGGCGCTCCACCGCGGAGCGATACGGGCCTGCCCACGTCGGCGACGAGGCCGGGCGCACCGGCGCGTCTGCCATCGCCACCAGGTCGGGTCCGGGTGCGGACGGGGTCTCGCCGGCGTAGGCCCGGGCGATCGAGCGCAGCACCGCCACCGCGCCGGAGCCATCGGTGGCGGCATGGTTGACGTTGAGGATCAGCACGTCACCGTCGGGCCGCCGGGCGAGCAGGCCCCGCAACGGTGGCCAGTCGGTCACCGCGACCGGTCTCGTCTGGAGGTCGGAGCGCGCCGCGTCGAGTGAGCCGTCGTCGGAGCACTCGGTGACCTCCAGCACCTCGTGTTCAGGCGGCCGGCCACCGAGGCCCAAGGTGAGCGCCCTTCGCAGTCGCCCCTCGTCGAGCGTCCCACTGACCCGCGCTTCCAGGTGCAGGCTCCACGCCGACGTTGCCGGGTCCAGTAGACGGCTCGGGTCGATCAGGGGGTCCCGGCGATCCCACACCCACTCGCAGTCGAGCTCGGAGCGGTGGTCACCCTGGCGGCCGCGGAGCAGCCGGAAGAGGTCCTGGGCCATGCCGGACAGGTTGTGAGCCGCGGCTCGCCGCAGCGAGTAACGGGACGGGCGCTCGGGCCGCAGGCCCAGTGGCGACACCCGATCGACATGGGCGGCCACCCGGTTGTCACGGACCACCACGTGGAGGCTGTCGCTGGGCTGGTTCTCTCGGAACGACACCCTTCCCGGGTGGAACAGGCGGCCGAGCCCCGTGTCCCGGTGGAAGCGCCCACTTCCCTCGAGGTGCCGGAGGAACGCCACGAGGTCGCTGATCGGTGGGCGGTCGGGGGAGTGCTGGGCATCGTGGACAACATCCTGGCTGGCGACTTCGAGGCGGGACTGCAGGGTCACCGGCTCGGTGCCGGCCGGGATGTCGACGGACGAGGCGGTCACGCGTGGTGATGGGCGTCCGGCGTCACGCTCAGAGGCTAGGACCGGCTCCCGCACAGGGCCCAACCGGGCTCCGCCACGATGATCATCTTCCTCCACCATCGGTGTCGCAAATCACAGTACTGTGATTTGCTGGAGGTGCCGCTATGGCTCGCGGGTCCGTCAAGGAGCGTCAGGCAACGAAGACGTCGAGCTTCGGCGTCGGAAAGCGGGAGAACCACGACTCGTCGGAGTTCTACTCGAGGTTCGCCTCGCCGATCTTGAGCGACGACGAGGAGGTCGTGCCGTGCGACGTGGTCGACACCCTCTTCCTCGGTGACAGCAGGGACATGTCGAAGGTGGCAGACAAGTCGGTGAGCCTTGTGACGACGTCGCCCCCTTACCATGCGTCGAAGGATTACGAGCTCGATGTGAACGCCGGGCACGTTCCGAAGTCCTACGTGGCATATCTGAAGCTGCTCCGCGACGTGTTCGCCGAATGCCAGCGGGTCCTGGAGCCAGGTGGTCGCATCGCGGTGAACGTCGCCAACCTCGGTCGCAAGCCCTTCCGGTCGCTGTCCAAGGACGTGTGGGTGGTGCTCGAGGACTTGGGGTTCCTGCCTCGTGGTGAGATCGTGTGGACGAAGGCCCCAGGGTCGTCCGGCAACTGCGCCTGGGGCTCGTGGATGTCGCCGTCCAACCCGTCGCTGCGCGACTTGACCGAGCGGGTCCTGATCGCCAGCAAGGGACGGTTCGACCGGGCGCTGCACTGGAAGGTCCGCCAGCAGCGAGGCCTCCCGTGGGAGTCGACCATCGGCCGTGAGGAGTTCATGGCCTGGACCCTCGACACCTGGGACATCCGCCCGGAGTCGGCCAAGCGGATCGGCCACCCGGCGCCCTTCCCGGTAGAGCTGCCCGCTCGGCTGATCCAGCTCTACACGTTCAGGGGCGACGTGGTCCTCGACCCGTTCATGGGGGCCGGCTCGACGGCTGTGGCCGCCGTGCAAGCGGATCGCCGCTACGTCGGGTTCGACATGGAGCAGGAGTACGTCGAGCTTGCCGAGCGCCGCATCGCCGCAGCCCGGAGCGCGGTCACCGAGGCCTGACCGGCCAGGCTGCCCATCGCCGGAGACTGGCGGGCCTACGCCCGGACCTGTCTGATTCTCCGGTTCTCCGGGCTCGACCCCCGTCGGTTCCCGGCGCTAGGCCTCGGCGTGCTCGGCGGCGTCGGCCTCCGCCTTGGTGGCGTGCACGGTGCCCGGCGGGTGCTCGGGCGGCGCGTACAGCGAGTACAGCTTGAGCTGTGCCGGTGTTCACCACGTTGTGCCAGCTGCCGGCGGGGACGACGACAGCCCAGTTGTCGTCCAAGTCGTGCTTCTCGTCGATGCGGTCCTGGCTGGGCCCCATCTCGATCCGCCCCCGGCCCTGCTCCACCCGAAGGAACTGGTCGAGGTTGGGGTGTGCCTCCCAGCCGATCTCCTCACCAGGCTGGAGGTTCATCACCGTGAGCTGGGCGTGAGCACCGGTGAACACGACGGTGCGGAAGGTCTCGTTCTCGAGTGTGGTCTCTTCGATGTTCCCGACCCAACCTGCCATCTGCTCCCCTTCGTCGGCTCGCCAGCGCCTTTTCGGCCACGTCCGTACCCAGACCGGCCTGGGTTGCCACCCTCGGCGCCACCCCAATATCCGGCGGGGGCCTTGTGGTGTCGGCCTCGAAGGGCAATGATCGGGACAGCCGACCGATGGAGGACGGGATGAATGTCGAGGGGATCCTGGAGGCCAAGGGGCGGGCGGTCGAGACCATCCCGCCCGACACCAACGTTGCCTTCGCCGCCCAGAAGCTGAGCTCCAAGGGCATCGGGGCGCTGGTCGTGTCGTCTGAGGGGGTGCGCTTCGACGGCGTGGTGTCGGAGCGGGACCTGGTGCGGGGCCTCACCAAGCACGGCGCCCGGTTGCTCGACCTGCGGGTCGCCGACGTGATGTGGAAGGGCGGCCCGACCTGCTCACCCGCCGACACGATCAAGAAGGTGATGCATGACATGACCCGTACGCGCAACCGGCACGTGGTGGTGCTCCAGGACGATCGCCTCTGCGGCATCATCAGCATCGGCGACATCGTCAAGCACCGGCTGGAGGAGCTCGAGCTGGAGGCCAAGGTGCTCCGGGACGCCTACCGGGTGAGCCGCTGACCCTTTCTCCTCGCTGACGGCGGCCGGAGCGCCGGCGCCGCCGTGGCTCAGCCGGCCCGCTCGTCGGGTTGCTGCTCCTCACGCGCCACCTGCTCGTGCTCTCTCACCGCCTGCTTGTGGACCCGGTCGCCCTCGCCGCTGGCCTCCCTCCCGGCCAGGCGGGGGAAGTCACGGTTGCGGCCGTAGACGATGATCGTGTCACCACCTTCGATGCGGGTGTCGCGGGACGGTACGCCGAGGTACGACCCGTCGCGCCTCACGATCCCGAGCACGATCATGCCCTCGTCGCGCAGCCGGA
>JAHWKL010000127.1 GCA_019347915.1 Actinomycetota bacterium
GTCGCCGTGTGGGTGGGGGAGAGCGGGGCCCGAGCGCTGGGCGGTGCCGGCCGGCTGGTGATCGCCGCCCCGCTGGCGGGCATGGCGCCACGGTCAAGGCTGGGGCACCTGCCCGAGCCGGTGTTCGGCTCGCTGCCTCCCGTCGTCGCCGACGGCACCGTCGACCCGGGCCAGGCCCTCGACCTGGGGCTGGTGGAGCTGAACGAGGAGGAGTCGGCCGTCCTGGGCAGCTTCATCGCCGCCCTCGACGGCCGGGAGGTGGCTGGCACCGTGCTGGAGACGGCCACCTTCGAGCCGGCGCCGGGGGCTCCTCCGGAGGCGGCCCTCACCGTGCAGGCCCGCCTGGCCAAGCTCGACGTCCTGCCCCGCCTGATGCACACCGTGGCCAGCCCGCCGGTCGCCTACCTGCTGCTGTCGGCCGCCCTGGTGCTGCTCGTCTTCGAGCTGTTCACCGCCGGCGCCGGGGTGGCCGGGGCGGTGGCGGCGGGCTGTGCGGTGCTGGCCGGCTACGGCCTGGCCGTCCTGCCCACCTCGCCATGGGGCCTGTCCCTGCTGGTCGTCGGCATGTTCGGCTTCAGCGTCGACGTGCAGACCGGCGTGCCCCGCTTCTGGACGGCGGTGGGAGTGATCGCCTACACCGTCGGCTCGCTGCTGCTGTTCGAGGACGGCATCCGCCTGGGCTGGCTGCCGTTGGTGACCGGGTGCATCGGCGTGGTGCTCGTCATGCTGGCCGGCCTGCCGGCCACGGTTCGCAGCCGCTTCTCCACGCCCACCGTCGGCCGGGAGTCGATGGTCGGCGAGATGGGTGAGGCGGTGGCCGAGGTCGCGCCCGACGGCGTGGTGCGCGTGCGGGAGGCGCTGTGGCCGGCGCGGACGAATCGGGCCACGCCCGTGGCCGCCGGGGAGCGGGTGCGGGTCACGGGGATCGACGGCCCCCTGCTGGAGATCGAGCCGGAGGTCGGCGCCGCCCGGGACTACCGGGAACGTCGGTCGCAGACGGACCGACCCGCGAAACCTTCCGCCGATTGACCCTTGTGAGCCCGTGGCGGCCTTCGTTAGGGTCGCGGCCTGCGGAAGGGGGAGGGTGCTGAGCACACTTCGCACTGACGAGCTGTGGCAGATCAAGGCGGCGTGCCGGGGGCCGCACGCCGCGGTGTTCTTCCCGCCGTCCCACATGGAGCGCAAGGCCGAGAAGGCCGAGCGCGAGGAGCGGGCCAAGGCCATCTGCGCCACCTGCTCCGTCTGCTCGGACTGCCTCGACTACGCCATGCGGATCAGGGAGCCCCACGGCATCTGGGGCGGGCTCAACGAGCTCGAGCGCAAGAACCTGCTGGCGTCCCGCCAGTAGGGGGGAGCGCCGGTCGGGCGGTCACGCCCCCGTCGGGGGGAGCCGGGGGCCGGCGATGCGCACGTCGCCCCGCCGGCGGGTCACCCCCCGGCCGTCGAGCAGCGCCAGCAGGGGCAGAAGGAACTTGCGGGTGGTGCCCAGCGCGTCCCGCACCTGGGCGACGGTGACGCCGTCGGGGTGCTCGCCGAGCAGTCGGGCCACCGCCTCCGACGCCGTGTCCACCGCCGAGGGTGCGAACCAGGTGCCCTCGCTCTGCAGCACCAGGCCCCGGCGCACGAGCTCCCGCAGCTCGTCGCGGTCGACGCCCTCCGGCGCCGGCGGCTCGAAGGGGGAGGCCTCCAGGGCAGCGACGTAGGGATGGTCGGCCAGGGGGTCGGGCCCGGTGGGACGCCGGGCCCGGCCGGCCTCGACGTCGACGCCTTCCAGGGTGGCCAGCACCGCCCGGCGTCGGGGGTCGAGGGTGGCCACGTCGAGACCGAGCGGCCCGGCGGCGTCGACGGCCGCCTCCACGTCACTGCGGGTGGACGCCAGCACCGAGGGGTCCACCACCCACGGCCCCAGGTCGGGCGCACGAGCCTCCCCGGTGAGCCGCTCGAGCACCTCGGCCTCGACCCAGCCGCGCTCGGCGACCACCCGGGACACTGATCGATCGGGCCGGGCCCGGGCCGCCGGCAGCACGGGGTCGACGTCGAGCACCTCCCCGCCCCCGACCGTCTCGGCCCGGCCCGTCTCCCGCAGCACGAACCGGTCACCGGGCACGAGGGGCAGGGGCTCGACGAGGTGGAGGCGCACCAGTCCCTCGTCGCCCGGCTGCAGGGCGGAGCCGCCGAGCACCCGCAGGCGCACCGGCCGCTCGCCGGAGCCCACGTAGGCCACGTAGGCGCCCCGACGGGACACCTCGTGGTCGAGCGACGGCAGCACGGCCAGGCTGGCGTCGACCCGCCGGGTGGCGTGCCACTGCCCCGGGCGGACCAGGGCGTCGCCCCTGTCCACGTCGTCGTGCCCGACCCCGACCAGGTTGACCGCCACCCGCCGACCCGGACCGACGGCGGGCAGCGACTCCTGGTGGCTCTGCAGGGCGCGGACCCGGACGGGGCGGGCCCGAGGGAGCAGCACCAGCTCGTCGTCGATGGTGAGGCCGCCGCCGGTCAGGGTCCCGGTGACCACCGTCCCCGAGCCCCGGGCGGCGAAGCTGCGGTCCACCCACAAGCGGGGCCGGCGGCGGTCGGCGGCGGTGGGGGTGGCCGACAGGAGCCGGTCGAGCGCCGCCCGCAGCTCTTCCAGCCCCCGACCCGAAGGGGCGTCCACGTCCACCACCTCCGCCTTCTCGAGGAAGGTGCCGACGACGTGGTCGGCCACGTCCATGCGGGCCAGCTCACGGTGGTCGTCGTCGACCAGGCCGACCTTGGTCAGCGCCACCAGCCCGGAACGGATGCCGAGCAGCTCCAGGATGCGCAGGTGCTCCTCGGACTGGGGCTTCCACGCCTCGGTGGCGGCCACCACGAACAAGCAGGCGTCGACCGCTCCCACCCCGGCGAGCATGTTCTTGATGAAGCGGACGTGGCCGGGGACGTCGACGAAGGCCAGGCCCCGGCCCGAGGGCAGGGTGGCCCAGGCGAAGCCCAGGTCGATGGTCAACCCCCTCGCCTTCTCCTCACCGAAGCGGTCAGGGTCGATGCCGGTGAGGGCGTGCACCAGGGTCGACTTGCCGTGGTCGACGTGACCGGCGGTGGCGACGACGTGCACGGACGAAAGTATCGCCGGGGACCGAGCGGGAGCAGGCTTCAGCCGCCCGCCGGCGCCAGTTCGGCCAGGGCGGCGGCCAGCTCGGCGTCGTCGCCGGGGTCGACCGTGCGCAGGTCGCACACCGTCACGCTGTCGGTCACCCGGGCGACCACCGGGCGGCCACGGTGGCGCAGGGCGGCGGCGTGGTCGCCGTCGACAGCCACGCCGGCCGAAGCGATCTCCACCCCCGGTAGCGTCCCGCCGCCCGTCACCGAGCTGCACGGCACCATCCGGGCCAGGCCGCCGGGCACGCCGGCGACGACGGTGTCGGCCCGAGCCCGCAGGGCGTCGACCGAGGTGGTGGCCATGCGCCAGAAGGGGATGGCGCGGTGGTCCCGGTGGAGGTAGGCCAGCGCCGTGCGCTGGAGGGCGGCCAGCACCAGGCCTCCCGGCCGCAGGGCCCGGGCCAGGGGATGGGCGGAGCAGGCCGCCACCAGCTCGGCCCGGCCGGCGATCACGCCGGCCTGCGGCCCCCCCAGGAGCTTGTCGCCGGAGAAGGTGACCAGCGCGGCGCCGGCGGCCAGCGTCTGGCGGGCACCGGGCTCCCCGGCCAGCCACGAGGGCGGGCCGCCCGGCAGCCAGGGCGTGGTGGCGTCGAGCAGCCCGGACCCGATGTCGGCCACCACCGGCCGCCCCAGGCCGGCGAGGGCCGCCACGTCGACGTCCTCGGTGAACCCGGTGATGCGGTAGTTCGACGGGTGGACCTTGAGCACGAGGGCCACGTCGGCGGCGGGGTCGTCGACCGCCTCCCGGTAGTCGGCCAGGCGCGTCCGGTTGGTGGTGCCCACCTCGACCAGGCGGGCACCGGACTGGGCCAGCACCTCGGGGATGCGAAAGCCGCCGCCGATCTCGACCAGCTCCCCGCGGCTGACCACGACCCCCCGGCCCCGGGCCAGGGAGGCCAGGACCAGCACCACGGCGGCGGCGCAGTTGTTGACCACCAGCGCCCGGTCGGCACCGCAGCCCCGGGCCAGCAGCGGCCCGGCGCGATCGTGGCGCGACCCCCGCCGGCCGTCGGACAGGTCGAGCTCGAGGTTGGAGTAGGTGCCGGGCCACTCGGCGCTCACCGGCGCCCGGCCCAGGTTGGTGTGGAGCAGGACGCCGGTGGCGTTGATCACCGGCTGGAGGAGGGCCCGCCCGGCGGCGGCCGCCCGCGCCGGCGCCTCCTCGGTCTCGCCGGCGGCGATGGCCTGGCGGGCCACGTCGACCAGCAGGGGGTGGGGAAGGCCCGTGCCCGTCAGTGACCGGGCGAGGGCGTCAACCGAGGGTGGCCGGTGAGGTTCGGGCACGGCGCCCATCTTGCCCTCCGGGCGGGCAAAGTGGCTCCGTCGTGTTCGTACACTGCGGCAATGCGCACCGCCGGCCGCCTCCTGGCTCTCGTGGTGGTCGTGGGCGTGGTGGTGCCGGTGGCCGGCGCCCTCACCGTCCTCAGCGCCCTCCTTTTCCTTCCCCTGCCGGCGTCCCTGCCCGACCCCACGCCGGGCGTGGAGGCGCAGATCAGCCGGATCTACGACATCAACGGCGAGGAGATCGGTACCTTCCGCCAGTTCGACACCAGCCAGCCGGTGGCGCCTGAGGACGTCCCCGAGGTGCTCCGGCAGGCGGTGATCGCCGGCGAGGACCGGCGCTTCTACTCCCACAGCGGGGTCGACGTGTGGGGAACGCTGCGGGCCCTGTGGGCCGACGTGCGCAGCCAGCAGGTGGTGCAGGGCGGGTCCACCATCACCCAGCAGTACGTCAAGAGCGCCTACGTGGGCAACGAGCGCAGCCTCTCCCGCAAGGTACGGGAGGCCGTGCTGGCCAGCCAGCTCGACCGCCAGGTCGACAAGGACGAGATCCTGTTCCGCTACCTGGAGCGCATCTACCTGGGTGAGGGCGCCTACGGCGTCGGCGCCGCGGCCGAGACCTACTTCCGCAAGCCGGTACGTGACCTGACCCTTTCCGAGGCCGCCCTCCTCGCCGGCCTCATCCCCGCCCCGAGCCGCTACGAGCCACGCGGCAATCCCGCCATGGCCGAGGCCAAGCGCATGCTGGTGCTCGACGCCATGCTCGACGAGGGCATGATCGACGCCGACGAGCACGCCGGCGCCGCTGCCCAGACCGTGTGGCTGGCCAAGCCCGGCGAGCCCCCACCGGACCGGCCGGTCACGGTCGTGCACCCCCGTCAGCGGGCCGAGACCCGGTACCCCTACTTCGTCGACTACCTCCAGCGCTACCTCGCCGACCGCTACGGCAGCGACGCCGTCTATCGAGAAGGGCTGCGGATCGACACCACGCTCGACCCCCGGGTGCAGGGCGAGGCCGACCGGGCGGTGGGCGAGACCCTCGACGGCACCGACCCGCCGCTGGAGATGTCGCTCGTGGCGGTGGAGCCGCACACCGGGTTCGTCAAGGCCCTGGTGGGTGGGCGGGACTTCGCCGCCTCGCCGGTGAACCTGGCCCTGGGTGCCGCCGGGGGAGGCAGTGGCCGCCAGCCCGGGTCGGCGTTCAAGCCCTTCGTGCTGGCCCAGGCGCTGGAGGAGGGCATCCCTCCCAACCGGTCGTTGCCCGGGCGCAGCCCCCTGGTGGTGGGCAACGACACCTTCCGGAACTACGGGGGCGCCTCCTACGGCCCGGTCGACCTGCGCACCGCCACCAGCAAGTCGGTCAACACCGCCTACGTGGAGCTGATCCGCCAGGTCGGCGTGGAAGAGACCATGGCCCTGGCCCGGCGGATGGGCCTGACCACCTCGGAGTACCAAGAGGGCTTCCATGGGCTCTCGGTCGCCCTGGGAAGCCTCGACGTCTCACCGATCGACATGGCGTCGGCCTTCGGGGTGTTCGCCGCCCGGGGAGAGCGGGCTGAGCCCACGCCGGTGGTGCGGGTGCTCGACTCCGAGGGAGCGGTGCTCGAGGACAACACCGAGCCGCCCCGGGCCCGGGTGCTCGACGAGGTGACCGCCGACAACGTCAACGACATCCTCCAGGGGGTCCTCCAGTCCGGGGGCACCGCCGGCGACAACGGCATCGACCGGCCGGCGGCGGGCAAGACGGGCACGACCACGGAGAACAAGGACGCCTGGTTCGTCGGCTACACCCCGAGCCTGTCGACCTCGGTGTGGATCGGCTATTCCGACGCACCGCGGCCGTTGCGGGGCATCAAGGGGGTACGGGCGGTCACCGGCGGCAGCCTGCCGGCCGACACGTGGGAGTCGTTCATGCGCGAGGCGCTCGCCGGCGTGCCCGTCACCGAGTTCACCGAGCCGCCGCCGATCACCGATCTGACCGACATCCTGCGCCGTCGGGCGCGGGGTGGCTTCGACGTGCGGGCGCTGAAGGCGCCCCTGGAGACCGACCCCGGGGACTACGTCCGGCGGCTGCCGGCGCCCTCGGTGGAGCCGCCCCCGCCTCCCACCACCACCACCACGGTGCCCCAGGATGGTGACGACCTGGATTCCCTGCTCGACTCGTTGCGGCAACGCCGCGGCGACGGGCCCGGCGGCGAGGGCGAGGGCG